>CAMDSZ010000131.1 GCA_945906945.1 Akkermansia muciniphila
GCCACTCCTCAAACCGGGCCGCAACCGCGATGTCTGCTTCGCCGCTCTCGAGCAATTCGATTGCCGCGGGCGAATTGCGGTCCTGAAAGGTGAGCTGTGCTTGAGGGAACGCATCGCGCACTTTCAGTACGGTGCCCCGCAATTCATGCGCCAGGCAGCTTGGCGTCGTTGCGACAGACAACGAGGCGCCTACCTGCGACTGCTCCGCCGTGAACGCGGCCTTGATCGAATCAAACCCCTCCACCAGCGGCGAGCTCAGTCGGGCCAGCCTCAGGCCGTCCGGCGTCGGTTGCGCCCTGCGTCCGAGCGATTCAACTAGTTTGCAGCCGAACTCTTCCTCCAAGGCACGGACCTGCTGCCAGACAGACGCCTTTGTCAGTCCCAGATCCCGGGCCGCCGCCGAGAAGCTGCCAAGCCTGATGATCGCCTGCAGCCCGCGAAACTGCTGCAGTCGAAGCTCCTTGAAATAGTGCCGCTCGGCCATCATGTCGTTGGATCGTTTATACGGGCCAAACGATTGGTTGGAAAGAATGCCTTAAGCTAAACTTCTTTCGTGGGTTTTACTCGATACGATTTGCCAGGCCTTTGTCATTAACGTTGCCACCTCTCATGAAACCAATCTTTACAAAGCTCGTCCTCACCGTGAGCACCGCGCTTTTGCTTTGCACGGCGTCCAGTTGCATGGCGCAGACGGCCGCTCCGAAAAACGCATCAAAGGTCAGCATCGCTGTGGTGCCGAATCTGGTGAAGTTCGATGTCACGCGATTCGATGCCACCGTCGGGTCGGAGGTGGAGGTAAATTTTTCCAATCCATGTGTGTTGCCGCACAACTTCGTCCTCGTGAAGCCGGAGGCAGAGGCTGCGTTGACCGCTGCCGTTGGAGCTATGGGCCTTGAAGGCATGGAAAAACATTTTCTCCCAGATGTTCCCGGAATTGTTGCTGCAACCAAACTGCTTCAGCCCGGAAAGAAAGAGACGCTTCGATTCATTGCTCCCGAGACTCCGGGGGAATATCCGTACGTCTGCACATTCCCGGGCCACTGGTTTACGATGCGGGGGGTGATGTGCGTGGTGAAGGCGGGACAGAAGCTTTCTACAGCAATAAAGTCGACGACGGCAGGGCCGCAGGTTCCGGATGCCCTACGGGATTCCGGCATGACGCACAAGCCACTTGGAACCATGGAAAAACCTTTTGTCATGCGCAGCTTTGTGCCGGATCCCGGGCTTGATCCTGCTGTTTTTGCAAATCACTCCAGGGCGACGTCAGCGGTGCGCTATGATCCCAACACGCGGCAGGATATTTTTGAGAAGAAGAAGGATCCTGCGACGGGCGAGACCGTCGAAGTGCCGACCGTTGTCCCAACGCGACCGGGCATCGCGGGCGCTATCGCGGTCAATCACGGCAAGGATTTTTCGTATGTCTGGGACTCCACCGAATGCAGGCTGATGTACGCATGGCGCGGGGGCTTTCTGGATATGAATTGGTATTGGGGAAAGGAACCGGGCTCGGGACGGCCGAAAATTTATATTCCGAAACTGATGGGTGCGATGGTCTATCGCGCCAGCGGTAAAAGCCCAACCGCAGGCGGTGCAGATGAGGTTCCAAAGTTTGGCGGGTATCGGATGGTTCAGAACATGCCCGAGTTTTGGTATCGGATTGGAAAGTCGACAATACGCGAGCGGATTGCTCCTTCAGCGGAGGGTGGGTTCGAATTGAAAGTGAGGGTGGAGGGAGCTCCGCGCGAATGGAGGGTATTGCCTTCGGATAGGGATTTTGTGGATGTCGTGGGAGTCCCCGTGGGGCCAATTCTCGGGGATTTCACAGTGCGAGTTAAAGACCGCCCGGAGCCGGCGTTTCCAGACGAGCCATTTGAACCGACTCCCAAAAAGAAGTGAGCACCACGCTGCGCCGCAAACCTCGAACCGAAGCCCAACTTTATGCTCTACTCATTCCTCTTTGATTTTACCCAGGATCCGAACCCGAAGCTTGTGAGCGGGCGCGGTCCGCTTCGCTTCGCGGCGATAAGCGGCCTTTGGCTCGCCATCGGTTGCGCGGACTTCGCAAAGGCAGCCCCCGAAGTCCACGCCGCTGCAAGCCATGCCGGAGGGGTCAGCCCGGCGTACGCGGTTGAGGAGATTCCCGTGCCGAAGGGCATAGCGCCTGAGATTGGGGGTTTGGGGTTTACGCCCGGAGGAAAATTGGTGGTGGTCACTCGGCGCTCTGGGGTGTTGTTCGCAACGCCCGCCGCCGAGCCCTCGAAGTTTCAGTGGGAGGTTTTTTGTGACCAATCACTTCACAATGCAAACGGTGTTTTTGTTGTATCGGATCAGGAAATCTTGGTGAGCCAGATGCCCGAGCTGACACGTATCCGTGATGGCAATGGGGATGGAGTTGCCGACGAATATGAAACGGTGGCCCCGTTTAATTTAAGCGGCGCGTATCACGAGGTCACCGCTGGTCCCGTTCCGGACGGGAAGGGCGGATACTACGTTGCGCTCAACACGGCGTCGCACTCGGGGTTCACTTTTGAATTCACGCGCGGTATTTTTTCAGAGGTGAGCCGGCGCGGGCGCAACTTCGCCTCTGTCGAGCACAGGGGCTGGGTGATGCACATTGATTCCAAGGGAAACTCGCAGCCTTGGGCGAAGGGATTCCGTTCGCCGAATGGAATCGCGGTGGACCCCAAGGGCGAGGTTTGGGTCACTGATAACCAGGGCGACTTCCGGAGCACGAATCCGCTTTATCACGTCGAAAAGGGCAGGTTTTACGGGCATCCCTCCTCGCTTGTGTGGGATCCCGAATACACGCGCGCCGAACCTAAGCGAGATCCTCTCAAGCAGCCCATGGAAGAGCTCGATGCGATGCGCACACCCGAGGCGGTTGCGTTTCCCTACGGCTTTTCACGCTCCCCAGCCGAGCCCGTGTTTGAGTTCACCGGCGGCAAATTCGGGCCGTTTGGAGGCCAGATGCTTGTGGGTGATGCTGCGGCGCCGCGGGTCATCCGGGTCATGCTGGAAAACGTGGACGGGGTCTGGCAGGGCGCATGTGCAGACTTTTACTCCGGGAATGGACTGCGCAATGGAACGAACCGAATGGTGTTTTCGCCGTCGGGTAGCGAGCTGTATGTGGGGCAGACAATGCGTGAATGGGCGGGGGCAATGGAAGGGCTTCAGCGGATCGTCTTCAAGGGCGGGCGGGTGTTCGAGGCCCTTGCGGTGCGCTTGCAAAAGGATGGATTCGAGGTCGAATTCACCGAGCCAGTCGACGCCGGATCCGGCGAGTCGATGGACTCTTTTTCCACGGAAGTTTACGGATACAAGTATTCTTCAAGCTACGGCAGCCCTGAGGATAGTTTGACCACCGTTATGCCGCAGCGCGTGCAGTGGAGCGGAGATCGCAG
This sequence comes from Akkermansia muciniphila, assembly GCA_945906945.1. Classification (GTDB taxonomy): domain Bacteria; phylum Verrucomicrobiota; class Verrucomicrobiia; order Chthoniobacterales; family Chthoniobacteraceae; genus Chth-196. Next base: position 3,402 of record CAMDSZ010000131.1, read on the forward strand.
GCGCGTCAAGCTGCTCTACGGCGCGCTTTCCAAGGGGAAGGTTTATCGGATCAATTTTACGAACATCGTCTCCAAGGGTGAGGCGATCGGACATCCGATGGTCGCATACACGGTCAACCGTTTGCGTCAGTAGTGGCTCATTGCGCTGCTGACGTGGGCGCATCGGCGATGCGTTCCAATGGATGCCAGCAAAGGATGCTAGCAAATGCGAGCTACAATTTGGTCGTCGCTTTTACTCAGAGCGATGGCTTTGGGATGGAGATCACCTGTGTTTCCAAGAATTCGCGCAGCCCCTCCTCTCCGCCCTCTGCTCCGATTCCGCTCTGCTTGACGCCGCCGAAGGGAATCTCCGCTTTGAGCGGACGCCACTCGTTCACGCCAACGATCCCCACCTCGAGACTTGAAGCAACGGCCCTGCACAGCGACAGGTTGTTGCCGTACACATACGCTGCCAGGCCGTAGGGCGTATCATTGGCGCGTTTCACGGCTTCCCCAGTGTCGGTGTACGAAAGAATGGGCAGGACGGGGCCGAACACCTCTTCGCGGGCGATCCGCATCGTGTCCTGCACGTCAGTCAGGATGGTGGGCGGGAAAAAGCTGCCACGAGCGAGTCGCGGGTCGCGTTCGAACGAGCGGTTTTCTAGCGCGATGTTTGCGCCCCCGGCGACAGCGTCTTCGACAAGCTGAGAGACTTTTGCACAGGCGTGCTGGTTGATCAAAGGCCCCGCATCCATGGTTGCCGCAAGTCCGTCGCCGACGCGGGCCGCGGCGAATTTCTGCGCGAGCAGCTCGGTGATTTTGTGCTGGAGATGTGCTGGCGCAAACACGCGGTTTGCTGTGACACACACTTGGCCCGATACAAAAAGCTTCAAGCGAGTCAGCTGTTCCGCGACAAAATCCAAGTCGGCGTCTGGAAGAATAATGAAAGGCGCGTTACCTCCGAGTTCGAGCGACACGCGTTTGATTCCGGTTGAAGCGGCGGACATGACGCTTGAGCCCGTTGCGCTGGAACCAGTGAGGCTCAGCACGCGGATGGAAGGGTGCGATGAGAGTATCGGCCCGAGGACGGATCCGATGCCAGGCACGATTTGGATCACGCCGTCAGGCAGTCCGGCTTCGCGCATGAGCGGAGCCATTGCAAGAGCGATGAGGGGCGTGAGCTCGGAGGGCTTCCAAACGGCGGTGCAGCCTGCCGCTAGTGCGGCCGCCACTTTCTTTGCGCCCTGTGCGAGTGGGAAATTCCATGGGGTGATCAGTGCGGCGACGCCGGCGGGCTTGTGTTGAATTAAAAACTCGCGGTCTGCATCCGGGTGGTTTGTGATTCTGCCGTAAACGCGGCGGGCCTCCTCGCCGAACCATTGGAAAAAGCTCGCGGCATACTCGACCTCGCCGATCGACTGTTCGTAAGGCTTGCCCTGTTCGGCTGAAAGAAGGCGAGCGAAAGCGTCCTTGCGTTCGAGTAGGAGTCCAGCGATCCGCTTGAGAATCATTCCGCGCTCCACCGCAGAAGTTCGCGCCCAAGATTTCTGCGCTGCCACCGCGCCATTGATCGCGGTTAAAGCGCACGCTTCATCAGCGAAGGAAACGGACGCGATGCCCTCGAACGTGGCGGGATTGCGAATCTCGATGGGCGGCAGGCTGTGATGCCATTTGCCGTTAATCCACGGGCAGGATTCGAACCATAGCGCTGGGACTGTCTTCATGGCCGGGGGGGCTAACCGCTTGTGGAGTCTTTTGGAAACTGCGACTCGTTATTCGACTGTAACGCTCTTTGCTAGGTTTCGCGGTTTGTCCACATCGCATCCCAATGCCACCGCAGTGTGGTAAGCGAGCAATTGAAGAGGCACAGCGGTCAGCAGCGGTGACAGAAAGTCGGGGCACGCCGGAATCAAAATGGTGTCATCGCAGACAGATAAAAGCCGCTTGGAACCTTCTGTTCCAATCCCGATAACGGGTCCCTTGCGGGCTTTGACCTCCTCGATATTGCTGATGTTTTTCTCAAACACGGAGTCGTTTGGTGCGATAAAGACGGAGGGAACCTCGGGGGTGATAAGCGCGATGATTCCGTGCTTTAGTTCCGCGCTTGGATGGCCGCTCGCGTGGATGTAGGAGATCTCCTTCATTTTAAGCGCGCCTTCCAGCGCTACCGGATAGTTGAATTGGCGGCCAAGGAACATCATCGCTTGTGAGTTCGCGTATTTGAGCGCGATCTCGCGAATTTGTGAATCGAGTGCGAGTATGGTTCGGATCTTGTCGGGTATGGCTTCGAGCTCGTCGAGGATCTGGAGTCCCTGAGTGGTGGAAAGGTGCCGCATTCTGCCCATGAGAAGCGCCACGAGGGAAAGCACCGTGCACTGGCTCGTAAAGCTCTTGGTTGCGGCTACGCCGATCTCGGTGCCCGCATGCATGTAGACTCCGCCATCGCTCTCTCGCGCGATGGTCGATGCCACGTTGTTGCAGATCCCAAGCGTGCGGTTGCCCTTGCGCTGGCTTTCGCGCAAGGCCGCGAGCGTGTCGGCGGTTTCTCCGCTTTGGCTGAGGGCAAACACCAGAGTGTCCTTTGGAAGCGGCATGTTGCGGTAGCGGAACTCCGAGGCAAACTCGACTTCGGCGGGAAGATGCGCGAGCTGCTCGATGAGGTACTCTCCGACCATCGCGGCATGAGCGGCGGTGCCGCATCCAGTGAGCACTACGCGCTCGACCGCGCGCAGTTCGGCGTTGGACATGTTTAGTCCGCCTAGTTTTGCAGTCGCTTCCTCGCGCGAGAGCCTGCCACGAAGCGCGTCGCGAACGGTGTCTGGCTGCTCGAAAATCTCTTTGAGCATGAAGTGCGGGTATTTCCCTTTGTCCACATCGCTCTCTGTGAATTCGACGGCGGTGATTTCGTAGCCGCTTTTGCCGCCAAGAAGTGAAGAAATCTCAAAACCATCGGAAGTGAGTGCGGCAAGATCGAAGTCTTTTAAGTAAACAACCTCTCGGGTGTGGTTGGCGATTGCGCTCACATCGCTAGCCAGAAAGTGTTCGCCTTTCCCGATGCCAAGTACGAGAGGGCTACCCCTGCGCGCGCCGACCAGCAGACCGGGTAGCTCCTTGTGCACGATGGCGATCCCGTACGTTCCCACCACTTGTTTCAATGCCATGCGTAGCGCTTCCACCAACAAGGCGGATGATATCGTTGTTGAGGGTGTCAGGAGCGCGTTTAGATGCTTGCCCACCAGGTGAGCGAGCACCTCGGTGTCGGTTTGTGAAAGAAAGGAGTGGCCCTCGAGCACAATCTGTTCTCGCAGGGTTGCGTAGTTTTCGATCACCCCGTTGTGGACAAGTGCCAGGGAGCCTGACTGGTCGGTGTGCGGGTGAGCGTTGGCGTCGGTGACGCTGCCGTGTGTGGCCCAGCGGGTGTGTGAAATTCCTGTGAAACCGGGTGCAGGATCCGACGCGATTAGCTCGGCGAGATTGGCGATCCGGCCTGTGCGCTTGCGCAAACTGAGATGGTTACCCTGAAGGACGGCCACTCCGCTGCTGTCATATCCGCGGTATTCCAGACGCCTAAGGCCCTCCAATAGAAAGGGGACTGCCTCTTGTTTTCCTATGTATCCAACGATTCCACACATAATTTCTAGATTCGGAGTCTAAGTGAAAAGGGGTGGAGTACAAACGAAGATCCCAGAGGGGTTCCGTTTCAGCCCTTGCCTGCCCGCAGAGCATAAGCGCTGTAATGTCAGGGAAATTGATGGCTCGGTTCGCGGGTTTTCGGGTAGGGTTCAACCTCCGCCCCGCCCAGAACCTTCTTCTCGACTTCCTCATGTCCCAGTTCAATAGCGTTGCTGTCACCGATAAAACATTGGCCATCATCATGGGAGGAGGCGCAGGCTCGCGCCTTTTTCCGCTGACAAAAGAGCGGTCCAAACCTGCCGTGCCCCTGGCTGGGAAGTACCGGCTTGTGGACATCCCGGTGAGCAATTGCATCAACAGCGGTTTGAAGAGGGTATACGTGCTCACCCAATTTAACAGCGTCTCCCTGCACCGGCACATCCACGCCTCCTACAAGTTCGATCATTTTTCGCCGTCTTTCGTCGAAATTCTTGCGGCTCAGCAGACACCAAGCGGGGAGCGTTGGTACCAGGGAACTGCAGATGCTGTGCGCCAGAACTTGCGCGACTTTTTGAACTCGTCTTTCGAGTACTTCATCATCCTCTCCGGGGACCAGCTGTACCGCATGGATTTTCGGGACGTGCTGCTGCGACACATAGAAAGCGGGTCTGATTTGACAATCGCCACCATTCCCGTGTGCAGGCAGGAGGCAACCGGGTTCGGTATCATGCACACCGACGAGGCGAGGCGCATTTACGAGTTTGTTGAGAAGCCGAAGGATCCTGCGGTGCTCGATAAACTGCGGATTCCTGCGTCGTTGTTGGTGGAACTAGGGCTGCCTACAGACGCGGATCTTTATCAGGCATCGATGGGCATCTATGTGTTTAACCGCTCCGCGCTCATCAGCGCCTTGAACAACCAACACGTTGATTTCGGAAAGAACGTGATTCCCGAGATGATCCATAAGTCGAAGGTCAACGCTTATATCTTCCAAGGATACTGGGAGGACATCGGGACCATACGCTCTTTCTTTGATGCGAATCTTGCGCTGGCGAAGGCGGCGCCGCCTTTCAACTTTTTCGATACTAATGCACCCATCTTCACCCACGCGCGGTTTCTGCCGGCGAGCAAGGTGAATTCAGCAACGGTGCGCGAGGCGATCATCTCGGATGGGTGCGTGATTTCCGAAAGCACAATAGACCGTGCAGTGATTGGGATTCGTAGCTTTATCAACGAAGGCACCGTGATCCGCAACTGCGTGATCATGGGCGCGGATTTCTATGATTCTGCGAAGACGCGTGCCGAGGGTCTTCCTCAATTGGGCATCGGTCGCAATTGCAGAATCGAGAACGCGATTATCGACAAAAACGCGAGGATCGGCGACGGGGTAACCATCACGCCAGAAGGAAAGCCTTCAATGATGGACGGCGAAAACTTCTTCATGCGCGATGGCATCGTCGTGATTCCCAAGGACGCCGTGATCCCCTCCGGAACCACGATCTGACGCAGGGCTCGGGGAACGCAGGGCTCGGGGTGTGGTCAGCCGATCTTTTCGATGAGCCGATCAATTCGGACAAACCGTTCGATCATGGACTGAATCTTATCGATTTTTTCAACGTCGCCCGGGAGCGTTTTCACCGTCATTGAATGGATGTTGCTCGCAACAGTGTAGCTGTCTAGCGGGGAACTGATCACTGGGAGATGAGAGTTGCGAAGCAATTCTAGCAGTGGCGCGTCAGGCAGCACGTCACCCGATAGTACGAGTCCGGCAAGTTTGTGCCCTTCGGAGGGCTGGCGGTCTACGGAGCTCAATGCCGCGAGGAGGATGTCCTCGCGGTCTCCCGGGGAAACAATCAGTGTGCCTGGCGAGAAAAAATCCGTTACCCGTGCGGTGCTCATCGCGCCGATGACGACTTTTTTAACCTGACGCCGTGAGCGTTCTCCTCCGTGCAGAAATTTACCTTTGATGCTCTTGGAGATCTGGCCGAGCGTTGGGTTCTCGAGGACTGGATCCTCAGGGACGCACCCGAGCAGCTCGACTCCAAGCCGTGCAAGGCCGCGTCCTGCAAACTCAGAAACCGTCTCGAATTTTGAAGGCATCACTTTGTTGATGATGGCGCCGAGTACTTCGACTCCTTCTTTATCGAATAGCGCCTTGTTGAGTGCGATTTCATCGACCGGCCTGCCGATACCGCCGCGCGTGATGAGGATGACCTTGCTTTGGAGGATCCGAGCAACGCTTGCGTTGGACAGGTCAAACACGGAGCCCACGCCCGCATGTCCGCTTCCTTCTATAATCACAAAATCCTTCTCCCATGCCGCCCGGTCAAACGAGTTCTTGATCCGGCGCACGAGGTTGTCGTGGTTGGCTTCCTCGATGTATTTGCGTGTAAAATCCGGTTCGACCGCGATGGGGCTCATGGCTTCGAGCGGGGTGTGAACCTTGTAGGTCTGGTCGATGAGAACGGTATCTTCGTCGATGTTCATTCCATCGATGGTTACGAAGCGCTGGCCGACGGGCTTGATGTAGCCAATGCGTCCAAGCCGCTTGCGCAATGCCGCAAACAAGCCGAGGCAAGTGGTGGTTTTGCCGTCGTTTTGTTCGGTGGCCGCGACAAAGATTCGTGGTGTGACGGTGTTCATGCGCTGTTGGCTAAAGCACGGGCTTGCGGTGTTCGATGGACTGGAGTCCCACGATTGCCGCCACGCCCAGAATGTTGTCTTCGGTTGCCCCGCGAGAGAGGTCGGCACAGGGCCTGGACAGTCCAATGAGTAGTTGCCCGTAGGTCTCGGCGCCGGCGAGATACTGTACGAGCTTCACGGCGATGTTGCTGCTCGCGAGGTCTGGAAAAATCATCACGTTGGCTCTCCCTGCTACGAGGCTTTGTGGAGCCTTTTTTACAGCCAGTTCTGGAAGAATCGCCGTGTCCGCCTGCATCTCGCCATCGATTTCCATTTCGAATCCCCGCTGTGCCGCGCGTTGCCTTGCTAGCGCTGTCGCCGCCGCAACTTTTGCCGGCCCCGGCAGACGCCCGCTGCTGTGCGTGGTGAATGAAAGCATCGCGATCCGTGGCTTCATCCCGGTCAGGGTGCGGCAGGTGATGCCGGTTTCGACGGCGATATCCGCGAGCTGGTCCACCGTGGGCTCGGGAATCACGGCGCAGTCGGCAAAAAACATCACGCCGCGCTCTCCGTACCGCTTGTTGGAAAGATCCAAAGCCATGCAGGAGGAAACGCTTTTAAGATGCGGCATTGGGCTGATGAGTTGAAGCATCGGGCGCAGGGTGCTGGAGGCTTCCTCGTCTGCGCCGGTGACGATGGCATCGGCGTGGCCATACTGGACCATCATTGCCGCAAAGTAGTTTGGCTTTGCGAGGATTGCTGACGCCATCGAGGGACCAAGGTCGCGGTAGCGCTTGAGCTTTTCGAGTCGCTCGCAAAACAAGGGTAAGTCTTCCGCTCTGAGGGGGTCGATAATCCCTATGAATTCGAGATCTACGCCCTCCTGTTTGGCTACCCGGTGGATCACGTCTGAGTTTCCAAGAAGCACGGGTGTACCAAGGCCGAGTTTGACGAAGCGGGCGGCGGCTCTTAAGACTCGAGGTTCTGTGCCCTCAGGAAATACGACGCGTTTAGGGCTTCTGCGTAGACGTTCGTAGACGCTGTTGATGAATCTCATG
>CAMDSZ010000132.1 GCA_945906945.1 Akkermansia muciniphila
CATTACCGCCGACGCGGTGGCACATGAAGCAGACGGCTCCGGCGGCCTGCCCGCGCGTGGCATCTCCGGGGAGCGCGGCGATCTCACTCGGGGATGGAAGCACAGGGGCGTTTTCCGGGATGGGGGGCGGCTCGACCGAAACGAGCTCGATCTTGTCCGGATCGTAGGCGCCGCTGGCTTTCAACGCGGGCCCCAGATTGTGCTCCTGCCAAAGGTTCTGGTTGTTGTGGAGCAGCCACCAAACCGCGGATGATTTCGCGGACGAAGCCGAGTTTGCCGCGATCTCGAGCATGGCATTGGAGCCGGCTTTGGACGGGATGAATCCGATGGCGGTGAGCATTTGTTTGCGCTGTTCGGGAGTGGATGAGGGCGCGAGGGCGCGGGATTTCATGGCCTCCGCCGCCTCGTCGGGATGCAGGCGCCAGACGATGCCCGCAAAGGCGTCGCTCCATTTTTCAGGGGAAGCCCCCATGGTTTTTTGGAGCTCTGCGTAGACGGCGCTTTCTTTTCCCTCGCAGCCAAGCCCGAATGCCTCGAGGTACGCGCGGTCAGAGCCGTCGAACTGGCGGCCTAGCTTCACCAAGATGGGAAGGGACTGTTCAGCGGGAACCTCCCGCAGGCTGATGGCGACTTCGCGGCGGACGGCCGCCGACGAGTTCTCGGCCATCGAGGAGGCGAGTGCAACGATATCCTCCCCCGCGGTCCGCAGGGCGCGGTAGGCGACGACACGGGTGGACTCGGAGGCGGACTGGAGCAGGGGTTTTACCTGGGCGACTCCGGTTTCGCCCATTTGGGCGAGCAACCAGATGGCGCGTGAGGCGATGTACGGGTTGGAGTTTTTGAGCAGGGATGCCACGGCTGGGACGGCCTTCTTGCCCTGGGCGCGGAGGCGGGTGAATCCGGCATGGCGGACGTTTACCGCTGGGCTTTGCAGTGCGAGGAGCTGGCCTTCTGTCGTGGACAGGTCGAGCTTCGGTACCTTGGATTTGAACCCTTTTGGGGCGATGCGGTAGATCGTGCCCGTGTATCCATCGTCGAGCGTTTGGTGGCCTCCGACCCGGGAGTCAAACCAGTCGGCGACATAGAGGGCGCCGTCAGGGCCGACGATTACATCGCTTGGACGGAATTTGGTTTTGAGTTCGCCCGAGGGTTTGCCCCCGAGAAAATCAGATCCCGCGAATTCCCTCTCCTTGTTGGAGGTGAGGAAATCGAAGCGCTCCAGTTTCCACCCTGCGCCGGAGGGTTTGGGCAGGTAGCCAAAGATGACGTTCTTGCCGGCTTCGCAGGCGAGGAGCAGTCCGCGCCACTGGTCGCCGAGCGCGCCATTTTCATAGAAAGCGACGCCAGTTGGAGAGCCTCCTCCGTACACATCGCCTGCGGGCATGGTGCCGGGGTCTTCCTGGCGCCACTCGGCCACGGGTTTGCTCTGGCCGGGGCGTTGGTCGGCTTTCCACGCGCGCTTTCCATCGGCGGAGCAAAAGCCGGCATTGCCGCCCTCCATGACTGGGCTCACGCGGCAGGCTGGTGGGTCATCGTTGTCGCTTTGAAACACGTCACCCTGGGAAGTGACGGTTTGTTCGAAGCTGTTGCGGAAGTTGTGCCCGATGATGCTCAAGTGGGACCCGTCGGGATTCATCTTGGCCGCGAACCCCCCGATCCAGACATGTCCGTCGTCGCTTTTCTGTCCGGCGACATCCTGCAGCATGTAGGCGCTCCCCATGCGGAAGGTACGGCCGGCTTTGTCGGTGAACTGTGCGCCGGTGTTGCCTTGGTTCCAGTACCACTTGCCGTCGGGTCCTGCGGTGACGCTGTGGAGGCTGTGGTCGTGCTGGAGTCCGTTGAATCCGGTCAGAAGGACTTCCTTTTTATCGATGGCCGGATCGAATTTGCCGTCGCCATTTACATCGGTGTAGACAGTCAAGTCTGGGGGCTGCGAGACGACGATTTTGTTCTCAAACGCGGCGATGCCCAGGGGGGATTGAAGCGCGGGGTCTTGGATGAAGACGGTGGATTTGTCGGCTTTGCCGCTCCCGGTGGTGTCTTCCAAAACGACGATACGGTCGCCTTCGGGGCGGCGCTTGGATTTGCCTCGGTAGTTGACGCCTTCCGCTACCCAGAGGCGGCCTTTTTCATCAAAGTCAATGTTGGTGGGATTGAACAGGCTCGGGGAGGTCGCCCAGACGGTCACCTCGAGTCCTTCGGGCACTGAGAACAGAGCAGTGGGAACGAGCACGGGGTCCGCGGGAGAGCTTGCGTTCTGGGGCTGAGCTCCGCCGGTTGGCGCTTGGGCAATGAGCGAGCGGAGGGCGATCGGTGATGCGCAGAGCGCGGCGAGGCCGAGAGCAGTGAGTTGGATGCGCTTCATGGGAATGTAAAAAGGAAGGAAGCTAGGATTCAGTGGGCGGGGTGCTAGGCGACAACGTTTATGAATCGGGATTCTTAGTCTCAAAAGTGCGCGAGGGATTGAAAATCCTAAAGTGAAGGGAGGGCTTTCACAAAGCGGAGCTGGGGGGCTCCGCGCTCCCACGGGAGGAGGAGGAGGCGGGAAAGTCGATTTAGGCTAAGAATCGTGTCTGGTTCATGGTTTAGAATATAGGCTACTTCTGTAAGCCCCCTTAGATCTCCTCTCCCAGATGAAAGTTTCCCCGATTCTCGCGTTGCCAATGTCCGGTGCGGTTCTTGCCGGGTTCTGCGCCCAGCTTCTTTCGCTCTTTCCCCAAACGGCCTCTGCGGCGGTTGCCAACCGAGCGCCGGGCGGGCCGGTCAGTTTCTATCACGACGTTCGGCCGATTTTTCAGGCCAACTGCCAGGGATGTCATCAGCCTTCCAAGGCCAAGGGCGGTTACGTTATGACCAGCTTCGAGAAGATGGTGAAGGGTGGAGAAAAGGACGGCGTTGCGATCATCCCCGGTGACGTCGCCAAGGGGGCACTGCTCCAACAAATCACCCCGGAGAACGGCGAGGCCGAGATGCCCAAGGGCAAGCCGCCCCTCCCTGCCCACGAAATCGAACTGGTTAAACGCTGGATCGCCGAGGGCGCAAAGGACGACACGCCCGCCGATGCGAAGAAACATTTCGATGCGGAACACCCGCCCGTTTACCCCCGGCTGCCCGTGGTCAGCTCGCTCGACTATTCGCCCGACGGCAGCCTGATCGCGGTGGCCGGTTTTCACGAGGTTCTCTTACACAAAGCCGATGGAAGCGCAATCGAGGCGCGTCTGGTCGGTTTGTCCGAGCGCATCCAGTCGGTACGTTTTTCGCCCGATGGCAAATGGCTTGCTACTGCGGGCGGCGACCCAGCACGCATGGGAGAAGTCCAGATTTGGGACGTTGCGACCCGAAAACTGAAGGTCTCGGCGCCCATCGGTTGGGACACGCTCTACGGCATTAGCTGGTCTCCGGATAGCAAGCTGGTCGCCTTCGGGTGTGCCGACAACACCGTGCGCGCGATTGAAGCGCAGACGGGCAAGCAGACTTTCCAAATGGGATCGCACAACGACTGGGTTTTGGAGACGGCCTTTTCCGAGAAAGGCGATCATCTGATCTCGGTCGGCCGCGATATGACCGCGAAGTTGAGCGAGGTCGCCGGAGAACGGTTCGTGGACAACATCACTTCCATCACCCCGGGCGCGCTGCGAGGCGGGATGAACACGGTGGACCGGCAGCCTTCCTCAGAGGCCATCGTCGTGGGCGGCGCCGACGGCGTGCCGCAAATGTTCCGAATCTTTCGCACCACCGCCCGAAAGATCGGTGACAACGCCAATTTGTTGCGGAAGTACCCTGAAATGACCGGACGCGTTTTTGCCGCGCGCTTTTCATTGGATGGGAAAAAATTCGTGGCCGGAAGCGCCCTCGACGGGCGGGGCGAGGTCGGTGTTTACGTGTCCGAGACCTCACAGGACGTCCCGGCCGACATCGTAAAAATCCGCGCCAAGGACGCCCGTAAACAAACTCCGGACGAGGTGAAGCGGTTGAGCGAATACGAAACGCGTGCCGGCGCTCGGGCGATGCAGGTCAAGCTGGAGCAGAGCACTGTGTACGCAGTCGCTTTTCATCCCGATGGCAACACGGTGGCGGCGGCCGGAAGCGACGGTAAGGTGCGCATTTTCGACGTGGAGTCCGGACAGAAGCGCGCGGAATTCGCCTCGGCTCCCGTGACTCCCTCAGCCGTGATCCGTCCGCCCAAGGCTGGCGGGATGCGGCTTCAGGCGCCTGCCGAGGCGGCTGCTGAACCTCAGGAAGTGCTTCCCGTGGGCAAACCCGTGACCGCAATCGAGGTCGTGCCGGCCATTGTTGAGATCGGGCGCCGCAACGACTATGTGCAGTTGCTCGTGTCCGCGAAGTTCGAGGGTGGCGAGGTGGCGGACATCACGCGCTCGGCGAAGTTCCAGTTGAGCGCGCCGGTGGCGGAATTCGGGGCCAAGGGACAGCTGCATCCGCGTGCAGACGGCAACGCCGAGCTTAAGATTGAGTTCGGGGGCAAGGTGGTAAACGTGCCCGTTTCGGTGAAGGGAGCGGCCAGCGGATTCAGCGCGGATTTTATCCAGGACGTAAACCCGGTGATGACCAAGGTGGGTTGCAATCAGGGTACCTGTCACGGAGCGAAGGACGGCAAGGGAGGCTTCAAGCTCTCCCTCCGGGGTTATGATCCCGAATACGATCTGCGCTCACTCACCGATGACATGGCTTCGCGTCGCGTGACCGTCGCTTCGCCGGACGACAGTTTGATGCTACTGAAAGCGATTGCCGAGGTGCCGCATGAAGGGGGACGCCGCGTCGAAGTGGACGCCAAGTATCACCAGATCCTGCGTCAGTGGGTAGCCGGCGGCGCGAAGCTCAACACGGCCTCGGCGCGTGTGATCAAAATCGAGCTGACGCCGCAGAACCCCGTCCTTCAGCGCGTCGGGTCGCGCCAGCAAGTGCGGATCGTTGCGCACTATTCCGATGGAAAAACTCGCGACGTCTCCAACGAAGCTTTTGTGGAAAGCGGCAACACCGATGTCGCCAGCGTCAACTCCACCGGTCTGGTGACCACGCTTCGCCGCGGTGAGGCGCCGATCCTCGCCCGCTACGAGGGCAACTATGCTGCAACCACGGTGACGGTGATGGGCGACCGCTCCGGCTTTGAATGGAAGGAGCCCGTCCAATGGGGCGTCATCGACCAGTTGGTTTCCAACAAATGGAAGCGCATGCAGATCGCGCCCTCGGATTTGTGCGCCGACAACGAGTTTTTGCGCCGTGTGTCGCTTGATTTGACTGGGCTCCCGCCCACGACTGAAAAGTTGCGGGCTTTTCTGGCCGATCCCCGTGAGTCACGCGTGAAGCGCGAGGCTGTCATCGACGAGCTGATCGGCGGCGTCGATTTCGTCGAACACTGGACCAACAAGTGGAGTGACTTGCTCCAGGTCAACGCCAAGTTCCTTGGCAAGGAGGGCGCTGAAGGCTTCCGCGCATGGATCCGCAGCGCGGTTGATAAAAACATGCCATACGACCAGTTCGTTCGCGAGGTCATCACCGCCAACGGTTCCAATAAAGATAATCCTGCGGCGAGTTACTGGAAAATCCTGCGTCAACCAACGGAGGCGATGGAAAACACGACGCATCTTTTCCTCGCCACCCGGTTCAATTGCAACAAATGCCACGACCATCCCTTCGAGCGCTGGACGCAGGATCAGTATTATCAAACCGCCGCTTACTTTGCGCAGTTCTCGCTCGCCGAAGATCCCGCTAGCACCGGCCGCAAGCTCGGGGGCACAGCGGTGGAGGGCGCCAAGCCGCTTTTCGAAATCGTGAAGGAGAATCCAGCCGGTCAGATGAAGCACGATCGCACCGGCAAGGTGAGCGATCCGCAGTTCCCGTATCCGGCCACAGTTCAGGAGAAGCCGCAGGCCTCGCGCCGCGAACAACTCGCCCTCTGGATGACGGCGCCCGACAACCGCTACTTCGCCTCCAGCTACGTAAACCGCATCTGGGGCTACTTGCTTGGACGCGGGATCATCGAGCCGCTGGACGACATTCGCGCGGGAAATCCCGCCACCAATCCAGAACTGCTCGAGCATCTCACGCAGCAGTTCCTCAAATCCGGATTCAACACGCGCGAAGTGTTTCGGGAAATCTGTAAATCGCGGGCCTACCAGCTCTCGGTCCGCACCAACAAGTGGAACGAAGACGACACCGTCAACTATTCGCACGCGGTGGCTCGCCGGCTTTCGGCTGAAACGCTGTTTGACGCCGTGTTTAAGGTCACGGGATCCACGACCGCGTTGCCCGGTATCGCGGCTGGAATGCGGGCTGCGCAGATGGTGGACTCCAGTAGCGAGGGCGCCGCCGGATTCCTTGCAACGCTGGGCAAGCCCGCGCGTGAAAGCTCATGCGAATGCGAGCGAAGCAGCGAGCTGCGTCTGGGTTCGGTCATGGCGCTTTTGAGCGGTGCCACGGTTTCCGGTGCGATCCAGAATCCGCAGAACGAGCTCAGCAAGCTTGTGCAAAAAGAGGGCGATGATTCGAAGCTAGCGAACGAACTCTTCCTGCGCGTGCTCTCTCGCGAGGCTTCGCCGCAGGAGTTGGAGGCTACTTCGAAAATGATGAAGGGCATCGACGGGGATCATCGCTCGGTGCTCGCGCTATGGGAGGCGAAGGAAAAGGAGCAGGCGCCCATTATTAAGAAGATGGAGGCCGAGCGCGTGGCGCAGATGGACAAAGCGAAAGGTGCGCTGGATGTGTATGAAGCGGAAACCAAGGCCCTGCGCGAGGAGCGCGAGCAGGCGCGAAAGGACCGTGAAACAAGGGCGACCGCCGGAGTCAAGGGTTGGGAACAGTCGCTGCCAACCCGAGTGGAGGGACGGATTGCAGTCGCAAACCCGGTCGGCTCGCCCGTCAAATGGCAGCTTTTGACTCCAAAGACAGCTGCGGCATCCGTGCCCGCGGTGAAGCTTGCGATCGAAAAGGATGGGACGGTGGTTTCCTCCGGTGCCTCCAATCGCACCGACTACAACATTACCGCGACCACAGACCTCAAAGGCGTGAGCGCGATCATGGTCGAAGTCCTGCCGGATCCGAATGCCCCCCAGTTCGGCCCGGGGCGCGCGCCGGATGGTAATTTCATCCTTAGTGAAGTGGACATGAAAGTCGGTCCAGCAGACAAGGCGGGTCAGGACAAGGCGGTGGCTTTCGCGAAGGCTTGGGCGTCCTACGAGCAGGACAAGCTTGGAGCCGCAAGTGCCATCGACGGAAAGGATGATGACGCGGCCAACGGCTGGGCGATTGGCGGTGCAAAGGGCGTCGGGGTGCGGAATGTCGCGGTGTTTGAACTGCAGCGTCCGCTGGCGGACGACGCGGGTTCGAAGCTGTCGATCCGGCTTTCGCAGAAGGCGCGGGATGCCTACCTAATCTCGCGTCTGCGCATTTACGTGACCAGCGCTGCTGAGCCGTTATCCGAGGGTGCAACGGTGGCCGCGGCCGATGCGGCGGCGGTACCGAGGGAAAAGCGTTCACCGCAGCAGGTGGAGGTGCTCAACGCCTATGTGCGCGAGGCGGACCCCGAGTACTGGCGGCTCAGCCGCGAGCTTTCGCTTGCGAAGAAGCCGCTGGATCCCGACGCCCGGCATACCACGCTCAAGGACGCCCTGGCTGCCGCCTCGCTGCCGATCCGTCTGGACCCCGCGCTCGTGCAATTGCGCATCGACGCCGAGGCCAGCAAGCAGCAGATCACCAATAAACGGCTGACCGCCGTCCAGGACTTGACCTGGGCGCTCATCAACAACCCGGCCTTCTTGTTTAACCGCTGACTTTGAATTGCTTCTTCTCTGTCAAACCAGTTTTAATCCTGAACCCCCAACTCCCCCTATCCTCCTATGATCCATCTACCTGGCGGCAATTGCAGCGATCTCTGTAACTCAGAACTCAAAATGTCCCGGCGCGATTTGCTGCGCCTCGGCGGAACCGGCGTCATGGGCATGTCGCTTGGCACGATGCTCAATCTCCAGGCGCGCGCAGCCGAGTCGGGCAAAGCCGGCGGCCCCGGCTGGGGCAAGGCGAAGAGCGTGGTTCTCATTTACATGCAGGGCGGTCCCAGCCACCTTGACCTGTGGGATCCGAAGGAGAACGTGCCGGACAATATCCGGTCGGCGTTTGGCACTATCCCGACAAAGATTCCTGGAATCCATTACACGGACATTCTTCCGAAGCTCGCGAAGTTGAACGATAAGTTCACCCAGATCCGTTCGATGAGTTACACGCCCAACGGCCTGTTCAATCACACGGCCGCGATCTACCAGATCATGACCGGCTACACTACCGACAAGGTGAGTCCTTCGGGCCAGCTGGAGCCGCCGGATCCGAAGGATTTCCCAAACTTCGGTTCGAACATTGTCCGATTGAAACCATCTGCGGAGCCGATGTTGCCGTTTGTGATGCTTCCCCGTCCGCTGCAGGAGAGCAACGTCGTGGGGAAGGGTGGCGGGGCAGGTTTTCTCGGAAAGGCGTTTGACCCCTACACGCTCTATCCGCCCGGAGATGATCTGGACATGAACAAGATGGAGCGCCTCACGGTGGATGACTTGAAGTTGCCGCCGGAAGTGTTCGCACTGCGCTTGCAGCGCCGAGCAGAATTGCGTTCGGTGATCGAATCCGCGATGCCCGAGGTGGAGAAGGCGGTGGAGAAGTACAACCTCGACGACTATTATCAAAAGGCGCTGAACCTGATTATTTCGGGGCGCGCCCGCAAGGCTTTCGACCTTGGCGAGGAGACGGCTTCCACCCGCGATAATTACGGGCGCAATACTTTTGGCCAGAGCTGCCTGCTCGCCCGCCGTTTGGTCGAGGCAGGGACGCGGGTGGTGGAGGTGATCTGGCCGAAGGTGGCAAATTCGGACAAGCATTCCTGGGATCATCACGTGGGCCTCACCGACCGGATGAAGAACAACTCCGGCCCGCTTTTGGATCAGGGTTTGTCGGCCTTCATCGATGACATGGATCAGCGCGGGCTTTTGGAAGACACGATGGTGGTGGTGATCGGCGAGTTCGGCCGTTCGCCCATCAAGGGCGTGAGCACATCAGGCAACGGCAATAGCGCAGACGGACGCGATCACTGGCCGTACTGTTATTCGGCGATTGTGGCCGGCGCGGGGATCAAGCGCGGGTATGTGCACGGTCAGAGCGACAAGACGGGCAGCAGTCCGGCGGAGGATCCAGTGCATCCGACCGAGTTGCTTGCGACCATGTACCACGCCTGCGGGATTGATCCGGAGTCGATTGTTTACAATCACCTCAACCAGCCGCGTGAGCTGGTGAAGGCGAAGCCGGTGACACGTCTGTTCGCGTGAGATCGAAGAAAGCGCTGTGAAAGCCCCCCTGGGACCGCGTAGCCCCAGCTGCGCCCGAGGGGCGATGACATTTGGATGGATGAATTTCATCCACTGAATTGCTCTGTGATGGCATACCCGCTTTGAGGCAATCCACGTCTGTGCGCAGCTGGGGCTGCGCGGTCCCAGGGGGGGGAAGAAAGGCCAGTAGGCGCCGTGGTGTATTGGCTTTGTCAAATCGTGCGGCTTGGTAGAAGCTCATCGGCGTGGCCGCACGCGATCGTCATGCTGAGAACTTTTTCAAGCACTTGGAGGTGGAGCGCAATGTTTCGCCCCGCACGCTAATCAATTACCGCCACGCCTTGGCGCGTTTTCGCGAATGCTGCCCGCACGCCCCAGCGTGGACGCAGCTTGAGCCGGTGCATTTCAGGCAGTACTTGGTGCAGTGCTCCCGGGATGGTTTTTCCAAGCAAACAGTGCGCTTGCACTTCGCGGCGTTGCGGAGTTTCTACCGGTTTTTGATGATCAACGCGGGGTTGAAGGTGAATCCGCTGGCCGTGGTGCAGTTGCCCAAAACCGGGCGCCGTCTGCCAGTCGTGCTGAACGCGAAGCAAATCGACGAATTGCTTTCGGCGCCGCTTCGCGTTCCCAAGCAGAAGCA
This sequence comes from Akkermansia muciniphila, assembly GCA_945906945.1. GTDB lineage: Bacteria > Verrucomicrobiota > Verrucomicrobiia > Chthoniobacterales > Chthoniobacteraceae > Chth-196. The sequence continues at coordinate 9,964 of CAMDSZ010000132.1, forward strand.
GGCGCCGGAGTGGATGCCGAAGCGGGATGTGGCGATTTTGGAGATGTTCTACTCGAGCGGGCTGCGTCTCGCAGAGCTTGCGTCGCTGGACGTGGCGGATGTCGATGTTTATTCGGAAACCGTGCGTGTGGTTGGAAAGGGCCGCAAGGAACGGGTGGTCCCTGTCGGAGCGCCGGCGCTGGAGGCGATCCAGCACTACCGTCGGGCGGCGGGGGTCGACGCAGGGCCGCTGTTTATCAGCAAGGTGCGGAAGCGGATCGGGGTTGCGGCGGTCTGGTTGATGCTCAAGCGATATTTGCGGCATACGAGCATTCCTTTGGAGGTGAGCCCGCACAAGCTGCGGCATTCCTTCGCGACGCACCTTCTGGATGCGGGAGCGGATCTGCGCAGCGTGCAGTCGTTGTTGGGGCATTCGAGCTTGTCGACGACGCAGATTTACACTCACGTGACCGTGGAGCGTCTTAGGAAGGCGTATGAGGAGGCCCACCCGCGGGCGTGATCCAGCCGGGAGCGCGACTAAGCAACACCCTGGGAGCGCGTAGCCCCAGCTGCGCTTTGATGCTCACATCGGGCTTGCCCCACGCAATCGCCCGCTTAGCTGCAGCGGCACCTCTTTGGTGCAATCCGCGTCTAAGCGCAGCTGGGGCTGCGCGGTCCCAGGGGGTGTCGATCCGGGGTGTCG
>CAMDSZ010000133.1 GCA_945906945.1 Akkermansia muciniphila
TGAAAAATTTAAGCGTCCTTGTGCACGCCGTCTACATGGCATCCCACAAGCATTCAGGAACCACCGGAGGCAATGAGTTGCGCTGGGTTGACCGTAACTACAAAAACCTGCGTCTTTTTATAGAGTAGGGAGGCGCGTTTGGTGGATCCCAACACACGCCTCCCCCTCAGCGAACCGGACGGGCGGATTTCCCGCATCCGGCTCTCGGAGGCTGTTCGCCGGTTTGCTTCATGAGCGGGCATACGCCGTGTGTTGTGACGATCTCCCATGCTCTTGGCTTGCCGGTATAGGGTCCGCTGCAGGTTCCGAACTCCCGCTGCCTTTTTCCGGCACCGTAGGCGTTACTATCCCTTTCGGGCCATCGCCCCGTTCTCTTTCTGCTTTGGACTCTTCAGCACAACTGCCCCTCCTTCGCTCCACTCCGCTTTCCGGAGCTTCAAGACTCCTATGAGGGACTCTGACTCCTGCTCGCGCCGAAACGGCCTTCTTCTTCTCAGAAGTTGTGCCGCTCGTTGAGGCGTTCTCCCCGCGCAAGCAGGTCTCCTGGGTTACCCTAGCTTCCCTTCCTCGCATGCCATCCCCGCTGTCACCGCCGGAACGATGGGCAAACTGCGACCGTTGTCCCGTCTGCCCCTGACAGCCTTCACTCATCGGGTAGGGGCTCGGCTTTCCGGTTCTTTCTTTATCGATGCTCATTGGATGAGGTTCACTTTCGTTATGGCCTGCTAGTTCAGACGATGTCCCGCTTGCGGCTTCGGCCTCGCGGCTTCATTCCGGACATCGCTTTCGGTCGTGAACCGTCTAATTCGACCGGCGGGACTCTCACCCGCGTGGACGCCAGCTTCTCCAGCGCACACCCGATCTCAGAAGTTGAAAAGGCATCGTTCTGCGGGTGAGGGTTCGGTTAAAGAGAGTTACCACACAAAAAATAACCTCAACCTCTGCACAGAACGATGCGACCCAATTTTCACCCTCCTTTGGCCCGTATCGGATGCCACACCATGCCGCCTACGGAAAATCATAAAGCAAACCGGCGAACAGCCTCTGAGAGCCGGATGCGTGAAATCCGACCGTCCGGCTCGGTGAGGGGGAGCCGTGTGTTGGGATCCACCAAACGCGTCTCACTACTCTATTGCGCCCAGACGCCGATTGCACCAAAGCGGTCGAGGATCAGCGAAGGGAAACCGCCCATTTCGTTGTGAAGACGTGGAAGCGCAGCTGGGGCTGCGCGGTCCCAGGGGGGGCTGCGGCACGGTTCCGAGCACGGGGCGACGACTAATGCCTTTCATGCGGGCTGGTAAACTTAGGCTCGAAATATTGAATGATCCCTCGGAGAGTCGATCGCGTTTCATCCCCTACCCCCAGCCCCATGATAATAAGCAGAATCTTGTACGCTATCGGCGTCCTTGTTTGCGCGGTAACACACATGCCTGCCCAGGCGTGTAGCCGACTCGCCGACTCGCCGACTCGCTTGGTGCCTTGGTGCGGTCAACTGCGCGAGGTAACGATTCTGGCACGTGCCGCAAGATGTCACCGCGATGCGATAGCGGATCTATCGTCACTGCACGCTTCAAGCGGGGATTGATCTGGAGTTTGGTTCGCCGCTAGATACCGGGCTTTCAGCAGGAGGAGGGCGGCGTCCGAGAGGCTCGGGTGATCTTTTCCCAAAAGGTCTTCCGGCAAGCCTCTGCCCTCGCGGCCAAAGTGTTTGGAAAAATCCGTCCAGTTTGCGTTGACGACAAATTCCGAGTGCTCGACCAAGACATCATAAGCGCCAGGTCTGGAAAGAAGTTTGGCGGCGATTGGAATCAGGTCCAAAAGAAAAAGAGTTCCAAAGACAACAAGAAACTGGAAGAGGCCTGCCGCCCAACGGTACTGCATTTTCGCCTCTTCGGGCATGTCCGGTGGCGGAGTGAAGATGACCTTGTACAACCCGATGGTTTCTTCCATCGGATCAAACAAACCGTTGATCTTCGCTTCGAGCCGCTCGATGGGGGGAAGATAGGTGTCGTCGTTACGTCGTTGCGCCCTCGTTCTGTCCTCTTCCATGGCCTGACGGTGCGCCTCGAGTTTGGCGAGTTTATCCGCGTGATCTGTCACTGCGTGTTCAAGCTGCAAGCGTATCTGTGCGAGTCGCTCCTTTCTGGATTGCTCGCGCTCTTGCGCTTCGTTGACGAAAGCCTCACGGCGCGCGTTGAGCGTATCCAGGAAAGCGTTGCGGTCGCTCAATCGTCCGCGGGCCAGTGCCGCTTCGGCTGCCGCGAGATCAGCGGTGGCCGCATTCAACTCAGCCTCAAGCTTGCGGATCTGCGCCTGTACTCTCAGATCCCGGGCTCTCATATCCCGTAGCCTTGGGCCTTCGCCCGGCTTCTTTGGTTCCGGAAAAAACTCGTTGGGCAAGCCGAGTTCTTCCCGGGCGATGGCTTCTACAAGGCGGCGATGCATTCCCTGTTCGTCGTCGATCTGTTTGTTCAAACGTTCCAGTGCGTTCTTGGCCCCGTCCATCCTCGCAATGACATTCAAGGTCGAACCGGAGGCGGGTGCGAGAAACTCGGGATCGGAGGCGCGCCTGCGTTCCTCCTCCATTTTTGCATCCGCGTAAAGTTCGGGATTGTTCTGTGTCTTTTCCAGAGCCGGTATTTGCGACTCGAGGGATTCGCGAAGCTTGGAGTGTTCCGCCTCGAGCTTGCGGCGATCGCCTTCGAGCGATTCGCGTATCGCGAGGGTTTCCGCCTTGAGAGCCTTGCGTCCGGAAAATTCTGCATCGCGAAGGGCGTTGAGCTTTTCCTGCAACTCCGTTTGGTAGCGGAACCGGATGGCAGGCCGGTACTGGTCGAGGCAGAAGGGGAATGCGATTGCGACGCTGACAACCGTGGCGAGACCAAGTCGAAACAGCACCTGAACGAGCCTACGCCACACGGACAGAAAAGGCCGGTACATGGAAATCAAGATCCGGTCTGTGGTGAGAATCACGAAAGCCCAAAGAAAGGAGACAGCAAAAACAGGGAGGAACGGAGGATTCTGGAAGCGGCTTTTTGCAAAGAAATACATTCCCAGGAAAGCCATCACGGTGGGCACGAGCACCGTGGAGCCCTGAACTGCCACGCGCTCCTGTTCGCTCGGTGGACAGTGTTTGAGAAGTTCCCATCGCGCTCCAGCCAGCCAGAAAAGAAACCGCTGCCAGCGCGGAGGGATCGCGGTGTGGACTTCAGGGGTGTTTTGAAAACGAGGATCCGTCACGCGCCCAGAATACTTGGCAACGCACGAACGTCACTCCGGAAAAGCCAGATGGAACGCGCTGCCTCGGCTGTGAATGCTATCCGGCGGCGATCAGAACGGACAAAACCGAGGACTTGCCGGGCGAGATGGGCATTGTCAGTCAGTCGCAAAACTCGCGCGCTGAGGGAATCAAATTTGTTACGACATGAAACAAACTGCCGGTTTGACGCCCATCCTGAGCTTCATGCCCACCGACGTTCAAGGGCCCGACCTACATGTGATTCGAAAGCCGATCTGGCCTAATCTGTCTTCGCCGTTTACACCCCATCGACACTGAACATTCGTAAAATTTTCGTAAGCCAGATGTCCACCCCCTCGAAGCGTAGGCAGCCCCGTCTTTTCATCTATCTCATCCCCCGTACATTCCCAGACGTTCCCTCCAAGATCGTAAAATCCCAGCGCATTTGGTTTGAATGAACCCACAGGGGCTGTGCCGATAATGCCATCTAAACCCGCACGCAGGCGATCATTCTTCCCATCCTTTCCGATCGAGTAATTTCCGTCATCCCAGTTCGGAGGATAATAATCCCCCCAAGGGTACATGTTGTTCCCAACTGCGGCATCCCATTCAGCATTGGTCGGCAGACGCCACTCCTTGCCCGTAACCTTGCTGAGCCACACACACATTTTCTTAACTTCTTTCCAACTCACATTTACCACTGGATGCTCATCCCCCTGCTCCAAGCCTTTGACCGGATGCTGCCAGTTGGGAAGACCTTCCGCCTTCAGATAAAGCTTCCATTCTCCAATCGTCATCTCCGTGCTGCTCATCAGCAGTTCAGTCCCCGGCACCGGCAGAAGCTTCGATTCGAGTCGCCTGACCAACTCGGGCACCCCTGACAAGTCCTGTTTCCTTGCCTTCCAAAAGTCCCCTAACTCCTTTCCAAACTCCATTGCTTCGTATTGACGTCCTGAAACGCTCAATCCTTCGTACAACACGAGCTTTGCCTTCTCTTCTCCATTCTTTGCAACGGCGGCCAGCACCTCTTCCGTGAGCCGCTGGCCCTCGATGGCCCCCTCGGCGCCCCCCAACTCAACCGCCCGCAAAAACGCTTTTTGAGCCGCCTCCAACCGCATTAGCACCTGAAGGGCATTCCCTCGAACCACATGATATGAGGCATTTCGAGGCTCCAGATCCACAGCGTTATCGGCCGCTTCGAGTGCACCGGCAAACTCTCCGCTCCTCAATAATTCATGCGCCCTCGCCGCGAAAATCGGAGCACTCGCAGACAGCCGTTTGATGGCAAGCGCCGCCCTTTGTCCATCAAACACCACCTTGCCCATTAATATCACAAGGACTGCTGCAGACGTAGCAATCGCGCGGTTTCGCGCAACCCAAAGCCGCACACGCCTGAGAATCCCAGCCTCCTCTGCCTGAGTAGCAAACCCATTCTGGTATCGCTCAATGTCGCCAGCGAAAGCCTCCACACTTCCATACCGCTTATTGCGATCGGTCGCCATCGCCTTGAGCGTCACAGCTTGCAACGCCTCGGGCACCTCAGCCTGCATCTTTGCAGGTGTCCCAACGCTCCCACTGCTTTTGTTGCCCCGCACGGTGAGCAGCGAGCTGATGTGCCCGTTCTTCACCTTGGTCAGCACCTCGTCGAGCGTTGTCCCATCGATCGGCGGACGCAGGGTGAGGATCGCATAGAGAATCCCACCCAAACTGTAGATGTCCGAGCGAGTGTCCAGTTCGGCCACCATGCCTACAGCCTGTTCGGGTGACATGTACTGGGGGGTGCCCATCACTTCACCTTCCATGGTCATCCCATAGTCACCGGTGTCGTTGACTCTGCTCACCGCAGACGACACTTCCTCGCGTTCACCCAGCACCTTCGCCAAACCCCAGTCCATCACGAGCACTTCGCCGTATTCGCCGACCATGATATTCTCGGGCTTAAGATCCCGGTGTAACACACCCTTCGCGTGTGCAAACGCCATCGCGTCACACACCTTCCGGAACACAGTCAACAAAGTCGCCCGTGTGTGTTCCTTCATCGCGGCAGCGTCTCCGTCGCGGATCGCATTGAGCACCGCCTGGAGCGTGCGCCCCTTCACCAGCTTCATCGAGTAGAATGGCCGGCTCTGCCCATCCACGCCGATGTTGTAAATGGGAACAATGTTGGGATGCGCGAGCTGTGCCAGCACCTCGGCTTCCTTTGAAAACCTCGGATCCTCGCCGCCTTCACTCACACTGCTGACTTTGACGGCGACGTTGCGCTTCAACTGCGGATCTTCGCCAAAATAAATCTGACCCATGCCGCCCCGAGCGATTTCACGAACGAGTGTGTATCTGAAATGGTTGGCCGCCTCATCAGCCGCATTGGAGTCGGCAGATGGAATATTTGTTTGAGTGATCTTCTTAACATTCGAACGCGTTGGCGTTCTCTGCGGAATGGTCACCTCGATGCTCGCATTGCTTTTGGTTACTGAGCGCTGCGGGATTGTAATGTCCATGGAGCTGGGAGCAGAGGACACCGGCGCTGGTTGCACTGCCTTGACTTCAATCACCAAAGTGATTTCTCCCACCTGCACACTCGCCGGATACTCCACCTGCACGCGCTCGGTGATTTGGTATCCATTGACCAGCGTGCCTGCCCCGAGGTCCTCCACCTGCAAGCCTGCTTCGCTGATCCAAACCCACGCGTGGCGTGGCATCACTCCCTCGCCATGGACAGTAAACACATCCGAGGCCGTCTCGGTGCCAATGACGAACTGTGACTCGCCGGCCTCAACGGCGCTGAGGATGCCAGCGGCTCCATGGAGGGTGACTGACCAATGTGACATCCGCAGGACGCTAGGCTGTAGATAAATGCATTCAACTGCAAAGAAGCCGCATCCTAAGGATTTGGCGGGAAAAAGCGATGAGCCGAAACCTTCTCGTGATTAGACAGTTTATTCTATCCGCAGCGTTTCACCGAATTTCAGGCGCCCACTGACGTCAGACCGTACATCGGCTTGCGACTCTCTTGTACAGCCCATGCCGCAGGAGCCTATCCATCATCCAAACGATAAACTGCTCAAGGCCACTTTCTCCAACCCGGACAACGCCCGCGCCTTCTTTCAAAACCACCTTCCATCGGGGCTTTCCTGCGCTTTTGACTGGGACTCCTTGCGCCTCGAATCTTCAACGTTTGTGGACCCGCAGTTCGCCGCCTTGGAAAGCGATCTGCTCTTCTCGCTGAAGCTCCAAGGCAGCAACGCATTTTTGTACCTGCTCTTCGAGCATCAGAGCTCGGAAGACCCTCGGATGGCGCTGCGCTTGCTCTCGTACATCTTGCGCATCTGGGAACGCTTTACCGCAGCGCATCCTGTACCGGCAAAGCTCCCTGCCATTCTCCCGATTGTGCTGGCTCAAGGCAAACGCCCGTGGAAAACGGCTCCTCGTCTGGAGGATCTGTTGGATTTGCCGGTTGGAATGGCGGAAGTGCTCAGGCCGTGGCAACCAAGCTTCAAGTATCATCTGCTTGAGCTGGTGCGCATCCCTTATGAGGAGTTAGGTGGCACCGCGGAGGGGATCCTCACGCTGCGCACGTTGAAGGCGGAGCCTGTGGATGAACTCTTTTGCGACGCTCTCTGGGAGGAATCTCTTTTATTCGCAATTTCAGAGAGTGCGCTCGAGAGGCTGCTGCGGTATGTTCTCAACGCTGACTCGAATGTCTCGCTGCTCAAGGAACGCATCCGAAAAATCCGAAGCAAACCGCTTCAAACTAAAACCATGACCATCGCCGATCAACTCAGACAGGAGGGCAGACAGGAGGGCCTTAAGGAAGGCAAGCAGGAAGGCAGAAAGGAAGGAATCAGGGAGGGTCTAACCCGAGGGCAAGTGCTCGCGCTGCGGACAGCGGTGCTGCGTTCACTCGAAATAAGTCACGGATCCTGCCCGGCGGGAATCAGCGAGGCGCTCGAAGCTATCGAGGATCCCAAGCGGTTGGAGCAACTGCTCGAAAACGCTCTCCGCTCTGAATCAATTGAGTCGTTTGCGCAGGCGCTCTAAGAAAAGCCATCCCGCTTTAATCTTTCTCGCAATTTGAGGCCCGGGGACAGGCGAAGGCCGGGGGGACAGACACTTTGGCGCTTTGACACTTTGGCGTGCTTTCAATTCGTTTTGGCTCACTCTTGTTTGGTTTTGCGCGCTGCTCCCAAAATTCGCCGCTCATCAGTCGCCAATGCGCTTATAGAAATCGCCGTTGAAATAAAATCCAGCAATCGCGGGTTTCACCTCTTCAGAAGGCGGCTGCATTTCGATGATGAAACTGCTGCCGGTTTCCTTACCAAAATAAGGGCTTTCCTTCGCACAGAGCAACCGCGCTTGAACAAGGTCAGAGGTGAGCACCCAACTGACTCCGGCCTGATTGATCCATCGAAAGCTTGGTGAGTGCTTGTCGCCTTCCTGTTTGAGTTCTCCCTCGTGCCAGTTGTTCTGCTTCGGATCATGCTGATAACGGCCAGACAACATCTCTGGCGTGACAATTCTGCTGAGATCAGGGGGTACAAATTCCTGGTGCGTGACGATCGGAACATAGCCGACTTCCAATCCCTTGGGCGGTGTGACCAGCAACGCAGGGTCGAGGGCTACCAGTTTACCGCGAGTCGGGGGCGCCATGTAATCGAGGTCAATCCGCCAGCTCGCGTGAAGTTTCTCGACGAAGGCCTGCAGCTTCGACTTCTTCTCCGCACTCCAATTGTATTGCTGGAATGACGGTTGGTCGACAAAACGATACCACGAGTAGGTTACTACCGAACCATCCGTCAGCAAGGCCGTGAATGGGCCGAGCTTTGGGCCGGGCGTGGCCCACGCGCCGGTCACCGGTGAGGTGTAAGGTCTGCCCGGCTTGCCCAGCTTGAACTCCTGCGTGAGCAGCTTGGTTTCAGCGGGCACAGCCGTCGATGGGATCGCGACGCATTCCCCGCCGACATGCTTGTAATACTGGGGGAATAATCCCATCCCACTGAGATCGCTACCGGTCCACTCCAACCCCCATACGTTTCCTTCAAAGATCCGCGTGTCGAAGGCGCGCTCCACACCAATCATCTTCTCACCGGCTTGATCGAAGCGCGTCGTATGGGTGTTGAGCTTCGGTTTAAAAGCACCCTCCGGATCGAATTGACCAGAGCACGCCAACCCTCCGTTCCGCCAGGCCTTGAAGCCCTCGTAGAGAGCCTTCTTTGAATAGTAAGTGACGTCCTGGACGAGGTAGGCCCGGCCCTTTGCGTCCACCGGCCACTGCAACTTGGGTATTTTCGAATAAACGGTTCCCTGCGCGTCCTGTGCGTCCTGTGCGTCAAAGCGCGGCACCGTGTTGATCTCCATCGCGCCGCCGCCCATCTTGGCGGGGCGTGTGTCGAGTCCACGGCCATAGAGGAAAGGCTCATTGAACAGTTTGCCGACCTTGCTCCACGTCTCCGGGATGTAGTAGGCGATGGGGCCTTTGAAATTTGCCGTGCTCAGGAAACAAGTCCAACTCCGGTCGCCTGTGGGAGGATCGCCGGTGGTCGCGTCGGTGAAGGGCAACGCCATCCAGCTGTAGCCGAGGAATTCGCCGTTGGGATTGCCTTGGAACGGCAGCGCGTCAGGAGGAATCAGTAAGCGATTGCTCAGTTGCGCAATGCCGAGGCGATTCTCCGGCAATGCTTCGTTGCTATAGAAGAACGACCAACCCGGCGAGCCGACCTCGTAGTCGTAGCACTGCGGCGTGCCATTCATGCTGAACTTGGGAAGTCCGTAGCGGAAGTGGTTGCCCGCCCAGTACCCAAGTCCCCCTTCCACCGTTTGGAAAACGCTACTCCACGTAGGGCCTCGCTCCTTCCACTTGCGGGCCAGCGTGCCTTCGGGTGCGAGCGGCTTGTCCTTGTTGTCCGAGTTGTCCGGCTGAATCCATTGACTTGGCAGCCCGATCTGGAAGTTAGCCAGAGGCTGATCCACCAACGGCCACACTGCCGCATAAAAGCCCATCCCAGCAGTGTATCCGCCTTGGGGTGGTAGCTTCTCAATGCCGAAACCGATGTAACCGTGCAGGCCACGGGAATTCGGGGTGACGCTGCCGGCCTTGTCCGCCGCAATTGCGGTCGTGACTGCGATTGCGGGTGCGGCAAACAGCCCGCAGAGCCACTTGATTGTTTGGCGTTTCATCGTTGTGCGATTCATCAATTCCCGGTCTTTGCGGTGCAGAAAATCGCGCGGATGCAGAACCTGCTGGCGCAGGGAAAGGCGCCGGAGGTGGTCGCGCAGTTTGCGGGGGAGGACAGGGCGAAGTGGCCCTTCTGGAAGCGGGGCGACGGTTATCTGGCGAGAGGGCGCGCCCATCTCATTGCCAGGGACGCACAGCAGGCCGGAGACGACCTCGCGCATGCGCTGGAGCGGCTTGCTGACGAGCGGGCCCGGAAGGCAGCGCAGCAGGGGCTTGAAAGCCTTCAGCCAGTGAAATGAAAAGCGGGAAAAGGATCTGCCAAGGCAGGTACTCCATGGGTTGAGCAAAAAACGCATCGGGACTATTTTCTAAGTTGTCTCTCAGACCGCGGTCACACATGGGGAGACCCGCCCCATATTCCGTGCCGTGAAAAGCAAATGCTATCACGATCACTTAAACAAAAACAGAAACCGTGATGTAAGGTCCAAAAGCAAAACGTTACCTCTGAACCGCGTCCAAATTCAAAATTTTCCCAATGCAATCGTCCCAATGAAGCATATACAAACCCTGATCACAGGACTGGTGTTCGCGCTGATGAGCCAGCTGCTCGGGGCTGACACAAGCGATCCCTTCGCGCCGTACCTCGATGGCAAAGCACCCGAGATTCTGCGGGAAATACCGACCAACGACATTCCTCCGGAAAACATCACGGTACGTCGCGTTGTGTTTCGTTCACGAGATGACTCGGAAATTTTCGCGCTCATCGCAACGCCAAAAGCCCCAGGCAAACATCCCGGAATGCTCGTTCTCCATGGCGGCGGCGGCAGCGCGGAAGTGGACAAAGCGATGGCTTGGGCCCAGCGCGGCTATGTGGCAGTCGCCCCGGATATGCCTGGGATTGCCGACCCAAAAAAGCTCGCCAACACAACAGGCAAATGGAGTGCATTGAAATACGGTGAGGGTCGCTGGGTAGTGTGTTGAGACGAAAAGTGTCTGTCCCCAAGGCATGCTCTGTCCCCAGGGCATGCTCCCCATCTCGTCTGCTCCGTGATTTGATGCAGTCGGAATGCGTCGATGATGGGTTTAATTGATTCCCAGGAGACGGTTGCTTTGGACGGCTTGATAGTTGTCATCGCTTGTAAGACCGCCGGATCTTACGCAAGTCGACAAC
>CAMDSZ010000134.1 GCA_945906945.1 Akkermansia muciniphila
AGGAATCCCCCAACGAAAATGTCACCCCACGCTCGCTCTACTACGCTCAGCTTCAAGCCCGACTCGGCAAAACTGCGGTTGAAAATGTGACAACGAACGAGCAACGCCAAAGGCGCTGAAACTTTAGCGCGCCCCGCGACAATACCGCGCGCGCGAGTTGCGGAAACGAGGCAAAAAGGAACATCTTATCATGGTTCAGCGCGGGTAATCTGCCTGCTTTAAATCCATGTTACCATGAAGGATGCGCAGCACCTGAATGGCAGATGTTTCCACACGACAAAATATCAAGTGGTTGCGAAAGAGAAGACTGCGAATACCGGGAATAATTTCATCCCTCTTTCGCCCAAGCTCAGGATGTTTGATGAGTTCCAGCGCGCGTTTCCTAAGTCCCTCAAGATACTTGTCTGCTGCAGTTTCGTCATGGCCAGCGATATACGCCCAAATATCTAGCAAGTCCTCGCTTGCTGGAGTCGTGAGTTCGAGCCTCATGCTTAGAGGCGTTTCCTCGCCAACATCTTTAGTTCCTCGGTCAGCGCTGGTGTCCACTCCTGCAATTCTCCCCGGTCTGCCGCTGTGCATCCCGTTTGGAGTGCATCTCGTAGGTTGCCCAGCGTTTTGGATTCGAGCGTCTCACGGTAAAACAATTCACGAAGGGCCTCGCGAATTACCTCACTAGCCGAGGTATAGAATCCGCTGCTGACCTTCTGCTGGATCCACCTCTCCATTTCCGGCGTGAGGGAAACATTCATGTGAAGGTGTTACCTCGAATAACAGACTTTGTCAAAAATTGACATTAGAAGAGGCCTTCCTGCTATGAGGTTTGGTTTTTTATTTTAGTTTTGGTGTTTTTGGTGGAGACGGCGTTCCAGCTTTTTGCAGATCTCGTCTTTTGCGAAAGCGCCGAAATATTCCCCCTGTAAAAGGGGTCTAGGGAAAAGGGTTACCCAGCTAAACGGCACTTTAAACCCAAAAGCCGAAATAAAAGTGCTGCCATTCCAATCCCGTCACGAGCCTTTGAGTGAGGCAATCCAAAATGCCAATCCCAACCAACACGCTCTTACGATTTTTTGCTTCGAGGTTGGATGAAGACTGAACCTCCTTGCGAGCGCGAACTACGCAATGCACTTGTACGACACCTGAGACAAATACTTTGGCAAACACCCTTCCGCCTCAGATACGTACCATTGCGATCACCCCTTTCTCTGAGTCTACAGAAGGTCAGGGGCGCATGTATCTTGGAGAAGCATCAAATCGAGTCCGAGGGGTTCGTAAAATCGAAAATCGCGGTCAAAAGTCACCAACTCCAACCCGCCTACCAGCGCGAACGCTGCCAAGTAAGCATCCGTCCACATCTTCGTCGACGCCATGTTTCGGGCTCCTAATTTCCGCCAAACTGGAACAAAATCGGCGGGCTCCTCCAAAAACGTAACCCGGTCATCGGCCAGAAATGACTCATAGATTTCCCAAGCCCTCGCATTTGTGACCATCGGCAAACGGTAGCCCGCCATCACGCCCTTATTGGACAACAACCTCAGGAGTCCTTGTTGGGTTGTCCGGCAAAAGGCGACGGAATCGGGCGTTGTGATCGTATCGAACCAGCGCACCGCCTGCATATGATGGGAATGCTCCAGAACTGCCAGAGCCACCCAAATGTTAATGTCCGCAAGCTTCATTAAACCTCTTCATTTCTTGCTCCGATAGGATCCGATCGATGTCCTCCGGAGTGAGGTTGAATTTGGGCGTCCCTGACGGGCACTGGATCAACGGCAGTTTGACTCGGTTTCTAATGACACCCGGTTGGGCTGCAGCCGCAGTTTGCAGACTCTGTTGGGCAAGACCGCGCCGAAAAATCTCGGTGGCCACATCCCTGAGCTTGCGGCCTTCGTGAACGGCACACAGTTTCATCTCACGCACAAGGTCTTCGGGCAAATCCAGCGTCGTTTTCATGCATCCAACTTTCCAGCATTCCAGCTTTCTGGCAAGCAAAAGGAGGCGGAATAAGAGATTCTCAAGCGGAAGCCCGGGAATCAACAGGTGACGTACAACTCGTCGCTCTCCGCGTGGGGGGCGCGTGTGCGACGCCGGGGACAGACACTTTCGCATTTCGCAAACACGCGACGATACCGCGCCAGCTCTTTGCGGAAGCGGGGCGACAAGCGAATGCCAGCCATTTGCTCACCTCGGGGGCGGCGACGCAGTGGTTGGCTTGTGCTCGCCGTCCTTGCCTGCCGATTCGGAACCGGAACGAGCTTCGGGATTTCCGAAAGCCTTCCGCATAAAATTCCACTGCCCCTCCCCGAGCGCCTGCAAGGTGCGCATGGGGGCGTGCTCGACGCCCTTCAAGGGATGCCACTCGTGGGGAATGCCGAGTTTAGAGATGTGCTCATGGAACTCGACATTGAGCGCAAAGGTGCCGTCCTTGTCGCCAACGCCGATGCGCACCAGAGAGTCCTTTGCGACGGCCTTGGCGTTGCGCGCTGCAAGCTCCCAAGGGCTGACCTCGCGGAAATACCGGCTGTCACCGTAGACCTTCTCCAGCAGGCCTTCACGCGAGCGGGGATTGGCGCGCGGCGTCCTTTCAAAGTCTGGGTCGAGCGGGCCGGCGCCAAGCATCGACACCGTACGGAAAAGCTCGGGAAACTTGAAGCCGAGGCGCGCCGCTCCGTAACCGCCCATGCTGAAACCATCGAGCATGCGACCCTCGCGCATGGCGACAGTGCGCCAGGTCGCGTCGATGTGTGGCAGGAGGTCTTTTACGATCATCGACTCGACCGGCGTAGAACCGTCTTTCCAGTTCACATACATGCCCTGAGGCAACCCGTTCACGAACAGGACCAGGAAAGGACGCACCTTGCCGGATCGGATGGCCCCTTCGAAGAAGTTGGCGAGCGGCGCGATGCCCTGTTGACCGCCGCCCGATCCGTGCAGCCAGTACAGCACAGGGAAGCGCGCGTCCTTTTCCTGCTCATAGGCGGCGGGCCTGTAGAGGTGGTAGCTCACGCTGCCGTTGAGTGAGGCCGACCGAAAGATGTGGTGCGTGACCCCCGGCGCCTTGACCGCGGGGGTGACCCATCCGTTGTCGCTGGAGGCCGCCACAGGCGCCTTGTCCACGGCTTTCTCGGCTGCAAGTGACGAGGCAGCGGTGATCAGTGAAACAAGGGTTCGGGACAAGTGCCGTAACATGCGGTGAAACACGCTACCGATGCCCATTTCAAATTCCGAGGCGGATATCTGAGAAATAATTGCCTGGTTCGTCCCGTCCAGCCGTAGCTCAATGTGGTTGGCCACTGGACAAACAAAGTCACCCGCCCCACCTCACGAGATCCCTCAGGCTCAGTTCCCCAGCGTCACCCCGGTTTCAGCCAGTCGCGCGCGCGGCGTCCTCGCGAGGCACGCTTGAGAAATTCAAGCTTACAACAAAGTTTTCGAAGTACTTTTCCGGAGGCCGGATGACTTCCTCGAACTCACGCCGGCGATCAACTGCTGATATGAACCCACAACGCAGATTGCCAACCTCCCCACCTTACATCACCGGGGATTTCCTGCTGTGAGGCTAGCCAAGCTTTGGCTCGAGATGTTCCGCTAAGGTTTGCGTGTGTTTTGTTGGGGGTGCTTGTGGAAAAAGGGAACCTTTCTTTTCGTTCAACTCAGAAGGAAGCAAGAGCAAACGAGAAGGTGTCTGTCCCTTCGTGTTTTCCTCTTGTTTTTCGCATCTCTGTTTGGAGTGTCCCGCCCAGAACATCACCTTTTCCTTACGATCCCTCTGGCTCGGTTTCGCCGCGCCATCTCTCTTGTTTTCGGGCCCTACGGATTCGCCACGGTGTCCGTTAAACCCTGAGAGAACCAACTGCCTGTCCCCGTTTCCCAGTCCCCGTTTCCCACGTTTCCCCACATGTCATCTAGCATTTCGAAACCCGAAGATCAGCCGTCGACCTTAAGCGAAGCTGCAGCCATCTCGCGGAAGACACGGATGTGATCCAATTCATGCCTCCCCTTGGGATGTACGATCACCAGATTATCGTGACCGAGGACGGCCGAGGCATCCCGGTGGGCGAGTCCGGCTTTCTTGACGGCTGGAAACGATATCGCCTCGATCGCGGAGCGGGTGAGGATGGCCACGCCCATCCCGAGGCCGACGTAGTTCAAGATCGAAGGCACGTTACCCGCTGTCATCACGATGTTCACCAGCGAAGTCAATCCTGCCTCGCTCACAACGTGGTCAAACTGCAAACGCGAGCTCGAATCCTCACCCGCAAGAATCAGAGGATGTCTAAGGATGTCGCGGAGGCCCATTTTCCTGACTTTCCCAAGGGGATGTCCCTCGGGAAAAATTACCTCGAAAGGGTGGCTTGCGAACGGAACGACCGAAAGCCGCGGTGGCAGCACCACGCCGGACGGCGCGCCCACGATGGCCAGATCCGCCGAGTCGGACTCCACCATGCCCCACGCCACCCGCGAAGGCGCGTCGATCAACGTGAGCCTCACCGCGGGCTGGGAAAGCCGGTATGCTGCGATCACATGCCGTAGCGGGCTATTGAGCACCGAGGCCGACGCGGCCAGCCGCAGCACCCGCTCCGCCCCGGACTGCAGGTCAAGGAACACCTTCCGCAAGGAATCAAACCCCTCGACTAACGGAGCCGCCAGTCGCATCAGCCTCTCGCCGTCCTCGGTGAGCCGCACGGACCTCCCTTTGGCCGCGACGAATCGCACCCCGTAATCGTCTTCCAATGCCCGCACCTGACGCCAGACAGAGGGGGTGGCCATGCCGAGCGCCCGTGCGGCTGCGGCAAAACTGCCTTGCCGAGAGATCTCGAATAGCGCGCGGATCTGACGGAAGCGTACTTCCTTGAAATACCGGCGCTCCTCTGAGCGAACCGGCGGCGCCTTTGATTTCATTGCTCCCATAGCAATGATGTTTAGGAAAATAGTCTGGATATGCAATGTTTATTGATTGAGGGAGTCCGGCAGAACGTTACGATCCACCCCTATGCGGTCCCGCGTCCCCCCCCCTCTTCGCCCTGCTGCTAGCGCCGCTTGCAACCCACGCTCCTACCCACGCCGCACCTAACGTGCGCGATCATTTCTTAACGGGTGTAGAGGACGCCGCCGGCAAAGATGTGCGACAAGCCCGTCGACAGCGATCCGGGGTCGGAGTTGGTCCGAGCGACTCATCGCACCCTCCACTGGTGAAAATCTCGAGGAATAAGCAAACACCGGGATCAGGAAATCCTTGGAGCGGCAGGTGAATTTAAACCCGGACGGGAAAGCCAAAGGAGAGAGCCAACTGCTCTGAAACCAAACAACAGACCTTGCCGCAAACCACTACATCGATGTCCCCGGTCCTCCACGCGAAGCGCGCCCATTTTGCGCCAGCCTCGCAGGTTGTTTGCCGCACCAGCTCGGATCGGATTCGTCTGCTGCGTCCGCCACATAACAGTCCGCATTGCTCGGTTTTCATCGCCCTGCTTTTGCTCCCACTCGCCGCCTATGCGGCGGAGGGAGGTACTTTTTTCCGCGAGCGCGTGGAACCCATTTTGAAGAAACGATGTTTCGAATGCCAGTCGCACGCGGACAAGATAAAAGGCGGACTGGTCTTAGACTCGCGCTCGGGCTGGCAGGCGGGAGGTGACAGCGGGCCCGCGATAGTGCCGGGGTCGCCGGAAAAAAGCCGCCTCATCGAGGCCGTGCGCTACACGAACCCCGACATGGAGATGCCGCCGATGGCAAAGCTACCGCAGGACGAGGTTGCCGCACTAGAGGAGTGGGTGAGGCGCGGTGCTCCCGACCCGCGCGAGACGTTGGCGGCAATAAAAACCGTGAAGCACAGCGGCGTGGATGTGGAGGAGGGCCGGAAGCATTGGTCTTATCAACCGGTGCGGGATGCCACACCGCCCGCCGTGCGTGACCAAGGATGGCCGCTGAATGACGTGGACTCCTTCATTCTCGCGAAGCAGGAGGCGGCGGGTCTCAATCCGGGGCCAGAGGCCGGGGCGCATGCGTGGCTACGGCGCGTGAGCTTTGACCTCACCGGCCTGCCGCCGACAGAGACAGAGATCGCTGAATTCGTCGCAGACCACTCGCCAATAGCGCACGAGCGTGTGGTGGACCGTCTGCTGGCATCCAAGGCCTACGGCGAACGCTGGGCAAGGCATTGGCTGGACCTCGTGGGCTATGCCGAGCAGATCGGCACGGAGGGTAAAATTTTCGCTGAACATGCGTGGAGATATCGCGACTACCTTGTGGAGTCCTTCCATCAGGACAAACCCTTCGACCGCTTCATTCGCGAGCAACTCGCGGGTGACCTGCTGCCTGCCACCTCGCCGCAGGAGCGTCGGGAGAACCTCATCGCGACCGGCTTCATCGTGCTGGGCGATGTGGACATCAACGCCATTGACAAGCTTAAGATGGAGCACGACTTCGTCGACAGCCAGGTGAGCAAGGTGGGTACCGCCTTTCTGGGTATGACGCTGGGCTGCGTGCGCTGCCACGACCACAAATTCGACGCCATCGGCCAGCAGGATTACTATGCGCTGGCGGGCATGTTCCGCAGCACAAAGACCACTTTTAAAACGCGCCACGGTATCTGGAGCAACATCCAGCGTGTGCCTCTGCCGGAGTTGGAGGAGGACCG
The DNA here is from genome assembly GCA_945906945.1 of Akkermansia muciniphila. Lineage (GTDB taxonomy): Bacteria > Verrucomicrobiota > Verrucomicrobiia > Chthoniobacterales > Chthoniobacteraceae > Chth-196. The sequence goes on from CAMDSZ010000134.1 coordinate 6,632, forward strand.
TGAAATCGCACGTTCGCACAAGCAAAAGCTGGAGCACTGGCGACAGGAAAAGCAAAAGCTGGATACCGAGTCGAAGGAGCTCGGCGACAAACCGGATGAGGCAGGTAAAAAACGCATCGAGGAATTGAAGAAGGAAATCACCGCACTCGAACTCCGCATCGCGCATGGTGAGTATTTTCATCCGGGCAAACCACAGGCCATCGCGGTGGAGGACGTGGCAGAGCCCGCGGACATGCGCCTGACCATCCGTGGCAATCCGTATGCACTGGGCGATACCATGCCGCGCGGTCTTGTGCGTGTGGCGATGTGGGGACCGCAACCAAAGATCCCCGCCGGGCAGAGCGGCCGCCTGCAACTTGCCGACTGGATCGCCGATGCGCTCAACCCACTCACGGCACGCGTGGCAGTGAACCGTCTTTGGCAGAAACTTTTCGGAGAGGGGCTGGCGCGCAGCGTGGATTATTTTGGCACGCGGGGTGACACCCCGAGCCATCCCGAGCTGCTTGATCACCTGGCTCATCGCTTCATGAAGGAAGGCTGGTCCCAAAAGAAGCTGATCCGCTTGCTTGCCCTCAGCCGCACCTACCGTCTCGCCAGTGGTAGTCCGCCACAAAAGGATCCCGAAAACAAGCTGCTCACCCGCATGAACCGCCAGCGGCTCGATGCCGAGTCCATCCGCGATGCGATGCTGGTCGCGAGCGGTCGGCTTGTTGCGCCGGCTGGAGGTCCGGGCCTGCCGCTCGAGTTTCCCGAGAACATCACCGGCCTACCGCTCAAGGAGAAGCAGGACGGTCACCCGCAGTTCAGCCTCAAAAAAGAGCGCGAGTCCCAAGCTCTGGAGCGCACGCTGTATCTGCCAGTGGTGCGCACCGGCACCCAGCCCGGCTCAGCACGGCTGCGCGATGTGTTCGACTTTCCGCAGCCCGCGCAGTTCACCAGCAAGCGCAACGAGACCACCGTGCCCACGCAGTCGCTGTATTTGCTCAATGCCAATCTGATTCGCGAGCGCGGCGAAGATCTCGCAAAGACCCTGCTCACGATCCAAGAAGACGACAAAGCCCGCATCGCACGGCTCTGGCTGCGTGTCTTGAATCGCCCCGTCACAGCCGACGAGCGTGAGGACGCAATCGCCTTTTTGCAGGCCGCCCATGCCGCTGGAGAAACCAAGGCTTGGACTGAGTTGGCTCGCGCCCTTTTCGGCACGAACGAGTTTCTTCTCCGCTTTTGATCCCTATGAACCACTCATCCTTCATCACCAGCCGCCGCGCCTGGCTGCGCCAAACCAGCGCCGGCTTTGGCGCGATGGCCTTGAATGGTCTGCTGCATGCAGCCTCCAATCCGCTCGCTGTGCGCGCTCCGCTGGTCCAGCCACGGGCCAAGCGTGTCATCTTCCTTTTCATGGCAGGTGGCCCCTCTCAGATGGACCTCTTTGATCCGAAGCCGCTCATCCAGCAACGGCACGGTAAGTCGGTGAATGCTCCGCTGCCCGAGCAGCACCGACATGTGAGCACCGACGGGCTGCTGGCCCTGGGCACCGACATCCCGGTGAGGCCTCGCGGCCAGTCTGGTGTCACGATTTCCGATCTGCTACCGCACACTGCTGCCATTGCCGATGAGCTTTGCCTGATACGCGCAGTGCACGCGGACAACAACCAGCACGGCCCGGCTACCCTTCAGATTCACACCGGAGCCATCGCCGAAGCTCGGCCTTCGATCGGTTCCTGGGTCAGCTACGGCCTCGGCACGGAAAACCAAAACCTCCCCGCTTTTCTCACCATCCATCCCGGCATCGACACTCGGAACTACAGCGCCTCCTTCCTGCCGGCCGCCCATCAGGGCACGCCGGTGACGCTGCCGGTAAAGGCTAGCGATCCCGCGATCGCTTTCCTCACTGATCCTGCCACCGACGACGCCTCCCAGCGCCGGCGCTTTGACTTCATCCAGCGTCAGAACAGCCGACTGCTGACCCACCATGACTCGGATGCACGGATGGAGGGCATGATCCACAGCCTGGAGACGGCTTTTCGCATGCAGACGGCCACGCCGGATCTTGTGGATCTCTCAAACGAAACCGAGGCCACTAAGAAGCTCTACGGCATCGGCGAAAAGACGACCGACAAAAACGGCCGCGCCTGCCTGCTTGCCCGTCGTCTTAGCGAGGCCGGGGTCCGCTTTGTGCAGGTCACCATGGACGGCTGGGATCATCACGGCAACATCCGCGGCGATCTGCCGAAGAGCTGCGCCGCCAGCGACCTGCCCTGCGCCGGTTTGATCCGTGATCTGAAATCACGCGGCCTGCTGGAGGATACACTCGTGGTTTGGAGCGGCGAGTTTGGCCGCACCCCCTGGAGCCAGGATCTCAGCCGCACCGCGCCCATTGAAAAACATGGCCGCGAACACCAGCCCGACAGCTTCTGCGCGTGGATGGCGGGCGGTGGCGTGCGCGGCGGCGTCATGCACGGCGAGACCGATGAGTTCGGTTTCCGTCCTGTCTCGGGCAAGGTCCATCTGCACGACCTCCATGCCACCATTCTGCACTTGCTCGGCTTGGATCACGAGCGCCTTACTTGGCGCCACCTCGGCCGCGATTTCCGCCTCACCGATGTCTACGGCCAGGTGGTGCGTGAAATCCTTGCGTGAGCAGCTTCAAAGGGCACAACAAACGGTGGCGGATCAAAATCCGCCATCTCCTGCCGCGCGCAACTCAAGACCACCTCACTCCATGCGATTCACGCTTCCGCTTCTCGCCGTTCTGATACTTGCGCCGCCGTCTGCTTTCGCCGAACCAATCCGGCTGCATCCACAAAACCCCCGCGTGTTCGAGTATCGCGGCAAGCCCCTCGCGCTCATCACGGCAACTGAACACTACGGCGCGGTCATGAACCGGCCATTTACCTGGGAGCCATATCTCGATGACCTCGTGGACAAGCACATGACGGTCTCTCGGCTTTTCGTGCTCTACCGCGAACTTCAAACGGCGGTGAATCCCTACTCCACCTGCAAGCCTGAAACGATCGACTACATCTCACCCTATCCACGCACGGGGCCGGGCGATGCGAGAGACCGGCTGCCGAAATATGATCTCGATCAATGGAACCCTGAGTTCTTCCAGCGCCTCCACGGCTTCCTCAGCGCGGCGGAAAAACGCGGCATCATCGTCGAGGTCACCTTGCTCGCGGACCATCACAAACCCGAGATCTGGGAGCTGAACCCGCAGCATCTGCTCAACAACATCAACAAGACCCCGGTGATCCAGCCGGAAGAATACATTACGCTGCGGCATCCGGCGCTGTGGGAAAGGCAACGGGCCTTCGTCGAAAAAATCGTCCGCGAGTGCAATGGCTTTGACAATGTTTTCTACGAGATCTGCAACGAACCGCAGGGCAACTTTCCGCAACAGGGCGGAGGCAGCGTACTCATCGACGAACGGCAGCGTTCGGTCACGAACACGCGCCCGAATCCGACCCACGAAGAGATCGATGAATGGCAACGGGCCGTATCGAAGGTCATACGCGACACCGAAGCCGCGCTGCCCAAAAAACACCTCGTCGCAGGCCAGCCTGCCTATCTCGCCGCCCCGCCGTATGCGCAATTCGTCAGCGAGGGCTTTGAAGACAACATGTTCGCCATCATGAACGTCCATCAAATGCACCGCACTAGTTACAACGGGCGCTTCTACGACGTCTCCATGTTCATGTCCCGCCAACTCCGATTGCGTGAGCTGCGTGATCTTTTCGTCGCCAGTGCTCGCGAGCGGAAGCCACTCAACATGGACGAGGACAACGCCGCGAGCCGTTTCACCAACCTCGAAGGCTGGACCAACCACCGCAAGCGTGCGTGGACCACCGTGCTCAGCGGCGGGCATTACGACGTGATCGACTTCACGATCCAGAACCGGCTCGAAACCGGCACGCCCGAGGCTCAGCACCATCTCCGCAC
>CAMDSZ010000135.1 GCA_945906945.1 Akkermansia muciniphila
CAACTGACAGGATGACAAGGGGGCGGGTGATCCAGGGGTGGGGGGAGAATTGCATCAGCTACTTCAAGCGGTTACCGCCCCGGCGTGCAAGGCGGGATGCTCGAAATGCGAATGGCGACCCCCTTATGATCGAGCGGTTTGCGCGCCTACTTTGCCCACAAGGCTGTTCGATCCTGGTGGCCCCGAAGTCCCTTAGAGCAGGCGGGGCTTCTGATCCGCCTTTGCGTATGCGTAGCGGCCCAGCAATTGCGTCGAGTGATACGCGTCGAGCCCGTTGGTGGTTACAATCCCGGCGCTGCCTAAATCCACGTATCCATCGGCGTGTGTGATTTCTGCGGGCACCTCAGCCCACAGAAGCTTGCAAACCACCAGAATTGTCCCGTTGATGCTCAACAAATGCTCCTCTGCGAGCGAGAGCGCAGCTCGCACGGGAGATTGCTGCACGAATGGAGCTTCAAATCCGTTAAGGTAGACTGGGGTCAACCCCGCGCCTTTGAACTCGCTCAAGTCCTCGGAGTAACGAGCCGATGTCTGATGAGCCGCCGCCGCGTGTTCGGACGGGATCAGGTTTAGCGTCGCCATCCCGGTATTCCTTAGGTTTGAAAGCGTGTGCCGTTCGACTGAATCCGGCCTGAACACAATTCCGAGGAGAGCAGGAGCCGCCCCGAGGTGCATGATTTGAGAGAATATGGAGACGTTCTCTAATCCACCCGCAGAGCGCGTGCCCAGAAGAGCGGCACTCTTAAATCCAGAAAGACTGTTTACAAAAGTTGCCCTCCACCGCCGGTCCCGCTGCTCCCATTCTGGAGAGCCGAAGTCAAAATGTTCCATGGTAGGGAGGCTACTTGATCACGCGGAAGATTAGAGGAAATCGGAAGGCGACTCCGCCGCTTGCTCGGATCGCCCCAGTCACGACGCCCACAATGTTCAGCGCATAGAGAAAACCAAGAAAAAATGGAATCGCGAGAATGCCTACGACCGTAATCGCCAGGATTAAACACCCGAGGCCCGAATACAGGGCCATTGAAATTTGGAAATTCAGCGCCTCCTTCCCGTGGGCATCGATCGCCGGATGTTCGTTGCGCTTTACGAGCCAGACCAGCAGCGGGCCCGCCAGGTGTGCTATCCACGGCAGAAAGCATCCCGCCAGCCCGCTGAGATGGCAGAGCATGCTCCAAGTCCTTGCCTGTTTCTCGATTTCATCCAGCGGACGGTGTTTGGGTAAAGGAGGCGGTTCTGTGCCGTCTGTAGGGTCCATAATGCGAGGGAGTAGAAAGACTCTTTGGGAATAAATCAGCAGTAAAAGGGTGCGTTCAATAATTCGTTTTGCGATCACTCTTCATTCGGGAGTGAAACAAGATCCCTGCGGCTTCTCCAAACATTGAGCGGGCCAACCACATGCATCCGATTTTTCGGGGCCAGCAGTTCCTTAATCATAAACACCCATGTGAGGACGCAAAGCGCCCGTCTCATGCTCCAGCTTAGTATGGTCCCTCTCCAGATCGGCGCCTGCATTCAACGCACCCACCCTTCGCATGCATCAATCCACCGCAGCCCCTTTGCGCGGCGCCTTTAGAGCACCTACGCAGCGCTCGGAATTGTCCGCACCAGCTGGATCCCAACCGCGCAAAGGTCATCGGGGAAATTTTTGCTGCCCGTGAACTCCTCCACCTCGTGCACCACTCTCTCGACAAGAATCTCAGGCGGCAAGTTTGAGTGTTTTGAAACAAGATCTCGAAGCTGTTCTTCTGTGAAAAGTTCCGCTTCTGCATTTTCCACCTCAAACAGGCCGTCCGTGTACAGAAATATGAGATCCTCCGCTGCAAGCCTGCTGGAGAGGTTAGTGTATTGAGCGGTCGCAAAAATCCCTAGGGCCGGACCGCGCTGGCTGGATTGGCCCAGAGGACTGATGGAGTTTTGTTCGCTGTGGTGAATTAAAAGGGGGCAGGGGTGGCCTGCGTTTGAAAGCGTCACAGCACCCGATTCCAGATCGATCGTGAGCGCGCAGGCCGAGGCAAAGACAAGATTTTCGGATTTCTCAAAGATGTGACAAAGCGCCTTGTTCATCTCGCTCAATAAAAGCGCGGGATCCGCAGCGCGTTCGCGCAGCTGATCCTCGATCGCCCTGAGCATCGCGGTCACGAGCGCCGCGCGCACCCCGTGCCCCATGACGTCGCAAATGAATACGCACACCTTTGTGTCTGAAATACGCGTCACATTGTAACAGTCGCCGCCCACCACGTGTGAGGACCGATAAACGCTTCCGATTCGCATCGCGCTTTCGGCAGGCGTACTGTTGTGCGGGATGGTTGGAAAATTGTGGGGAAGGAGCGCTTCCTGCAGCTCCTGCGCCATGCGCAGGTCTGCCTCGATGATCTCATTCTTCTCCCGCAGCTCCCGCGTGCGTTCCATCACCCGTTTTTCCAGTTCTAGGTTACAAGCAAGCACTTCTGAGCGTGCTTTCTCAAGGGCTTCATGCTCCCTCACATCCTTCAATGCCCTATTCAGCGCAGGCACAAGCCTCTTAAGCCGGTCCTTCAACACGAAATCCGTCGCGCCCGCCTTCAGCAATTCCACGGCGGCCTCGTCTCCCAAGGCTCCTGAAATCATGATGAACGGAAGGAGCGGATGCGCCTTCCTTGTGATTTCAAGTGCGCTGCGCCCGTCAAAGGAGGGCAATCGGTAGTCCGCCAAGACCGCGTGCGGCTTGAACCCCGCCAAGGCACAGCGGAACCCCTCTTCGGTTTCTACCCTGGTCATGGTGTATTCAACCTCGTTTAAGCTCAGCTCCGCCTTGATAAGTTCGGCATCCAGCTCCGAGTCCTCTAAAAGCAAAATCCTAATCGGTTCACCAAGTAGCCTCATAGTATTCTCCACTATATTCAGGAATTCAGAGGCTGCCTCAAAAAGTGAAAAATTTTGCCCCAACGCGGTGCACTTGATCCTGCCCGTCGTCTAATCCCAGGACTCACGAATGTCCGCCGCCGCACTCAGCAGCAAGTTTAGCTCCGATATCTCTCATCCATTCGTTTTGATTTCTCAATCCTTCCACACCCCTAAATCAACTCCATATGCCAGTACAGCGTGGGCGCGATGAGCACCATGTTTTGCGAAGGAATTGGGCGTCGTGTTAGCGCTGTTTTTTGCCTCAGTGTGTTTGCAAACGGGCGTTGGTCATTGAACAGGTTCGGCTCCTTTCTGGCTGATTTTCCAAAGTAGTTCCCTGGCCACCTTCACCACGCTCGGGTCTCGCCGCATGCGCTCTATGCCGGGGGGCGGTTCGTTAATAATCACCCAGAACAGTCCAAGCTGTTTGATGGTTGCCACGAATTCCGAGAAATCCAAGGGCTTCACTACGTAGGCACTCGCTCCAAGAGAGTAGCTCGTAAGCAGGTCTTTTTCCTCCCGGGACGATGAAAGCATAACCACTGGGATCACCTTCAATTCCGGATCCGACCTCATCTCCTTAAGCACCTCCAGTCCGTCCATTTTCGGCAGCTTCACATCCAGAAGCACCACTACAGGAAGACCGTGTAGCCGGGAGGCGAACTGACCTTTATTGCGCAGATAGTCCAGCGCTTCCTCGCCGTCATTGACCACCACCACTTCATTCGCAAGACCGTACTCCTCCAGCGCGGTCAGAGTGAGCTCGATGTCGTTTATGTTGTCTTCAACAAACAGGATTTTTTTTTGATCACTCATGGTTTTACGTGGCGTTCATTAGGAGTCTCCCTGCTCCGCTCGTTCAGGGTATTGGATTTTGGAAGCGTGAAGAAGATGGTGGCGCCTTTGTCCAGCTCGGCTTCCGCCCAGATCGTTCCACCGTGCAAACCTATGATTCGGTGCGCGTTTGCAAGGCCGACCCCAAAACCCTCAAACTCTGTCTCGCTGTGGAGTCTTTGGAAGACTTGGAAGAGGCGATGCGAGTACTTCATGTCAAATCCAACTCCGTTGTCCTTAATAAAGAACTCCCAGGCATCGCCCCGGTCCTCGGCTCCAATCTCTATGGTGGCCACTTGTCTGAGGCGCGTGTATTTCACTGCGTTGTCAATCAGGTTGACGAAGACTTGTCGGATCAGGATTTCGTCTCCAGAAAGATTCGGCAGAGGGTTGATTTTCCACTCAATCTGCCGACCGGAAAGCTCGATGGAGAAGTCCCTTTGAAGAGCCTCAACCATGGCGGCAAGGTTAAGCTGGGATATATGCATTTCGACGCGCCCGAGCCGCGAGAGCGCAAGCAGCGCCTCGATAAGGTCGCCCATGCGCTTGCCAGATTCAATGATGCGCGCCAGATACCGCAGCCCTTCGTCGTTCAGTCGATCTCCATTCGAGCGTTTCAAGAGTTCTACGAAGCCAATGATGTGGCGGATGGGCGCCCTCAAGTCGTGCGATACGGAGTACGAGAATGCCTCCAGCGCGCTCGTGGCGCTAGCAATCTCGATGTTGCGCCTTGCAACCAGCTGTTTCATTTCCTCATTGAGGCGGAGGATCTCCTTGTAGGCTTCGGTCTCTTTAGTAATGTCGATCATCGCACCGACCATCCGTTTTGGTGTGCCGTCCGCCCTCAGCTTGATGTAGCCTCGATCGTGTATAATTGCGTATTGCCCGGAGCTCTTTCTGAAACGGTACTGAGCCTCCCAGTTTTCTTTGCGCTGCTCGATTGACTCTTCAATTCCCCGAGTGACCCTCTCCAGATCTTCCGGATGAATCCTAGTTTTCCAGGCGCTGATGTCCGAGGCTATTTCCTCACGCGCGTACCCAAACCTTGAGTAGAAGTTCTCTCCCCACCAAAGTTCTTGAGTCATCAAGTTCCAGTCCCAGAGCACATCGTTGGTCGCCTTCGCTGCTAATTCAAAGAGCTCGGTTTTTTCGAAATCCCGTTTGCCCCCGGAAGTCATGTTCTCTAGGTGCCTGAAGTCTAGCGCGATGCCGACCCAGCCACGGCGGAGTTCACCAGCGGCTTTGTAAGGGAGGATCCGAGTCAGCCAGCATTGAGGGACGCCGTTAGCGACTGGAAACTTGAGCCAGCCGGAGAAGGGGGCGTTCTCGCTAGCGTTGCGTGCCCAGCACGATAGGGCGCTTTGCTGCGAGGATTCATCCAGCAAGCTCACCCAGTGCTTGGGTTGCGCGGATACTTGGGCTGCCGGCTGCTCTGATTCGGGTGCCGGCATTCCCATCCGAGCTAGCGCCTCCAAGTAGCCGGCTTCGTCACAAATCCATAACAGGCCCGCTACAGACTCGGCAGCTTTCTGCCACTCGTTCGGTCGGCAGCCATGCGAGGACTGATCCTCAGAATTTGCTGGTTTGTCTGTGAAGCCCATGGTCCCCGCCTTCAACTACTCCTACGGAAACCGGAGGCTGCGAGGGGTTGAATTTGTTTGCGGTAAATTTTGCGTGCCTGCTCTCGGTGAGTCTCAAGTTCCGGGGTTTGAACGTCTCTAACCCGACAGCCACCAAACAAACAGTCACACCTCTCAGGCTCGCGCGGCGCCCGCTTCGCTTTCGTGTTTTGGCTAGGCACAGCCGCACGCCGCTAAACCCGGGGAACCAGGGGCGATGATTCCTGTCAATCCGGTGCCGGTCTGGGTCCGCTCCCGCTCACAGCGCGGAAGATTTCTGCTCCATGAGTAGTGAGGTAAACATTATCGGTTTCGTTGAACGCGGGTGGAATGGTTCGACGTGGAATGCCGGAGGTTTCTGCAGGAGGGAGCGTATGTAAGCTGTGGATCCTACGCCAGCGGCCTGGTGGTAAGTGCGCCATACTGGTGAGCACTGGAGCGGCGATTGAACCGGCCCAGAATAGATCACGGCAGCCCGATGGGGGCGGGCAGCCACGGCTGCGCTGACACATTCACAGCGGAATATCCTCTCGCCCTTTGTGCTTTGTCCTTTCTTCTTTGGGAGCGCTTGGTTGCTACGCCACCTCTTTGGTGGAATCCGTGTCTGGGCGCAGCTGGGGCTACGCGCTCCCAGGGGTTGCCGACGGAGCGATCTGCTGAAAATATAAAAGTCCTGGCTCGCAAATCGTGGCTCCGAGCGAGGCTGTCATCCGCTCGCACTTATGGCGCTTTGGAGCCAGCAACTGAACTCATCAACTATTGGAGGCGAATTCCTAGAGTTCACGCCCTGCAAACTTTGACTGAGAGCGTTCGCTCTCGCGAAGTACAACAGTCTTGTGTTTTGCCCAAACGCTGGGTCCAAACTTTCCACCTTCCGATCGCTCAACTCTTTCCTTTGACGTTTGCCTCCGGTATTCATGCCGAACCAGGTGCCAGAGATATGCTACAGTCACTCAGACAAGCTACTAATAAGGACACTGCAGCTGTCCAGGCGCTGGTTTTCGGCGTGCTGGAGGAGTACGGGCTCAAGGCGGATCCGGAAAACACAGACGCGGATCTTTCCGATGTCGAGGCCAGTTATTGGCGCGCCGGCGGCTGTTTTGACGTTTTGACCGATCCTGAGGGGGGCGTGCTCGGAACGGTGGCGCTTTTCCGAGTGAACCCGACCACCTGTGAGCTACGGAAGATGTATCTGGTCCGCGAAGAGCGCGGCAAGGGGTTGGGGCGTCTTCTGCTGGAGCACGCGATTCAGAGGGCCGCGGAACTGGGCTTTAATCGGATTGTCCTGGAGACGGCTTCGGTGCTAGGCGAGGCGATCTCCTTGTATGAGAAACGAGGGTTTCGTCGCTACAATCCAAGCCACATGGCCGCTCGATGTGACGCTGCGTACTATCTCGACTTGAGTGCCTAAAACCCGAGATAGCTTTGCCGCGTGGCAGATTTAAATGTCTGGGGTTGCTCCCGACGGGCGATGCGGCGCGGTTGACGATTCGAATTGCCGTGCTGCTGAGCCGCGCTGTCTGCTTCTAAAACATTCTGTTGTGCTTGCGTTATCAGGGGTGATTAAGTGAAAGCACCTCCCCGGTCGGCCAAATGAAGTGTTTCACCCCTCAAATTGTTGGATCGCTTTTGCTGCTGACTTCCTGCGTGCAGTTTAAGCCTCGCCCCATCTCCGCGGAGCATTCCAGCGTTGAGTTTGGAAAGAGATGTTTAAATGACAGTGGACTCAAGGACTTTTTGGCGGAGCAGGGCGCTTGGAATCTACCATGGGATGTGGACAAGTTGTCGCTTGTGTCAGTGTACTTTCATCCTGATGTCGCCCTTGCCCGGGCGGAGGCGAACGAAGCGGCGGCACGTTTGGAGACCGCGCGGATGCGACTGAATCCGGTGTTAACTTTTTCACCTCAGTTTGCGAGTTCGCGGCCGCCGATTTTTACCCCGTGGTTCTTGGGAGCAAATTTGCAAGTGCCGATTGAAACGGCGGGAAAGCGGGGCAAGCGCATGGATCAGGCGACTGCAACGGCGGCGGCGGCGAGTTGGCGGGTTTCAGCACGCGCATGGTCGGCGCGTTCGCGGGTGCGGGCTGCGATGCTGGATTTGCACGGGGCGCTCCAAAACACTCGGCTACTCGAGATTGAACAGCGTCTGCATGAAGAGGCGATTAAAAAGTTAGCTGCGCAGCTCGAGGCGGGGGAGGTGTCTCCATTCGAGCTCACGCAGGCGCGGTTGATGTTGAATCGAACACGACTGGCTTTAGAAGACGCACAGCGGCTTGCAGCGACTAAGGAGAATCGTCTCGCCACCGCTGTAGGTGTTCCCAGGCATGCGATCCAAGGAGTCCGGTTGGATTTTTCAAGTTTTGAGAAATTACCCGAGCCAAATCAGGGGAAACAGCGCGCCCTTACACAGCGAGCGGATTTGCTCGCGCTTTTGGCTGAATACGCAGCGGCAGAGTGCGCGCTGAGTTTGGAGGTCGCAAAGCAATACCCGGACCTCAACATCGGCCCAGGGTACGATTACAATTCCGGGCAAAACCGATGGCAGCTAGCGCTTAATTTGCCGTTGCCGTTCAATCGCAACCGGGGGCCGATCGCCGAGGCTGAGGCTCGGCGTTGTACGGCGGAAAAACGTTTTCTGGCTCAGCAGGCTACGATCGAGGGCGAGCTCAATGTGGCTCTCGCCGGCTATCAAGCGTCCCGCTCGAAGGCGGACACGGCGGAGCAGTTGGCAAAGGAGGCTGCGGCAGCATCGCAGGCAATCAAGAGTATGGTGCGTGCGGGTGCGGTTTCGGCGCTGGAGTTCACACGCCGTGAGCTCGAGGCAAGTACGGCTAACATCGCCCTCCAAGCCGCGCGAGTCGAAGCCCAAATCGCCGCCGGTGCGCTGGAGGACGCAATGCAATCGCCGCTCAGGTAATTTCACGAATGAAACTTCTTTTTTTACTTCTGATTTTTGTGGCATTTCTCCAAGCGGCGGAATCGGTGGGTGGGGCACCCGCTATGATCACCCGAGAGGTGGATCTGGTGGTTCTCACGCTCAGGCCTGAGGCGGAAAGGAATCTTCGATTGAAGACGGTTGCTGCCGAGAGAAAATCGGTCCCCGGGGTGCGCTTATTCTCGGGTGAAGTGGTAACACCGCTCGCGGCGCAGGGGAAAGTGGTGGCGCCATTTCTTGGAGGAACGCTGGATGAAGTCCTAAAGTTAGCGGACCTGCAGGCGGCGGCCGACGGGCGTCTGCAGCAGGCGCAGTTGCAGATCGATGCAGCAGCCATTGCAGTGGAGCGCGCGCAAAAAATGCTAAGCGCCGAGGCTGGCAGTGTTCGCGGCGTAGACGAAGCAAAGACGGCGCTGGCGCTTGCCGAGTCCTCCAAAACGACTGCGCGTGTGCAGCGTGAGTTGCTCGGCAACCCTGTGGAACAAGCAGGGCCGCGCCGGGCATGGGTGCGCGTGGCTATCTACAGCGGAGAGGCCGCGCTCCTTGATCCTAAAGCAGAAGTCAGCATTCAGACATTAGGATCTGCATTTTCTCAGCCCGGCAAGCCGGTGGCCGCGCCTCCAACTGCCAATGGGCTCCTTCATACGATCGACTGGTACTATGAGTTACCGGTCCAGACTTCTTTGAGAGCAGGCGAACGTGTCGCTGTTGAGGTTCCCACCCTGCAAGGAAAGCTCGCCAGTGTGGTGATACCGTTTAAAGCGGTCCTGCATGATATTCACGGTGGACAGTGGGTCTATGTGCAGACGAAGGAGCACACCTATACGCGTCGCCGGATTCAGGTTCTGCGGGTGGCCGGCGGGGATGCGATTCTCGAGGGAAATTTTCCAGAGGGCACGCTGGTCGTTACTGATGGCAGCACGGAACTCTTCGGCACCGAGTTCATGACGGGTAAATAACCCAACCCGCGCATGCTGAACTCCATTGTCTCTTGGGCGCTGAACATGCGCGTGCTGGTGGTTTCTCTGGCGCTTGCAGTCCTTGTGATCGGGATCAATGCCGCGCGCCACACGCCGCTTGATGTGTTTCCCGAGTTTGCCCCGCCCCTGGTTGAGGTGCAGACGGAGGTTCCAGGACTGTCAACCGAGGAGGTCGACCTGTTAGTGACCGTGCCGTTGGAAAATTGCCTCAATGGTCTGCCCTTTTTGCAGACGCTCCGATCTAAGTCGGTACTAGGTTTGTCCTCGGTAGTGATGATTTTCGAGACGGGGACAGACATTTTAAAAGCCAGGCAGCTTGTGCAGGAGCGACTTAATCTTGCGCAGAACCGACTGCCGGCAGTGGTGAAGCCACCGGTACTGATGGCGCCGTATTCGTCGCTAAGCCGCGTTCTGAAGGTCGGGCTGACTTCAAAAAGTCTTTCGCAAACGGAAGTCAGCGAGTATGCCAGATGGACCGTGCGGCCGCGTTTGATGGCGGTCAAAGGTGTCGCCAACGTGGCGATTTGGGGGCAGCGAGACAAACAGTATCAGGTGCTCGTGGACATGCAGAGGCTGAGGGCTGCGGGGATCACTCTCGATGCGGTGGTCAGAGCGGCGGGTGATGCAACGGTGATCAGTGCCGGAGGTTTTATTGATACGCCGAACCAGCGCTTTAGCGTTGCGCAGCTATCCGTCATCAACACCGCAGATGATCTGGCGAGAACGGTCGTGGAGTTTCGAAGCGGCGCGCCGATTCGGCTTGGGGACATCGCAGAGGTGAAGGAGGGCAACCCCGCGCCCATTGGAGACGCTGTCATCAATGACGGTGATGGGCTCCTTTTGATTGTCGAAAAGCAGCCTTGGGGCAATACGCTTGATGTGACCAAGGGAGTGGAGACGGCGCTCGAGGCGTTGCGGCCTGCGCTGCCTGGCATCGAGGTTGATAGCACCATCTTTAGACCGGCAACGTTCATACAGCTCTCAATTGATAATCTCGCTGAGGCAATGTGGCTGGGCTGTGCCCTCGTGTGCGTAGTGTTGGCGATCTTTCTTGGAAACTGGCGCACCACTTTGATAAGCGTTACCGCGATTCCGCTTTCGCTTGGGGCTGCACTTCTGGCTTTGTCGTGGCGTGGCGAGACCATCAATACCATGGTGCTAGCGGGCTTAGTTATTGCACTCGGGGAGGTGGTGGATGACGCAATCATTGACGTGGAAAATATTCTCAGGCGGCTCCGTCAATACCCCGACAAGCCGAGGTTTAATGTGGTGCTGGATGCGTCGCTTGAAGTACGGAGTGCAGTGGTGTAC
>CAMDSZ010000136.1 GCA_945906945.1 Akkermansia muciniphila
GCATCGCATTTCGCGACAGACCTTGGCAAAGGCTCCTCGGACAAGCTTGGAAAACGGTTTCGCGTTCTATCGTTGACCGACAACATTTCTTGGATCACCGCGCTCGGGAATGACTACTCCTACGAGGATGTGTACGTCAGACAGCTAGAGAATTACGCCCAGGCGGGGGATCTGCTGATTTCCATCAGCGTGAGCGGGAACTCTCCGAACCTCGTGAAAGCGGCCGAATGGGCCAAGGGCCACGGCCTCACAACGGCAGCACTTGTGGGTGGGAAGCGCGGCAGGCTTTCGGAAATCTGCAAACACGTGTTGGTAACCGAAGACACGCATTACGGGCGGGTCGAGGACGTGCAGATGCATATTCTGCACATGCTCTGCTACGTTTTCATGGAGGTGCCGGAGCTCACCGCTTAGATTGCCGAGTTGTCGCCAAGGCTAGCGCTGCAAGGAGATTACTTGGTGCGTTGAATCAGCGCATCAAACCGCGACTGCGTTCCGGTAACAATGGGCAGTCCGTGGGCGAAGGTCATGATGTTCGCGCGGCGTCCTTCCAAGGCTCGCAGCGAGGTTTTAAGCTGGGACAGATTTAAGCAGTATTTCTCAGGCAAAAAATCGAGGCCAGTTGATTCCAGGTTCACGACAGCATCGCCAAAGTGAATGGATCCGGCGGGATGGTACAAGGCTACCTCGCCGCTGCCGGCCCCTTGCAAGTCGACGACTTCTAAGTTTCCCCCAATGCGGCCGCCAGTTTCGAGGAATGCATCCACCGGAATCTCCAGTTCACGGGCGGCGTGAGGATGCGCGAAAATCGGGGCACCGGATCGCTGCTTAAATTCCAGCGAGGCGCGAGCGTGGTTTGCGTTGGTTAAAACAATCGCCGCCCAAGGCGCAGCATCCTGAAGGACAAGCATGCCCTCTTCACAGAGCAAAATCGGATCGATAATAACCAGGCCGTCCTCCGAGCGCAGCGCACATGACGAGAGATCCGCTTTAACACTGGGATCGTATGCGTGCCACATCCACATGTTGTGAACAACCTCGTGGATGGTGTCGGCTACAGGCATGTGGCGCATGGTACCGAGCCAGGGGTGCTGCGGAAAGCAACAAATCCCGAGTGTGTGCCGCAGCGCGGCGAAATGCGCATTGGTGGATGCGCGGAAGCTACGGGGGAAATCCGAACGAGAGTTTGATGGCGGCGTATTCAGGATGAACCGTACCGTCTGCTCTGCGGATGGTGAGGGGCGGCTCCTCCCAGGTTTCTGTGACTGTGGGCGGGAGGTGATCGCGCCGCAGCATAGCAAATAAGGCGAGTAGCGGCGGTTCGCCTTCTCTGGCGATCACGGCACGATGGCGAACGATTTTCAGTCCGCTCGCAGCAGCTGCGGCCTCGACGCGGCTTCGCTGTTCTTCGGGAAACACGCATGCAAACCAGCCTCCCAGGCTAAGGTGCGGGGCAGCTTTCAGGCAGTAATCTTCGATGCCGCCTCGAGTCTCGAATCTGCAGGCGATTTTCTGCGGATGATCGCCCTCTACGCCGGTTCCCAGCGGAAAATACGGCGGGCTACCGAACACCAGGTCAAACTTTTCGTCAGCCGTAACAACGGCGTCCCCTCGGAAATCACCGAGCCGTATGTCAAAGCGATCTTCGAGCCCGTTGTAACGAACGGATTTGCGGGCCAGCATGACACTGGCCTCTTGGGCTTCAACGGTGACAAATTTTGCGCCTGTCAAACGCCAAGCCGCGACCATGGCCACGCTTCCGATGCCGCTTCCGAGGTCTAGCACGGTTCGCACACTGGCGCTCCATGAAGTGCCGTACCACGCCAAGGTCACGTCGTCGGTTGAAAATCGGTGTCCCTTCCGAAGTTGATACAAGCGATAATGCCCGCTGATGGCGTCAAGGGTCTCGCCCTCCTGAAGCGGCCCCGGATAGTCCGCAACGCCCGGGGGCACAATTCCGGGGCGCGCCCAGCTTCGGAAAAAGGGCGCTCCAGGGATGTCCTCCACTCGACGTTCTACGGACATAATACTAGCGGCTCTGAGAGCGGAGAATGGAAACCAAGAATTCGAGCCTTTTAAAGCTGTCCAATTCCTCGAGCAGCGCCTGGCGCCTGAGCGGATCCGATACAAGGGTCGCGCATGCGATGTCGGTGACAATATCGACTGAGTCAATCGCAGCCAGTTGCTCCTCGAACTGGTCAGGGAGTGCGACACCGGACATTTTCAACCGGGTGACGATTCCGAGCAGTTCAGTGAGCAAATCGGATCCCGTCGTCTTCGCGATCGGGATGCTGCGAAGCACTTCCACTTTTGCGATTCGAAACGGCTTTAGCTGGTCCCAATCAGAAAATCTGACCCGCTGCACGCCCTGCAGGACCAGATGTGAGGTGCCGTCCTTGTTTTGCACGCAGGCGCGGATTAATCCAACGCCGCCAACATTCCGGAGGCGCTTTTCCGAATCATCCTCCGGCTGCGCAATCGCGATCAAGCGATCGGTCTCCAATGCGCACTTGAGCATTGAACGGTAACGCGTTTCAAAAATAAACAAGGGCAGGAGCGTGTTTGGAAACAGCGTCGCCCCGCCCAGTACCATCACCGGCATTGTATCTGCGATCGGTGTTTCGCTTGCGTCGAAAAACATGCTCATGAACAAAGCGTCCGCGTCACTGATGCTGGGGCAAGCGCGAAAGATTCGAGAAGTTGCCGCTGCGATCCTAGCCGGGACGAATTGAATTTAGACATTCGCCGGAGTCTCGCGCTTGGATGGGTCTTTGAACAGGAAGAAGAAGATCAGAAGGATCGCTGCGGATCCGCCGGCGGGAAGCAGCCAGGCCGGAGTCCAGTTTACACTTTTGTCGGGTAGCGAGTATTTCTCGATAACAAAGCCTTGAGCGATCGAGCCCACGAGCATTCCGGCGCCGTAAGTGATGAATGCGATGAAGCACTGCGCTGCGGCGCGCATGCGTTCGGGCGCACGCTGGTCCACGTACACCTGGCCCGTGACAAAAAAGAAATCAAAACAGGGTCCGTGGAGCGTGATGCCCGCAAGAAGCATCCACATTCCCGCGTTGGCGTCGCCGTAAGCAAAGAACACGTACCGAACCGCCCAGCAGGCCATTCCCAAAAGCAGCATCCGCTTCACCCCCAAGCGGGCAAACATGACTGGGAAAACCAGCATGAAGAGCACCTCGCTCATCTGACCGAAAGTCATCTTGGCAGGAGCTTCCGCCACCCCGATTTGGGTCAAAAACCGCTCTGCACCCGAGTAATAAAACGCTAGAGGAATGCAGATTAAAAACGATCCGATGGCAAACACCGCGAACGAGCGGTCCTTCATCAAATCCAGGGCATCCAGTCCGAGGATGGCGCGGACGCTCACCGGTTCGCCCTTTGCCTTGGGCGGAACGTTTGGCAGCAAAATGAAACTATACAGGCCGAGCACGATAGAGACGGCCGCGCCAATCACGAACTGATCAGGCTTTGAGCCGAGGTTGAGTTTTCCAATCAACATGCCCGCTGCGATCCATCCGAAGGTGCCCATGACGCGGATACTTCCAAAGCTCTTGGCCGAGTCGGTCATCTGGGAAAACGCTACTGCGTTCACCAGCGCAAGCGTCGGCATGTAGCAAAGAGTGTGTGCCACGAGCAGCGGATAAAACTCGCTGAAGGACGTTGCCTTTGACGCCAGAAACAGCAAGCCGCCTCCGAGGATGTGCAGGACCCCGAGAACGCGTTGTGCCGGGAAAAAACGGTCTGCAACCATGCCGACCAGAAAGGGGGATACCATCGCAGCTACCGATGTTGCGCCAAAGGCTGTCCCAATTTCGGTTGGAGCGAACCCGAGCCCGTTCATCCAGGTTCCCATCGAAACCCCCCAGGTTCCCCAGACAAAGAACTGTGCAAAGAATAAGATCGAGATTTGGAGGCGCGCTTGGGGGTTCATGGCAATGGATTTAGAAACCTTTCTGGCAGAGTATTAATTCTATGGAGCGTTCATCAAGCATTAGAAATGCGAACCCTCATTCGGCCGTCTTCGCGGACCGTTTTCGTTTGGCCTGGCAACCGGCGCAGATCCCGAAGATTTCTAGTGTGTGTGTGACGTTGGAGTAGCCCATCTGCCGGACCATGCGCTCCAAGCCGTCCGCAAAGCAAACATCCAGCGTCACCACACTAGAGCAGTCGCGGCAGATGACATGATGATGATGATGTTCGCCGGTGTTGAATTCGTACCGGTAAATTCCATCCCCGAAATCGCAGCGCCGCACCAAGTCGACTTCCTCCAGCGTGGCGATCCCCCGATAGACCGTGACCGGGTCGCATACGTTTTTGGGAAGGCGTTTGTGGAGTTCGTCCACGGTGAAAGGGCCATGCTCGCGCGTTAGCACGGCGAGGATCTCCTTGCGTGGCGAGGTTATGCGGTAACCGAGAATCCGGAGTTTCTGCAGGGCATGCTCTAGATTTTTGTCACCGCAACATCCATGGGGATGGGGGCCGTCGGGGTCGGACATTCGCGGAGGCTAGGCAGTTTCCCTGTCCAACCCAAGCGCCAAACGCGAAGACCAAGGCCCAAGCGCCAAAAGCGAAGATTCGGCCGCGGAAAATTTCGGCTCCTTGCGCGCGCGCAGGGGATTCGCTAGATTCATATGAATGTCTCGTTCACCCCTGAGTCAGTATCCATGCAGTCCCCATCAGAAGGTCCGGGGGCTTGTCTACTTTGCGCGGATGGCGGACAAAATTCGGCTCAACGCCCAAGGCCTGCTGGGCGAGGATTACCTCGCTAACCTTGGAAAGGGATTTGATGGGAGCTGCGTCTCCTTTCTAGGTGTGGATTATGAGAAGCTGGCGGGCCGGATCCTCGAGGGTGGATCGGACGAGGAGGTGCTGGATTGGTGTTACAAGGAGGGGGCATGCCCGAGTGAATCTCAGGTGTTTGTGTGGAACGAGTACATGCGCAAGTGCGGATGGAACGACGCGCTCACCAAACGGCTTAACGAGCGACTGCTCGAGGGCGGGTTCGGCGGCCGAACCGACATCCAGACCTTTTTTGACTACATAGATCTCGACGAGGGTCGACTCTAAGCCCCACAGAAATTACACTATCTGAGCTGGTCCTCTGCCTGGTGTCGCAACCCACTTCGAATCCGCTCCTATCTCCTCCCCATGCCGCACTTCAAGTTTGTAGCCCGCTCAAGCAAAGGCGCTCTGGTGGATGGGATCATCGAGGCGACGGATCGCTCCGCTGCGCTGCGGGAGATCGAAAAAACCAAGGGTTTTCCCGTCAGGGCCGAGTTAGTTGTCCAAAACCAGAAACAGCCGGCGGCCACCGTGCAGTCTGGCGGGGGATCGAAGGCTTCCGCCAATGCTGCCGCTGCGGTCAGCGTGCAGACAATGTCCCATACCCAGCAGCATCTGTTCACCGAACAGCTCGCGCTTCTTTTGGGTGCGGGGATGACGCTGGATGAGGCCCTCGGAATTCTGGAGAAACGGATGAAGCATCCAAAGCTGCATGCGATGTCCAAAGGGCTGCATCAAGCCCTGGTTGAGGGACGCAGCCTTTCGCAGGCGCTCAGGGATTATCCCAAAATCTTCTCCCCGCTTTATGTGAATATGGTGGCTGCAGGTGAAGCCTCCGGAACGCTCGCCGACATTTTAAAAAGACTGGTGAGGTATCTGGCGGAGCTCAAGGAGCTACGCGACCGGGTGCAGCAGGCGCTTGTTTATCCCGCCGTTCTCGTGGTGGTCGGCATCCTGATGGTGACGGTTTTCATGACCGTGATGGTTCCAAAGCTTTTGAAGTTTTTCACGGACACGAACCAGGAGCTGCCGCTGGCGACGCAGTTGCTGATGAAAACCCACACGGCCCTTGCTCACTACTGGTGGGTTGGAATCATAGGTTTTTTTCTAAGCAGCGCAGCGTTCCGTTCGTGGACTTCCACCGCAGAGGGGTCAAAGGCTTGGGATGCATTGCGCTGGAAAATTCCGGGTTACGGAAGCGTGATGCGCCATAGATACTACGCACAATTTGCGCGGACCCTTGGCACATTGATTTTGAACGGGGTCACGCTGCTTAAAGCGCTCGAGCTTATTGAGGACATCGCTGGGAACGCCTTCGTGCGTGAGAAGATGAAGGCTGCACAGCAGGCGGTTGTGGACGGTCAGGCGCTTTCGAATGCGCTGTTGCAGCAAAACATTTGCCCGGAATTGTTCATCGACATGCTCGCGGTGGGAGAGCAGTCAGGGCGACTCGGCGAAACGCTCGGAAACATCGCCGACGTGTACGACAGGGAATTGGATAAACAGGTCAAACTCATATCCACCCTGATCCCTCCACTCGTGATGATTGGCATCGCCGTGGTCGTGGGATTTGTGGTGTTCGGGATCTTGAGCGCAGTCTTCTCGATGACTCAGGGCTTGAGGCCCGGTGTTTAAAGGGCGGGTATGGATGCGCTCAAAAGACGGGTCGATTGGCTGTTGTAATTCGCTGGGCTCTGAATAGAATACGCCTGCCGATGAATCTCCCTCAGAGCATTCTTAAAACTGCACTGCTGACAGCCTTGGGATGGTCCTCAATGCTCGGGGATTCCTGCGCCCAACTGGCCACCCATACGACGCCTTTCACAACGCAAATCGACCTCGGCACTCTGATGGCAGGCCGCGCCCAAACCAGTCTTCCTCTTTGGATCGAGAATCTCAGTCACCACAAATACCGGGACGACACAACCGGACTCCACCGCACGGCGATCAGGATCCGGCTCAGAAAACTGTCATCGCTGACTTCCCACGTTGAATTCCGCGTCGGGATGGAGGCAGGGCTTGAAAAACCGGCGGTGATCACGGGCTGGAACGAAACAGGCCAACAGCTTTTCGCATCTGACGCCATCGGATCGGCCTCCTCGCAGATCACCGAAGTCGTCCGCATTCCAATGGATGGGGTGGATTACGTGGAGCTGGATCTTCCGAAGGACGGTTCGCGGCTCACGTCGCTCCTCGCCACCATCCTGAAAAAAAGTCAGGTTCTTCATCCCGTGGATTTCCCGCCTGCATCGGTGTCTGATCCATTTGGAAACCCGGCGGCAGCCTCAACGGTTCAAGACCAAGACAAGCGTCTTTGGACGCGGATATCAGCGATGCTCGACGCGGAGTCGTTCCGCCTGCTGCCGACTGGGAACCAGCCGCTGCAGTTCACGCTGGCAAAACCGCCCCGGTACGCGATGGTTTGTTTTGAAATGCGCAACATTTCACCGGAACTGCCCCCTACGATCGGAGTCAACGGCACGCTGCTGCCCGGCGTCTCGCTCACAATGCCTGATTTGGCCGACCCCGGCTGGAGCCTCAGGAATCTGGAAGCCTCAAAGGTGGAGCATCTTTATTACTCCGGTTGGATTCGTCTCCAGCAGGCCATCCCCGCTGGGGTGCTTGCGAAAGGGGAAAACGAACTGCTCTTTTCGTCTCCGTCGCAAGCTGAGCCTGCTGAAATTCGGCGGGTGGAAATACAGTTGAAATACTGATGCTGGCTTAGTTTGTTGGCTTTGGCTTGTAATGCCCTGAACTTCTCAAAAAAACCTCATGAACACTTACTCACGCGCACTCCGATCCGGCTTCACTTTGGTGGAAATCATGATGGTGGTGATGATCATCGGTCTGCTCGCCGGAGTCGCTGCTTTCACGGTCGGAGACAACATCGGCATCGCAAAAGACACCCGAATCAAAAGCGATATTCAAACGCTCCAAACGCAGCTGATGGTGTACGAAACCAGCAATGGATCCGCGCCGAACAATGACGAGGGACTGCGTGCGCTCCTTGAAAAGCGTCCAAGGCAATTGATGAAGGAAATCCCTCTGGATCCTTTCGGCGAGAAGTATGAATACCTCAATCCCGGCAGACATAACGCCGAGAGCTACGACATTTTCTCCAAAGGAAAAGACCGGGTCGCAGGTACCGAAGACGACATCGGCAACTGGAAAAAGTAGCGCGGTTCAGCGCGCTCCGGAGGCCCGCTCGGTGAATGCAGGGCGGGTTAGTTTTAGGGAGAGTCCGCTCCGTGGCGCTTACGTGCGGTTACACGAGCCTCCAACGGGCGAGATCCTGGGAGTCAATGACACCCACTGGCCTTTCTGAGGCGTCGACAACAACGATGTCGTCGATGTTGTGCTTTTCGAGAATCCGTAAAGCCTCAGCGGCTAGACGATCGGACCCGATGCGGATGGGGGATCGGGTCAGGAAACGTTCGACCAACTGATCACCGAGGTTTGGTGTGGTCTGATAGAAGCGGGCGAAGTCGCCGTGTGTAAAGATGCCGTCAACTTTACCTTCCTGGTCCACCGCGACTGCGGCACCAGCCCGATGCGCGGTCATCGAAGCCAATACCTCACGAATGGGCATGTGCTGGTGAACCACGGCGATCTGGTCCAGCCCGCGCATCACATCGTTCACCTTCAATAGAAGGCTGCGCCCTAGACTGCCGGCGGGGTGGTACCTTGCGAAATCGTCTTTAGTCACGCCGCGGGCTTCCAAGAGCACCATCGCCAAAGCGTCGCCGAGCGCCATCATGAGTGTTGTGCTGGAGGTCGGCGCCAGCTCAAGCGGACAGGCTTCGCGTGAGACCTGCACATCGAGAACGATAGAGGCCGCCTTGGCCACAGTGGAGGACGCATTCCCCGTCATCGCGATAACATCAACGCCCAACCGCGCCGCGGCGGGAAGAAGCGCCACTAACTCATCCGTCTCGCCGCTGTATGAGAGCAGCAGCAGAAGGTCTCCCTCGGTGAAAAGTCCCAAGTCTCCATGCAGCGCATTTACCGCATGCAGCACCACCGAAGGACAGCCGGTGCTGGTAAGGGTTGCCGCGATTTTTTCACCAACGCATCCCGATTTGCCGACTCCGCACACAACAACCTTGCCACGCGAATCAGCGCACAGCTTCAAGCGTTCGACCGCCTTTGAAAAATTTTGATCCAGCCGGCGCTCAAGGTCGTGAATTTCCGCTGCCTCGAGTTGCAGCACGCGACGGCCTTGTAAGACTAAATCCATGTGGTAACCAAACCTTTTCGGGGCGCTTGTGCAATCCTTTAGGCCTGCTCGATCACCCCGGAAGCGCTGCCGTGCCTTTAATTTTTTCCGTTAGAAAGATTCGGCACCGGACATCCCATCGAATCCGCAAATAAGCGAATGATCACCATTTCCTGCTCCGAAATGCGCCCCTCATAACTGGCAGCCAGTCCACATGCGGCCAGCACGCGCTTTTTCAACAGGGGCGCAGCCTGTGAGCAAACATCCAATGTCTTTGCCAGCTCAAGCAGCGAAACGTGGTGAAGCAGCGGCGGCGGCTCAATGCCCTGTCCCGCCCAGGCCGCGGAGTACGCGGCGGCCCGCGCATGCAGCGTAGGTGCCCCCACGCTGGACATCACCGAAATCAACTTTTGCGTCTCCTCCCAGATCGAGGGGAACTCCTCGATCAACACGGCCGTGGACTCGCGCAGGCCCAAGCACAACTGCAGTCTGCGGGCGAAGGAAAATGCAAACATGTAGCGGAGTAAATCCGTGTCCTCGCCCCTGCGTACTTCTTTGCGAATGCGTTTGTTCAGCGAGATGAATTCTTCCACCGACATTCTCCTGAGCAGGGGCATTGCCAAGTCATAAAGCATCATCATTTGCACAGGAGTCGCGTCGGCCAGGAGTCTATTCTTCACGTACTCGGGTTGGACGATTTCCAGCATCAGTTGCTTGGCGCTGTCCCTCGAGAGGGTCAGCTTTAGCCAGTCGGGCCTGAGGGTCTTTTTGTCCGCCTGCGCTTGGATGACCTGAGACCAGCTGAACACCTCGCCAAGTTTATCCAGCGAAGCGGACGGGTAGGACACTTCCTTGCGGACCTTCAAGAGATCTCTCACAAAGCCAGCCAGAGTTTCATCCTGCGCTTCCGTGATGTTGCTTTCGGCAATTTCTGCCAAGGCCCTTTGGGACTCCGAAGCCTGTGATGACTCAATGGACTCTGGCTCCGACTCGTGTCGCACATGGGCCGCTTTGGAGTGAAGGAACTCTCCGCTCCATTCCGGGTCTAGCCTGCGAATTCGCTCCTCGATTGAGGGATGCGTGGGGAAAATCAAGGAGCTCAAACCGACCGACGCTTGCACAAAAAACAAGTGCCCCAGCTCGGGGGCTGCCGGGCTTTCAAGCAGGGCCCCATCCTGCATCCCTCCGATTTTGCGCAGGGCACGGGCGAGGTCTTCGGTGGAGCGCATCAACGTCACCGCGGCCGCGTCCGCCGCGAATTCGTGTTCCCGACAAATCGCTCCCTGCAGCAGGCGGCCGAATAGCGATGAGATGGAGCCCACAAGCATCAGCAAGATTCCCAAAATCGAGAGAGTCTGCCCCTCCTCCGCATCGCCCGTGGGGCGCGTGCCCCGGGCGCCAGATTTCTTGCGTTGCTGTTGTTTGCCGCCGTCTCCCTGCATCATCGAGCGCCCCACCAAGCCGAGGAAAAGAATCCCCTGGACCCAAGCAAGGAGCTGGAAGTTGAGTTTCATGTCCCCG
>CAMDSZ010000137.1 GCA_945906945.1 Akkermansia muciniphila
TACAACTCCCCGAAGCTCAACAGTGAAAAGCTGCGCGCCGATTTCATCACCTCACTCGACTTCACGCGGCAGGTTTATCCGGGCATCGAATACGACAGCCTCGGGCAGCCCGATGGCTGGTCTTCCATTGATACCGCGGACGTCGCCGGAGGCTGGGAACAAACCGAGCGCGGCATTTACGGCAACTTCAGCAACTACGCGTGGGACTTCAATTTGGACATCGTGAAGCGCATCACCGCGAAGCTTCCCGGCCGCAAGTTCACCGTGATGGCCTACAGCGGGACGACCATGCCGCCGACCACCCTTGAGAAGATCCCCGACAGCGTGCTCGTCGGCCTCATGCAGCACAGCACCGCGTGGATGCTGCCGCCTTGGAACGGCGATCTCGAGCTGCGCAAAGAATGGCTCAAACGCATGAAGGACGGTCGCGAGCAGCTGCTCATCATGGACCACTACCTGGAGCAGGCAGTCATTCGCAACGCGCCGCCCGTGCCCGTGTTCTTCACCAAGATCCTGCAGGCCAATCTCAAAGCGGCCTATGACCACGCCGCCGGCTACGACATCGAAGTGCCATGGATTCCAAGCAAAGAGATCAAACCTGAAGCGACCAACAACCTGCGTCGCCCGGGTCTATCGCACCTCATGATTTACCTCCACGCCCGCATGATGTGGGATCGCCACCTCGATCTGCAGGCCACGATGGATGAATATTACCGTCTGTTCTTCGGCCCCGCGCACGCCGAGATGAAGCAGTTTCATGAGTTCGGCGAATCGGTGTGGTCACGCCCCGAAGCACGTGAGGTCACGGCCAATGGCGGCTTTCTCAAGCAAGCCGACGTCGATCAATTCTTCGCGCTCCTCACCGCTGCAAAGGCCAGGACCGGCGACAGCATTTACACGAAGCGCATTGCGTTGCTCGAAGCCGACATGCAGCCGCTGAAGGGTCTCTTCGCCAACCTCCAACGTAACAACGGCGCGGTCATCGGACACTACGCCTATCATCCATCGAAGATCGACGGCGACCTCACCAAACCCATTTGGACCGACCCGGACAACCGCGCTTTCGCGCCGTTGAGCGACATGTTCACCGGCGACACACCGCACCATGTTTCCACCAAAGTCGCCTTTCGCTGGCTGCCGGATGACAGCGGTCTCGTCGTCGGCATCGAGTGCATCGAGCCCAAGATGGACAAGCTCCGCGCCGACTGCAAAGACCGCGACAGCTACGCCATCTTCAACGACGACACCGTCGAGATCCGTCTCGAGACCGCCAAGGGCATCCGCCCGTTCATCGTGGTGAATCCCAACGGCACCGTGCTCGATGAATGCATCACCACCCGCTCCGAGGACCTCGCCAGCTTCTACACCGTGAAGAGCATCGCCGTGAAAAAGGCCGCCGACCGCTGGTTCGTTGAAGCTCTCATCGAAGCGAAACCGATCGAAGGCGAAGTCCCCAGCAAAGCCTACCCCTGGGGCGTGAACATCTGCCGCCAGCGCATGGCCGGCAACACGCCCGAGTACTACATGCTTTTCCCCAGCGGCACGAAATTCAAGGACCCCAAGGCGATGGGGAACCTCATCATGCGGCGGTGAATGCCTCTTAATACGCCAACCCTTCAAACATTCCAATTGTGACCCACCATCCAATGATATCTCGTCGCCATTTCATGCAGACGGCAGCGGGCCTGTCGTGCGCGGCATTCTTCCCAAGCCACTCTAACGCAGCAACGCCGAAGGCCAGAATCCTCGAGACGAAAGTTATTTCCCAGCAGCCGGAGTTTTATCACGGCTGGTCGACGGTTGTCCGGCGACGCAATGGGGAACTGTGGCTTTCGTGGTCCGGTGGTCGTGAGTCGCATGTTTGCCCATTCGGGCAGGTGCAGGCGATGACTTCACGCGACGACGGCAAGACGTGGACTTGGCCGCGAGTCTTGCTCGACAGCGCCACAGACGATCGGGATTCGGGCGTGCTGGAGACGGCTCAAGGGACCTTGTTAGTCACCACGTTCACCTCGCTGGCCTATGAATCCCACTTGGAAAAGAAGATCACTTACACCGATTGGAAGCCGGAGGGTTGGGGGACCCAAGCGATGTCCCCGGAGCAACTGTCCAAATGGAACGCGGTCCACGCGCGGCTCACCGATGTTGAACGCAAAGCCGATCAGGGCGAGTGGATCATTCGCTCCACCGATGGAGGCAGATCATGGTCTGCTCGGATTCCCACGATCGTAAACAGCCCTCACGGCCCGATCCAACTCGCTGACGGACGGCTGCTGTATGCCGGCAAACAACTCTGGAGCGACAGTCGTAAGATCGGAGTCTGTGAGTCCAAAGATGACGGTCAAACGTGGCAGTGGCTTGCTGAGATACCGATCCGCTCGGGGGACAAGAACGCCTATCACGAACTGCATGCCGTCGAAGCGGCCAACGGGACAATCATCGCGCAAATTCGCAATCACAACGAAGTGAACAAACATTGGACGCTGCAAACGGAATCGTCCGACGGTGGCAAGACTTGGAGCGAACCGCACGCGGTCTGCTATGGGCTCCCGTCTCACTTGCTCCGACTAAGCGATGGGCGTCTGCTGATGACTTATGGCTATCGTCGCAGCCCATTTGGCAATCGTGCGCGTCTCAGCACCGATCACGGCAAGTCTTGGAGCGACGAACTCACCCTTTCCGATGATGGCACAAGTGGTGATCTCGGCTACCCGAGTACCGTCGAACTCGCCGACAGCACCTTGCTAACCATTTGGTATGAAGCAAGTGCCGGGCGGAAACTCGCTGTGCTGCGCCAAGCGAAATGGCGGATCGACTAAGCCGGCTCTCGTCGTCTTCGCGAGCATCGTCAGCTCCGCGGACGATTTGGCCACGCTTGATAGGCTGCTGAATGAACTCCCCTGATTAAAAACCCCGCGATGAAACACACCCTCACATTCCTCTCCTGCCTCCTGCTCGCTGCGCTGCTCCCAGTTGCGACTGGTGCAGCGGAGACCAAACCGAACAGCGAGAGCGTCACCTCTGACGGGGAAGATTTGATTTTGGGGTTCAGGGGGAAATCGAAATATCAAATCGTCATTCCTGATCCGATGCCGAATGAAGCGGCGGAGGCCTCAGTGCGGCGGGCCGCGGAGCTTTTGCAGACGGCGTTCGGCGCGAATGGGATCAAGCTGGAGATCAAGACAGAGCCGGAAGCAGATGCTGCACGGCCTGGCTTCTACCTCGGTGCGACAAAGTTCGCGGCATCGAATGGAGTGGATGCGAAGCGCCTTGGCGGATGGAGCTATATCCACAAAGCGGCAGGACCTCATATCATCATCGTTGGCAATGATGCGCCGGATACACTGGCTGGCAAACGTGCCACCTCGAAGGAGACGCCGATGCCCTACGAGGGCACGTTGTTCAGCACGGCGGAGTTTCTGTATCGGTTTGTGGGCGCGCGTTTCCTTTCACCCGACCAGAGTGGGACCGCATTTCTGCCGCTATCGATCATCCATGTGCCGCGGGACCTGAACACGAAGGGCAGCCCGCACTTTGAGGAGCACGATATCCGCAACTCCGCCGAGTTGTTCTACACGGCGAATCATTGCCGTCGCTTCACTCGCATCTGGTCGCGCTATGGGCACCAGCACCCTTCGGCGGTGCCGATCGAGGAGTATGGGAAGTCGCATCCCGAGTATTTCATCCTCACGGGAAATGTGCGTCAGCCGAAGGTGAATTCCGAGGAGGGCCAGCTTTGCCTTTCGAATCCAGAAGTGCGTGAACTCATTTACCAACATGTGCTGGCTCGCTGCGACGAAGGTT
Organism: Akkermansia muciniphila; assembly: GCA_945906945.1. Lineage (GTDB taxonomy): Bacteria > Verrucomicrobiota > Verrucomicrobiia > Chthoniobacterales > Chthoniobacteraceae > Chth-196. The sequence goes on from CAMDSZ010000137.1 coordinate 3,805, forward strand.
TTGACGTCGTCGAGATCGGTCAGGCCGATGGCTTCCGGCCCTGCCAGTGCAAGGAGTGCGCCACTCTCTACGGGGTCAAAGTGACGACCACTCCAGCTGAAGGCATCGCCTTTCACAAAGACCGCGGGTGGGGCGAGAAGCTCTGGATCATGCACCGCGACATGGCCCTGCGCCTCATGAAGGACCGGCCCGGGAAGAAGCTGATGATGACCTCCTACGGCCCGACGGTTCGTCCGCCGCAGACGTTCACCGAGTTTCCCGAGAACACGGTCATCGAGATGATGGACTCCAGCGCGGCGTCCTTCGAAGCATGGAAGCAGATCAAAGTTCCCGGAGGCTACTCGGCCTATCTCTATAACTGGGGCAACTTTCATCTCGTGGGGCTGACGCCGCTGAACACCATCAGCAAGATCGGGGAGCAGAACCGTCTGCTGGTCGCGAACAACGTCCGCATGGTGCAGGTCAATGGCAGCCCAATGAGCGGCCAGTGGGGGCTCGAAGGCCCGAACATCTATGCGTATGTGCGGCTCGGCATTGATCCCTTTTCGAAGACCGCGGACGAGCTGTTCAATGAATACCTGCAGGCTGCATTTCGCGAGAGCGAACACCCGATGCGGCGCTTCTTCCTGAACATCCAGAAGCGTGCGGAACTCTGGGGCGTGATCGCGCTGTATGCCTATCAGTCCGGGCGCGATCCGCTCTTCGCTCTAGGCACGCTCTACACGCCAGACATCGTGAACGCGTTGGAGGAAGATTTGGGCATCGCAGAAAAAGCGGCCGTTCTCCCCGAAGTAAAGCGCCGTCTGGACATCGTGCGCTATGAGTTCGATTTCCTGAAACACCTCGCGCTGGTGATCCATGCCCACCGCAATCATCAGGCGATGATGGACGCCCATTCGCTTAACCAACTGCTCGATGCCGTTGACGCGCGAAACGCCTTTGTCGCGAAGGTGGTCAATGGCGACGACAAGTATCCCAAGAAGAAAAATCCCGCCTACCTCCATCTCGGCGAGTCTGGCGTCAAATACGCCGGGCGTTATCTGGACCGTGCTCCCTTCAACTGGGACACCGCGAAGATGCGAGCCAATCCCGCCCAGCTCTCGCAGCAAAACAAGGCGCTGGAGATCGCGAAAGTGGCGGCGCCATTGACGCTGGACTCGCCGCTTTGGGCGAACGCCGAGGAGCATACGCTCGGCCCCGTGGAAGCCTCCGCACAGCCGCTGCAAGCACAGACAACGTTCCGCGTGCTATGCGACGATAGCCATCTCTATGTGCGCGTCAGCGGTGAGCAGCCTGCGGGCAGGATGAAGTTCGTGGCGCGTGGACGCGATGCCGAGCTGTGGCTCCAGGAAAGCATCATCGTGAATGTGTCTCCCTTCGCGGATCGCAGTCGCTACTTCTACTTCGCCTATGAGCCCGAGCCGACCTCGTTCAATGACGCCGAGCACGGTTTCATCACCGATTTCCTGCATCCGCGCTACGGCTGGAACGATGAAAGCTGGAACGGCAACTGGATCTTCGAGAACAAGCTACTACCCGACAAGAGCCGCTGGGAATCGATGGCCGTGATCCCCTTTGAAACCCTCCGCGTGACAGCACCGAAGAAGGGCGACCTCTGGTATCTCAATGTCGGTCGGGTTCACTTCATCGACGGTGCGGACAAGAAGGACCAACGGGAAAGCTCCGTGTGGACTGGCAAACTCAACCCTTCGCGCATTCCCGGCGATGCATCGTTCGGCAAAGCAACGTTCAAGTAAGCGCTCCGAGATGAAACGCATCGCCGCCATCGCCATCGCTGTGCTCATTGTCCCGTTCGGAGCCGCATCGGCACTCGACTACACGCAATTGAACGCTGTGAAGCTACTGCGCTCCGAGAAGCGCTTCGATGAAGCCATTCAAAAACTCGAAGCCATGGCCGCTCAAGCCGCCGACGCTGACGAGAACTTCCACTACCTCGACCTGGCCATCGAGACCGCATCCGGATCTTTGAAGAACGCGGATCGCGCCCTTGCACTCGCGGACCAAGTGAAGGACCCAGCACGGCGAGACTTCGCCAACTTCCGCGTGCTGTCCGACTTCAAACGCTACGACGAAGCCCTTGCGCGAGTGCGTGACAAGAAGATCGACGAATGGCCTGTGCGGTGTCGCGGCAGCGCCCATGGGATCCTCGCGGAGATCTACCGACTCCGTGGTGATGACGCCTCCGCACAAGCGCACCGCCTGAAAGCGATCGCCTCGCTCGGAGCGGAGGCTGTCGTGCGCGGGAATGCGGCCACGGATGCAGCGCAGCTTTACCTCAAGCAAGGCGAGGCCCGCAAAGCTGAGGAGATGTTTCGCCAGGCGCTCGCCATCTCGCCCGCCTATTATGCCTGGCGCAACACGAGCGTCATCTCCCTGTCGCGCCTGCTCATTCAGACTCAACGGGCGAAGGAAGCCGTGAAGCTGTTTGAAGGCATGGATTTCTCCAAGGTCGAGAACATCAACGCCAGATGCCAGCTCCTCGAAGCCTCCGCGCGCGCCCTCCTCGCCGCTGGCAGGAAAATCAAAGCGGTTGAGACGTTCGACACAATGCTCCAAAGCGGCATCCCAGACGCTTGGAAGGAGCGCATCAACAAGGAACTCGATCAGATGGCCGAGGAATTCTAGCCATGAAACACATCCTCAAACTAATCGCCGCCCTACTAATACCGCCACTCGCGGCGATCCAAGCTGAAACGTCTCCCATCCAGATCACCGACCGCACAGTCGTCTTCACTCACACGAGCACCGACCCGAAGGATCCGGCGAATACTTCGGGCTACAATCTGGGGCCAAGCATCACGGTGCTGCCGGATGGGCGGTTGATGGCCGCGTGGTTCTCGTCACCATCGGAGGGCGCGGAATCGCAGCGCATCGTGCAGGCGTTTTCATCGGATCAAGGCCGCACCTGGGGCGAGGCGACGGTCTTGCAGGACATCGCGGGAAAGGCCGACTTTGATCCCGTGCTGTTCGTCGCAGGGAAGGAGGCCTTCTTGTTCTTCTCCGCTTTTGATCCACAGATCGACATCTACTTCCGCCGCAGCAGTGACTTGGCGAAGACTTGGACCGAGCCGGTGAAGATCAACCAGCCCAATCACACCACACGCTCGAATGGCATTCAGTTGTCCACTGGCGAGCTGCTCGTGCCGCTGCACACACGCGGCACGAAGGCGGGAGGCGTGATGAAATCGCGCGATGGCGGCAAGACGTGGACGCGTTTCGGCGCGGTGGCCAATCCGGAAGGCCAAGGCGGCGAGCCGACCATCGCTGAGACCAAGTCCGGCAAAATCCACATGATGCTGCGAACGAAGGACGGCCTGCTCTGGCGGTCCATCAGCGCCGACAAAGGCGAAACATGGAGCGCGCCGGAGAAGACCGGCCTCACCGCCACATCAAGCGCCTCGCATCTGCTTTGCACACGCGATGGCACGCTCGTCCTTACCTACAATCCCGGCCCCACCCCACTGCGCTTCCCGTTGATCATGCGCACGTCCCGCGATGACGGCCTGACATGGAGCGAGCCCACGCTGCTCGCCGATCGACCCGCGAAAGTCGGCGGCTGGTCCATTTGCTATCCAGCCCTCACCGAACTCGCCGACGGCACACTCGCGGCGATCTGGGCCCAGATCAAAGGCTCTTCCGGCGAGTTGTATGGCGACATTCACTCGGCGCGTATCCGCATTGCCACACTGGCCAAGTAAACCGGCGCTACCCCTTAAATCACACGCCACAAACCACAACACACCATGAAACTCAGTTCACTCCTCAGCTACGCCAGCGCGCTCCTGTCGCTCACACTCCTACTTCCCTCCATCGCCCGTGCCCAAGGCGACGATGGCAAGCTGCGGATCATCGTCTTCGGCGCGCATCCTGATGATGCGCAATACACTTCCGGCGGCACAGCGGCGAAGTGGGCAAAGCTCGGCCATCACGTGAAGCTCGTGTCGGTGACGAATGGTGACATCGGCCACTGGCAATCGGCGGGTGGCCCGCTTGCGCAGCGACGACTCGCGGAGGTGAAAAAAGCGGATGCACTGATCGGCGCGGAGACGCAGGTGCTCGACATTCACGATGGCGAACTGATGCCTTCTCTGGAGAACCGGCAAAAGATCATCCGCATGATCCGCGAGTGGCGTGCGGACATCGTCATCGCGCATCGGCCGTGGGACTATCATCCCGACCACCGCTATGTCGGCGTGCTCATTCAGGATGCCGCGTTCATGGTCACCGTTCCATTCGTGTGCAGCGATGTGCCACCATTGAAGAAAAACCCGCTCTTTCTGTACTCGAGCGATGGCTTCCAGAAGCCCTATCCTTTCAAAGCGGATATCATCGTCTCGGTGGATGATGTCTTCGATCAAAAGCTCACCGCCATTCATGAGATGCCTTCGCAACATTACGAAGGGGGAACAAATGGTGGCGAAGCATATGCGGCGAAAGTCCCTCCAGCCGCCGATGAAGCGGGTCGCAAGGCATGGCTGCGCGAACGCTGGGTCAGGCGTCAGGGCGGCCAGGCGAACCGGTTCCGTGATGACCTCATCAAATGGTACGGCCCCGAGAAAGGCGCTGCCGTGAAATTCGCCGAGGCCTTTGAGATCTGCGAATACGGACGCCAACCGAAGCCGGAGGAGATCAAACTGCTGTTCCCGTTCTTTCCCTGATCGCGCATTTCAAACGTACCGACTCATGTCGAGCAAAGCCCTCCTTCAACTCTCTGCGGCCGTCCTGTCGGTATGCGTCAGCCCCATTCACGCCGCTGACACCTTCCTCGCCGAGGACGGCCACCCGCGCGTTGAAATTGTCATCAGTGACAAGCCACAGCTCTCCACACGATCGGCGGCGCAGGAGTTGCAGGATGGGATTCAGAAAATCAACAGCGCGCGACTGCCTATCGTCACGCAGCCGACTTCGGCTCCTTTGGAGGCTTGAAGACCGCTGTAAATGCGCCACCCTGAACAGCTGTTCCCCATGCGCACCCTCGTCCACCTCAGCCTACTGCTGGTTACGTTCATGATAACGGCGAAGGCGCAATCCGTTGCGCAGGTGAACTTCTCCCGGGAGATCCTGCCGATTCTCTCGAGCAACTGTTTCCACTGCCACGGCCCGGACGCAGCAAAGCGCAAGGCGGAACTACGGCTGGACACTCCGGAAGGTCTACACGGCGCGGGACGTAGTGGAGCGTTGGCTGTCGTGCCAGGCAACAGCGCCGGCAGCGAACTTATCCTGCGCATTACTTCGCCCGATGAAGACGATGCCATGCCGCCCCCGACGGCCCCTCAAAAACTCAAGCCCGCCCAAGTCGAACTATTGCGCCGCTGGATTGATCAGGGCGCGCTGTGGGACCGCCACTGGTCATTCACCACGATTCGCAGACCGGAGGTGCCGAATACGAAGGATACTGTTTCGCATCCGATTGACTGCTTTATCCGGAATAGGCTCGAACATGAGAGCCTGGAACCTTCCGAGGAGGCAGACCGGCGTACTTTGCTGCGCCGGCTCAGCCTTGATCTGCTGGGGCTGCCGCCGGATCCTGCGATGCTCCGGGCCTTCGAGCAGGACCGCCGGGCCGACGCCTACGAACGGGTGGTGGATACGCTGCTCGCTTCCCCGCATTTTGGCGAACGCTGGGGCCGCCACTGGCTGGATCTCGCCCGATACGCCGACAGCGCCGGATACCTTAACGACACGCTGCGACCGTATGCATACCTCTACCGCGACTGGGTGATTGACTCCTTCAATCGCGACCAACCCTTCGACCAATTTACTATCGAGCAACTCGCTGGCGATCTTCTGCCACAGGCCACGCTTGAGCAGAAGATCGCGACCGGCTTTCACCGCAACTCACTCAAAAACAACGAAGCCGGTGCGGACCTCGAACTGGATCGCACCAAGGCGGCAGCCGATCGAACCGCCACCACAGGCGCCGTATGGCTTGGACTCACGGTGGGCTGTGCCGAGTGCCACACGCACAAGTATGATCCGATCTCGCACCGCGAGTTTTATCAGCTCTACGCCTTCTTCAACAGCACCGCCGAGCGCGAAGTCCAGGCGCCGCGGCCCGACGAACTCGCGGCTTATGAGCGGAAGCTGGAAGCTTGGGAAAAGGAGCGCATGCGTCTTGAGGATCCTCTAGCCGCCTACATCACCACGCTTGCCGAAAACCGCTTGCCCGCCTGGGAGGCCGGTTTGCGCCTGCCTGCCGAGCGCTGGAGCGTTTTGCGTCCGGATGAGATCACCACCATCACCGAGGACGAGGAACGCGCCGCGCCGCCCTCCGAGGACTTGTCTTTCAGCACGGGGGTCAAGGATCCGGTCCGCACCCGCTACGTCATCAAGGCGCCAGTGAACTTGAAGGGCGTGACCGGCCTGCGCCTTGAGGCCCTCGCTGAACTCGGGGAAAAGACCGGACGCAGCCGCGAAGGCGATTTCTCCTTAGGTGAATTTTCCGCCACTCTCAAGACGGCTGTCGGAGAGCAGCGCAAGCTGGAGTTCACAACCGCCAAAGCGGATTTCGAAGCGAAGTCCGGTACCGCCGCACACGCGCTCGATGGCGACAACACCACGGGCTGGAGCGTTTCGGGCCAGACCGACCGGTCTCACGTGATCGTCTTCGAGCTCCGCACACCGCAAGACTTTCCCGAAGGGTCCACCCTGCTGGTCGAGCTCGAGCATCGCCTCGTCGGCGTACTCTCTCGCTTCCGCCT
>CAMDSZ010000138.1 GCA_945906945.1 Akkermansia muciniphila
TCGATTATGCGACGAACCAGGAGTCTCAGGTACTTTTAAATTGGGATGATATCCTTGGGAAAAACAAAAGCGGCGTCGTGCTGCTCACGGCGGAGGAAATTCCCGTGGCGGGCCAAACCTCGTCCGGCGGCGGCATGAAGCGCGGGGTACAGACGTTGGTGCAACTTACCAACATCGGGCTGGAATTGTTTGCTGGGCGCGGGGGCCCGGGCTTTTGTTTTGCCTACTCGCTCGCCGATGCTGCGCCTTTGGCCGGATTAAAATGTGTTTTCTACAACGCGAAACGCGAGCAGATCGGTCAACTTGAAACGGGCGAGGACGGCACCGCATCGGTTCCGTTTCAGGGGGTCGCTTGGGTCGAAGCGACGCTGGGCAACGACCAGTTAACAGTCCTTTTTGACACCAATTTCTGGGTGAACAACGAGCGCGAGGTGGATTTGGCAAAGCTTATCGCGGAAAATGAGCCGCGTCCGCAGCTTGAGGGATTTGTTTTCAGCGACCGTGATTTGTACAGGCCAGGCGAAACGCTTCATGCAAAGGTGTTCATCCGTGAAGTGTGCGCCGGCGGTTTGCAGATCCCGAGAGGCATGAAATTTCAAGCTGTCCTCAAAGGAGACCGCGGCGAACAGCTCTACGATGAGCTTGTCGAACTCAACAGTGCGGGTGCTTGGACCTTCAGTAAGGAGCTGCCACGACGCACCGGTGGTTACACGCTTTCTCTCGCACACCAGGATTCTATTTTCCGCATCAGCCACGCGGTGACTGTTGCGGAGTTCCAGCCCGATGCATTTCGAATATCGCTCACCGCGCCATTTGGAATTCAGTCTCCGGCAAATTTCTACGTAGGCCTTTCGGCCACCTATCTCTCGGGGCAGCCCGTCAACGATGCGGTTGTCCGCTGGGAAATGCACGAGAGCCCAGCATCGTTCACCGCCCCTGCCTACGGTGATGTCGAGTTTGGCTTGCACATGCAGCCCAATGTGAGACTAGCGTTGTGGCCCAATTCCCCAAGAGATGTGCGCTCGGGAGAATTGAAGCTTGATGCTGCTGGAAAGGCGGATTTTTCCTGGAGCATTGAAGCCAGTCCAAATCCTGCTGGGCCGAGGGATATGGTTTTTCAAACCGAAGTCACGGATCTGAACAACCAGACACTATCCAAGTCGCATGAATTTGTGGCCCACAGTTCTGATTTCTACCTCGGAATATATATTCCAAAAAAATGGGTCAAAGAGGGCGGCTCGGTGCCTGTTCAATTGGTCGCGGTGCACGCTGAAACCCGCGAGCCCATCGAGCCAAAGGCTCCTATGGAGATAGTGGTCAGGAGGGTTCTATGGTCGACCAGTGTGACTCGGACGGCGTCCGGCGAGGTCAAGAAAACATCCGCTACACTTCAGCCTGTTCGAAAGCTCGCAGCGCGCCCTTTGGTGCCGACTCTCATCGCAGGGCAATGGGTGCTGCCCGGCAACGAGTTTTCCGCCGAGCTGCTGGGCTTGCAGGCGGGTCAGTATGTGGTTGAAGCGCAGACAACCGATTCGAGGGGGCGCCCCGTGCTGTCCATGATGGAGTTTGATGTGGCGAAGGCCCAGTCGCCCAAGGAAACCTTTCCGGATTTTGAAAGGGATTCTATTTCCGTAGCTCCCGATAAGAAGCTGTATCATCCGGGCGAAACAGCCCACATCCTTGTGCGCAGCAATGTCGACGGCCTCGCGCTGGCGACCTTCCAGCAGCAATCTGTGAAGCGCTACTGGCTCGTGCCGATCACCAAGGAGAAACCGTATTTTGACATGCCGATTCTTCCCGCCGATGCGCCCGGCGGGGTGCTCGAGGTTCATTTGCTTCGCGGCGCGCTGCAATCAAAGCTCAAGAATCCAATGCCAACGGTCGAGGCGGACGATGTGGAGATCCGCGTCGAGCCGGCCGACGCGCGGCTGAAGGTCGGAATCACTGGCGTTCCCGCCGACACACGTCCCGGCAGCGTCATCAATCCGGTGGTGCATGTGTTGCAGGCCGACGGCAAGCCTGCCGTTGGCGCGGATGTCGCACTGTACGCGGTCCACGAGGGCGTGCTTCAGATGACCGGCTACGTGACCCCACAGCCCGTGGAGAGCATTTTCCCGATGTCCTTCCGACGACTCCGGTGGCGGTCCAGCATCTGGGCCTTGCGAGACGAAGACCAAGAGCCGGATTATCAAAACAAAGGTTACCTCGTTGGTTCCGATGGCAAGGGTGGCAGCGGAAGTGATCTGCGTGGAAACTTCAAACTCAATGCGCTTTGGATCGGGAGCGCTTTGACAGGCCCCGATGGCAGCTTTAGCGCGCCACTCGAAGTGCCTGACAACCTTGCAAAGTTTCGGGTGATGGCGGTGGCCAGTCACGGACCGCAGTCGTTTGGCTCGGCGCAGGCCGGCTTCCGAGTGAACAAACCGTTGCAGATCCAACCTGGCGTGCCCCAGTTTGCAAATCGCGGCGACTTTCTGAGGCTGCGTTGCATGGTTCAAAATACGGAGGACGTGCCTTTGGAGGTGGATGTGTCGTTGGATGTCGACCCGATCATTCGCCTCGAGGCTGGCTCGACACGTAGAACCAACGTGCCGGCGCGGACCTCTGTCGCGCTCGAGTTCCCCGCGATGTTCGTGGGCATCGGCACTGCAGAGTTTCGTTGGCGTGCACGCGCCGTTGACGGCAGCGAGGCGGATGGCGCAAGGGAGAGTATGAACGTCGGCTGGCACATTCCGGCGCTGCACGAAACCCGCGTGCAAAGACTCGGCAAAGGCTTGCACAGGCCGCTCGATGAAACCGACCCCGTCCTGCTCGCCGGCACGGGACAAGCTACAGTTACTATCCACCGCTCACCGCTCGCTGATTTCCAGAAAGCCGCGAACGGCCTTCTCGCCTATCCATACGGCTGTGCGGAGCAAACCGTTTCAACCTTGTTCCCCTGGGTGCTTGCGGCTGAGTTGAATTTTCCGCGACTCGACCTTCAGAAACGCATGACGGTGATTGAAGAGGGAATCACGCGGATTTTTGCAATGCAAATGCCCGATGGAAGCATCGGTTATTGGCCGCGCAACCGTTTGACCTCGGTTTTAAACGCTACTTTTAACGGCGGACAACCGTCGACCGGCCATCCATGGTGCTCGGCTTACGCAGGCGTGCTGATCGCCCTTCTTGAAAAGGACGCGGATCCGAGGATCGCAACGTTGGTGCCGGCGGAATTAGCGGGCAGACTTCGCGAATATCTCAAGACATGGCTCACAAAGCCATCCAGCGCCGAGTTGGCAGCGTCCTATTCTGGGCAGGCTCTCGCCGCCTACGCGCTTGCGCTCGCTGGCAAACCCGAGACAGCAGCGCACGAGCGGCTGTTTGATTCAGCCCAACTGCTCGGTGTCGATGATCGGGCCTTGTTGGCAATGGCGATTCATCTCAGCGGCGGATTGGGAAAAAGTGTGCGTGCGCTACTTGATTCTTCCGCCCGTGTTTCAGGGCTCGATTATTTTTCTAGTCCGGCGCGCGACACGGCCATGGCGTTGCTCGCAGCCGTTCAAACCGGTGCAGCCGCGTCGCAAGTTGAAACTCTTTTTGCGGAGAGCAAGGTTCAGGGAACGCAGGGCGCGTGGCGCACCACGCAGGACAACGCTTGGTCGCTGTACGCTGCGAGCCGCTATGTAAAAAGCCTCCCACCCCTGCAGGCGCGCGTTGACGCGAGTTGTTCGCAGGCAGCGGTGAAGCGGGATTTTAGCTTGAGCGAAAGGCGTCCGTTTGAGGAGGCGTTGCTCACGTGGAACGGCGCGGGCGGCAGGGCCGATTTTCAAATCGAGAATCCCTCGGAAGCTGCCCTCTACGCGGTGACGTCCGTGACCTCGTATCCGGACCGGGAGCAGCCTCCTCAACAGAGCGGCTACATTTTAAGCCGCAAGTTTGAAAAGATGGATGCCAACCAGATGGCGTCGCCGGTCACCGATCTGCGCATTGGAGACCGTGTGCGGGTGAACATCGAGTTGACTGCGCTGCAAAATGGAAAGTACCTCGCGGTCGACTGCCCGTTGCCCGCTTTGCTCGAGCCTATACAGCAGTTCCAAAAAAACAAGGGTGCTCCAGCGGACGCCGATGAGCGCTTCGGCGATCATACGGAAATACGGGCGGATCGCGTGCTTTTTTTCAAAGACGACGTGCGTGCTGGCTCTTACCGGATCACGCTAATGACGCGGGTGCGTGCGGCAGGAGAGGCTGTGGCACCGGCGGCCCGTGCGGAGGAGATGTACCGTCCGGAGCGCTTCGCGCAGACCGCCTCGGAAAAGTTGATCGTACGCTGAGAGCTGATTCTGGGTTGTAGGAATTCATAGACGATGAAGCATCGCTTTCAGCAGGTGATCAGATGGCTGCTGCTGATCTGCGGGGTGGTGCCGCTTGGTTTCATTGTTGCGTTTTATTCTGCACTCGAGATGGCGAGCCGGCTTGTCCAGTTGCCGAACTCACTCGAGAATCCGCCTCCCGATGCGATCGAGTTCTTGGATCGCGCGGGAAAACCTCTGAGGCTTGTACCGTCTGCGGAGGGAGGAAATTTGTTGCTGGAGGAGATTCCCAAGGTTGTGCATGCAGCAGTGCTGGCCGCCGAGGACCGGCGTTTTCTCTCACATTCTGGGGTGGATCTATTCCGTGTCATTCGTGCTGCATGCGATAACGTACGCAGTGGGAGGATTGTGTCTGGTGCTTCAACGATCACGCAGCAGCTGGTGAAGGTTGCGACGCCACGCAACCCAAGTGCGGGCAGGCGTGGATGGAGTGTGAAAATTTACGAGGCTGCCGCAGCGCGTCAGTTGGAGCGGCGTTGGTCTAAGCAGCGAATTTTGCGCGAATATCTAAACCGGATCGATCTCGGCCACATGAACCGAGGGATTGGGGCGGCGAGTGCCTATTACTTTGGCAAGGGGGCGTCGGCGCTCAGTGAGGCGGAAGCTGCGATGCTGGCTGGAATCGCGCAGGCGCCTTCGCGGTTGGATCCGCTTCGCCGGTTCAAATCGGCACGCAACCGCCAGTTGACCGTGCTTCGCCGGATGCACGAGTTTGGATGGCTCGACAAAGACCGATACGAGCGCGCAGTTGCGCAGCCCTTGCAGTTTGAGGGAAGCCGTCCCTTTCACGCGCCTCACTTTGTGGACTTGCTTCGGCAGAAATCGGCCGTGCCTCTTGCCGGGCGTGTTGTCACATCGCTGGATTTGCCGCTGCAAGCGGAACTCGAGCAGATTGTGGTTCGGCACGTGCGGGGGCTCGCCGAAAAGCAGGTGAGCGATGCGGCTGTGGTGGTGATTTCGAATCAGACCGGCGAAGTGCGGGGGCTCGTGGGGTCTGCAAACTATTTCGCAGAGCGTTCGGGCCAGGTGAATGGCGCATGGGCCCCACGTTCGCCGGGTTCGGCGTTAAAGCCATTCACCTACCTGCTCGCGCTGGAGTCTGGGGTGAGTCCCGGGCGCATTGTGGCGGACGTGCCGTGCTCCTTTGAGACGGCTGACGGTCCTTATCAGCCCGAGAATTACAGCAAGGTTTGCTCGGGCCCGGTGCCCATGCGGATGGCGTTGGCAAATTCGCTAAACATTCCGGCTGTGCGCTTGCTAGAGGAGCTTGGCGGATCCCGCCCTTTGGCTGAGCGGCTTCAGTGTTGGGGGCTTTCGACATTGACCAAGCCGGCCGGCTTTTACGGCCTGGGTCTCACCATTGGAAATGCCGAGGTTAGGTTATTGGAACTTGCAAACGCCTACGCCGCGCTCGCGAGGCTGGGCACATACGCTCCGTTTTCGATGTTGCGTGATGACACACCGATTCCGACTGGAGACTCGGCTGCGGCATGGCTCATTGCAGACATGCTTTCCGATAATGGAGCGCGCTCAACCGCATTCGGATTTTATTCGGCGCTCAGGTTTGACTTTCCGGTGGCGTGCAAGACGGGAACCAGCACCAGCTTTCGCGACAATTGGTGTTTTGCCTACACTCCCGAATTCACGGTGGGTGTATGGGCCGGAAACTTCGACGGGCAGCCGATGCGCGAGGTGTCTGGCGTCACCGGGGCGGCTCCGGTCGCTCACGAAGTCATGGAGTATTTGAACAGGTTTTACGGTACCGCTTGGTACGCGCCGCCCGTGAATTTGGTGCGTGTCCGGATTGATCCCGTGCTGGGCAAAGCCACCCAAAATGCAGAGTCGTTCAATGAATGGTTCCCGGCTGACAGGATTCCTGAGGAGAGTCGGCAGGGGGATTTCGACGGAGCGGGGCGCGCATTGCTCGGGCCGGAGTACGCCGATTGGTTGCAGTCGTTTCCTGGGCCGACCCGGTACGCCTGTCAAAAGACGGAAGTGCTTCGTTTGATCGCTCCGCGTCCGGGCACCGTGTTCTTGATTGACCCAGACTTGCCGAGTTCGCGCTACATCCCATTGAAGGCGGATGGTGGGAAGGAGGTGCAGTGGAGTTGCGAGTCTCTTAAAATCGAAGAGCGAAACGGTGGGGTCTTCGCGGTAGGCGAGCCGGGGATACACCGGTTTTACCTAGCCGATGCGTCCAATGGCGCCGGATTTGCAACATGGGTTGAAATCAGGCGCAAGTAAACGCGCTGCGAGGTGTAGTTAAGTGGGTAAGTATCAAAGTAGCGGATGTGCAGATAAGCTAAATGAGCCACCCCAGCTGCCCGATTGCGTTATTTACGGGTGATAAATATCGACAGGGATCTCTCCAAGCGGTTGGGCCGAGCAGATCCGCATGAGTTGCTTAATATCGTGCTACACAACATTGGTATGTTCCGGCACACTTCGGAGTTAGTCATGATCCGGACGCTCATCGAATATCTGCTTTGGCCGCTTATATTGGTTTGCGCCGCGATCCCTACTGGGATCGGGATCGCCAGTGGCCATGGCCCGCTGGCTTTCAACCTCACCTACTTTAGCCTCGCCGGGGTGCTTTTTATCTTGGAGCGGGTCTATCCGTTTGAAAAAAAGTGGCTGGGTTCTGACGGGCAGGAAATGCCGGATCTGGCGCACACCACATTCACGAAGGTATTCGTCCAAATCCTGATCGTTTCAATTACCTGGCTGGGGCTGGCCGAGCTGGACATCGCAAAAAAAGGCTCGGCACTTTGGCCCAGTCATTGGCCGATGGCTTGCCAGGTAATTCTTGGGATGGTTCTGGCCGAGTTTGGCCTATATTGGGCGCACCGTATGGCCCACGAGTGGATGCCGCTTTGGTGGTTTCACGCCGTCCACCACAGTTCAAAGAAGCTCTGGTTTTTCAACACGGGCAGATTTCACCTCATCGACACGCTTAAAAGCGTCGTTTTTTCCGCGCCAATCCTTGCGCTGGCCGGTGCTCCCAAGGATGTCATTCTCTGGTTCGGGGCTCTGACCGCATACATCGGCTTTTTGACCCATTGTAATGTCCAGATGCGCTTTGGCTGGTTGAACTACGTTTTCAACACGCCCGCGCTCCACCGCTGGCACCATTCCATGGATTTGCGTGAGGGAAACAAAAACTACGGCGAGAACCTGATGATTTGGGATCTCGTGTTCGGAACCTTTTACAACGACCCCGCACGTCGTCCTCCGGCTGAAATTGGGATCCGTGATGCGATGCCCAAAACATTTTTTGGCCAGCTCATCGAGCCTTTCCGCTGGAGCAAATTCCAAGCCGAAGTAAAGGCCGGCGTCGCCGCTCGCCCGCTGCTGCGCGAGCCAGCCGTTGATGAATTGCCTTAATGGCAGCAACTCGACTGACTGCTGGGAGATTGCAGCCTATCTGAATTGGTGTTCGGTTTCGAAACTTCTGGGCGGCGCCTCTGGAGGGTTAATCACCTTTGATGGTGAGGTCAATTCCTCCGCCCTTACGCCGCAGGGTGAATGCAAATCCGACGCCGGTTACGGCATCGCTAAATGCCTTGATTTGTCCAACACGTTTCCCGTCTTTTTGATTGCTGAGTGTCATGACGGTTTTATTTTCTTCGGTCGTGACGCTCTAAACATAGTCAGTTTGGTGAAGAGGGCATCGTTGTGTCTCAAATTGATTTCCCAAGTCTAATACCGGCAGTAGGTAGATCTCTTCGCCCTCAGCTTTTTTGACTGATATCGTGCCGCTTTTGTGGGTTGGCTCCCAGATGACGACTTTGCCCAGATGGGCGGGCGCACCAGGCGAGCCCCACAGGTGGCGTCGTGTCCCCGAAACTCTGATGTCACTGGAGGAGCTCACGATCAGCTCGTCAGGGGCGCCATTTTTATCGAGCTTTGTTTGCGGCTTATCCCCGGAGAAAGGACGCACGAGTTTGACTGCCGGACCGATAGGACTGGCCAGACTTGTGAATGAAAAAGCCAGCGATAGAAAGACAGTTAGGTTTAACAAGCGGGGAAGCATAGTTTTTGCGGTTGAGATAATCGAGTGCACCCTGCATGCCCAGGTCGCCGATAGGGAGCTGGTTACTTGGATATGTTGGCAAGCATCGCTGTGCTCACATTGCATGCGATGATGAATCTGGATTTGTCTACCCATACCGGATCGGACTGATGCTTGAATGGAAAAGCATTAACCTCCTTTGAAATCGTCGGGGCTTTGGTCCACGAGCGGTACTGATCTGCGGTGAAGTCCTGCACGTCACTCCCTTGGACGAGCCTCCAATCCGATCTCCGGAAGTTGATCACCTTTTGCTTGTCGGCGGACAAGAAGACGGTCTGAAATTTTTTCGGCCCCCCCCAGATTTTCAACTCGCATGACCACTCTGTCGCCAACTTTCAGTTCCAAGTCCGCAGACCTCGAAACGCCAAGCCCACCTTTGTGGACCTGTTTGCCGTTAACAAACACGACTGCCGTATTATCTACGGCGACGTAAAAGCAGCCAGTCAAGCCATCTGGAGTTTTATCCGCCCGTAATCTTTCGGGCGTGAGTACAGAAATAAAAACAAAGCTTAGGATAAAATGAAACCAGTTCATGGAGGGGGGGAGATTGGTTGATGCCCTTTTAGGAATTGCAGTTCGCCAATTGATGCCACTGAACAGAGCTTCTTTACAGGCTTCAATACATGCAAAGCAAGTGGTTGTTGGTTGCGACCTAATTAATTCTCTTTCAGCATGAGTAAAATACTCATGCTGACAGCCAAGTCGAGGGGTAACGTTCACTGATGGGAACCGGGAACCTTACCTTCCGGGGGTGAATCATCCGCGCGCTCCGTGTTTTTGACGGGTCGCGGTTTTTTAACAGCCATCTATATGGATTACGCCGTCACGCTCCGTCCCATCAACTCCGGAATCGGGTGGCCGTCGTCTACAATCGGAGTTGGACGTCCGTTGAAATCCGGGATGACTACCTTCGATCCGTCGATGCCGAGGTGGTGGTAGATAGTCGCTAGGAAGTCGTGCGGTCCGCAGGGCCGCTCAATGACGTCCTCGCCGCGCCGGTCCGTCGCGCCGACTACGCCGCCGGTCTGAATGTTGCCGCCCGCCCAAATGTTGCTGAACGCGCGCGGCCAATGGTCGCGGCCCGGCTGCAGCGTGCCAGCCGCGGCACTTGCATCGCCCACGCCCGTGCTCGGGCTGTATTCGATCTTCGGGGTGCGCCCGAATTCTCCCGTCACCACCACAAGCACCCGCTTGTCCAGGCCCCTCGCATAGATATCCTCGATCAACGCTGAAACCGCTTGATCATAGGCCCCGGAGCGGAAGCGCATCGCGTCGAAAACATGGTGGTTCACAGCGTGGTCGTCCCAGTTGCCAACACGTCCGCATAAAGGTCCGCTCAAACTACTGGTGATGATCTCGACGCCCGCCTCGACCAAACGGCGGGCAAGAAGCAGCTGCTGGCCCCAGCGGTTGCGCCCGTAACGGTCGCGGGTTTTCGGATCTTCCTTGGAAAGATCAAATGCGTCGCGAGTCGCTGGATTTGTTAAAAGCGTCATCGCCTGCGCCTCGAATTGGTCGAGTGCGCCAAGTTCCCCAACCGTGTCGAAGTTGCGCTCCAGCGTGTCGAGCGATTTGCGCAGTGCGATGCGGTCGCTTAGTCGGCTAGCTTCCGCGGGGTTGCTCAACCCGATGTTCGGCACTTCAAACTCCGGGCGGTTCGGATCTCCCGTGACCGCAAAAGGCGCGTAGGCCGCGCCCACATAGGTCGGGCCGTTGTATTCGGTCACCGGAGACACGCCCACATAGTTTGGGAGTGGATTGGTGCGCGGGCCTTCCTTTGAGCGCAGGTAAGACGCAACGGACATCCAGTCCGGAAGCCGGGGCTTCGGCTTGTCGCGGGTGTCCGGGTCACCGGAAAGCATCTGCATCGAGCCTGCGGGATGTCCTGCGGCCTTTTGATTCATCGAGCGCAGCACCGTGAGCTTGTCCGCGATCTTAGCTTGTAAGGGCAGCAGTTCAGTAAAATGAAGCCCGGGTACTTTCGTCTGGATTGTCTTAAACGGGCCGCGGTATTCGGAGCCGATATCGGGTTTTGGATCGTACGTATCGATGTGCGAGCAGCCGCCCGGCTTCCAAACCATGATCACGGCGGTGCGCTCT
>CAMDSZ010000139.1 GCA_945906945.1 Akkermansia muciniphila
TTCGAAAATGAAACGCGCTTGGATCATGCCGCAAGTCACGGGGTCGGATCACTGTCCGGTCGGCCTGGAGCTTTCGCTCTGATGCGGAGTGGAGTTGTTACGAAAACGTTCCGATGAAATAACCGGTCTTGATCAAATTCTTCCTACGAATCGGCCGCGTTCGTGGATCAGTGTGGGGAGGAGTTTAGTAACGTTTTTTCACCCCCGTGATGAGCCACCTGCTGCCAACTATAAGCGCCTGTTTTCTGGTCTTCGCGGGAATATCATCCGGGGCTGCGCCCTCTTCCAGCCGGCCGAACATTATTTTGGTCGTGGCCGACGGAATTGGGTATTCCGACCTGGGGTGCTACGGGGGCGAAGCGCAGACTCCTTACCTCGATTATCTCGCCAGCCATGGGGCGAGGTGTTCCCAAGCATATAGCGCCGGCGATGGGCCCGCGACGCGCTCGGTTCTGCTGAGTGGATATTATCCGCAGCACATCGGTGACGGCGTGTTGAATTCAGGACGAATGTTGCCTGCATGCTTAAAAACGGCAGGCTACCGCTGCTATCATGCCGGACAATGGGACTTCGCATTGGATCCGCGCAATGCCGGGTTTGATCATTTCTACGCAAGCATGCCGCAGCCCCACGGTAGCCCTGTTAGGCTCTGGACGCGAGACGGGCAGCCGGAAATGAAGACGAAGGCGAAGGACGCGGCGGCCTTTGATGACGGTGCATCGGGTCTAGTCGACTTCTTGCAGGGACACCATACACAGAACAGTGCACAGCCCTTTTTTGTTTATGCCGCAATCGATGTGATGGACTGCGTCGCGCCTCTGGCTAAGGAGGAAATGGACGCGCACGCGAATAAGTTTGTCGAGGGCTCTGAGGTCTTGCGACAGGGGCGGCTGGAGCGGTTGTGGGAAGGGGGATTGGCTGTGCACGCGGAGCTCTCCACTCCAGCCAAGGCTACCGTGGGGTGGAGTGCCATGAACGGCGACGAGCGCAGGCGGTTTCAGCAGGCCATGGCGGTCAGGGAGGCGGCGATCGCTCGAATGGATCGTGCGATAGGACGGGTGCTTGAGCAGGTGAAAGTCATGGGAGCGTGGAATCAGACCATCGTGCTGTTTACCAGCGGTTCCGGGGCTGGTGTGAATTTCGAGATGGCCTCCAACCCAATCGGCGCGGGGGCATCGCCAGCTGACAACTGGGTCGCCCACATCGCGTCCGTTGCAAACACGCCGTTTAGGTTTGGGGGCGGCACGGTCTTCGAGGGGGGGATTGCCGTTCCGCTGATCGCGCATTGGCCGGCGGGGGTGAAGTCG
Organism: Akkermansia muciniphila; assembly: GCA_945906945.1. Classification (GTDB taxonomy): domain Bacteria; phylum Verrucomicrobiota; class Verrucomicrobiia; order Chthoniobacterales; family Chthoniobacteraceae; genus Chth-196. The sequence goes on from CAMDSZ010000139.1 coordinate 1,308, forward strand.
AAGGACGGACTTCGGGAGCAGGCAATTCATTCCATTGATTTTACGCCGACCATTTTGAAACTTGCGGGTGCTCAGTGGCCCAAGAAATCCGGGGACAGGGAGAATCCGCCCGCGGACGGGCTGGACGCGGGTCCCGCTTTGCTGGAAAACAAACCCATCGGCAACAGGGCCTTGTGGTGGCAGACCGGCGTGGATAGGGCTTTTCGCCTTGGGGACTGGAAATGGCTTGAAACCAAAGATAAGACGCAGGAACTCTACTATCTCAGGGCGGACCGCTCCGAGTCGCGTGACTTGGCTCCTGCCAATCACGAGAGATGCAAGGAGATGGAGCTGCAGTGGGGGAAAATGCTCGCCCGCTTTAAAAAAGACACTTTGGAACTCGCTGCACCTCAGGAGAAAGCGGGGAGTCAGTAGGCCTCGGCTTTTATTTTAGTAAAAAGGGATTGCGCCTTTCCGCGTTCCATGGGATCTTACCTACGTTCTGGGGGGAACAGCAGCCCTCCGAGTGCCCTACGGCCTCGGGGGGCTGCAATTTTTTTGCCCTGTTGCCCTTTTGCCCTGAAGGCTCGGTGACACGGTCCCGGTCTCCCTGTCAACTTGCCCCGGAAGTTTCCCCAGAGGCTGCCAAACGCTCCGGGGCCTCACTTGGAAAGCCGGCGTCCCAGATTTTTCACGGTTTCCAGCGCGCGTCCGCGAAGTCCGCTTTCGGGGATCAGTGTGTCCAAGTGAATCGAGGCTTCCATCCGCGGCCTGATGTTCCTCCAATGGCAGCCTATGCTTCTGTGGAGAGAACCCCTGCCGAATTGCTGGTTACCAAAAGTACGCGCCAATCTGGCAGGCGTACTCGTGGATCACGCTCACCTTGAGCGCAAGGCGGTAACTACGGCGCTGAACTTGGAAAAGTACAAAGAACTTTACCACGAAGTGAGCGCGCTCAACGCAATCGCCATGGAAGAGCTTCAGCACTTCGAACAGGTGCTAGGGCTTTTGAAAGAGCGCGGAATTCCTTTTGGCCAACCGATGCGGAGCCCGTGGATCAGCGCAATGATGGCCTCGCTTCGGAAAGGACGCCGAGAGCAGGTCATTGACCATCTCGTGGTTTGTGCGCTCATCGAGGGACGCAGTTGCGAGAAGTTCCAGATCCTTGCCGAAGGCGTGCGCGACCTCGATCCAAAGCTTGCAGACTTCTACGCAGGCCTCGTTGAGAGCGAGGGCAACCACTATGCCGCGTACCTCATCATGGCGCGTTCGATCGACGAGCATGAGACGCGTCGTCGACTTGATGCATTTTTGGATTTGGACGCACAACTGATTTCTCAGCCGCACGCTTTGCCGATTCTGCACTGAACACGCCAAAGCAGACAACCCGAGGTCTGTGCGTGTTCCGCGTGGATATTGTCGGCCAGAATGGTTGTGCGAGCTAGGAAATGCTGCTAGGCAGAGAGTTATGCGTTGCCTCCGTATCCCCATTGATATCAGTAGCACTCACCGATTTTTCAATGAGGGAGTGTTTGGTTATACTTTCGCTTTCTTTGCTGGAATGGCGTTGTTGTGTCTCTTTCCTGAAAGACTTTCCGCCGACAATTGGCCGCAGTGGCGAGGGCCGCTTGGAACTGGAGTCACAAACGAAACACGCCTTCCAACCCGATGGGATGCGGAGAGTCATGTGCAGTGGAAGACTGCCTTGCCCGAGCGCGGGAACAGCACTCCGGCGATCTGGGGTAAGCGGGTTTTTGTCACCCAAGCGCGTGGAGCGCAGAGGCTGGTGATCTGCTTGGATCGGGCCGATGGAAAAGTCCTCTGGGAAAAAGGCACGACATACAGCGGCCCTGAGACATTTCATCCAACAAACACACCCTGCGCGGCATCGCCTGCCACCGATGGAGAGGTGGTTGTGGCAAATTTTGGATCAGCCGGCGTTTTTGCATTCGACTTCGAAGGCCGAATTCTATGGCAGGCGGATCTCGGAACTGTGACCCATCAGTGGGGGTATGCCGCATCACCCGTTTTAGATGGCGACCGATGTTTTGTGCATTTTGGTCCCGGGAAAAATAATCTGATTGCAGCATTTGATAAGCGGTCCGGCAAAAAGCTGTGGCAGGTGAATGTACCGCTGGAGCATCCGAACGAACGCACAGACGGGTTCGCAGGAAAGCAAGGTGAGATTGGTTCATGGAGCACTCCAATCATCGTGCGAACAGACAAACGTACCGAGCTGATCGTGAGTTTGCCGGGTAGGCTCACCGCTTTCGACCCTGAGGCAGGTAAAGAGCTCTGGCGCTGCGGCGGATTGAACCCTTTGCTGTACACATCCGCAATGGCCGGAGACGGGCTTGTCGTGGGATCCGGCGGCTACGGGGGCAGCACGGTTGCTGTGCGACCGGGCGGTTCCGGGGATGTGACGCAACAGCGGCTATGGCACAAACTGCGCGACAAGCAGCGCATCGGCAGTGGGGTGATCACCAAAGGCCATCTATACATCCTTAACACACCGGGCACCGCGCAATGCGTTGACCTTGCGACCGGAGACACAGTCTGGGAGCAAAGGCTCAGCGGCGTGGGAGCACGCTCTGAGAGCTGGTCTTCAATGATTCTTGCCGGTGATCTCATCTATGTGAACAACCAGGCTGGAGATGTTTTCATCCTGAAAGCTGCTCCAAAATTTGAGCTCATAGCGACCAATTCGATTTCCGATGGGATCATGAACGCCTCGATTGCGGTCTCGGATGGAGAGTTGTTTTTGCGAACTGAAAAGCACCTTTGGTGCATTCGTTGAAAGACTCTCGATCGAGCAGAAACACACTTTACTCCTTTTCCAATTATGAAGATTTTAGCACGCGTTCTCATTCTCGTGAGCGCTCTCTCCATGTCTGCGGCGGCAGCCAGCCAGCAAGATTTGCCGAACATCATCCTCATCAACATCGACGATCTTGGATATGCGGACATCAGCCCGTTCGGAGGAAAAACGCCGACTCCGAATCTGGAGCGCATGGCAAGTGAGGGTATGAAGCTAACAAGCCACTATGCGGCGCCGGTGTGCAGTCCGTCCCGCGCAGCGATGATGACGGGATGTTATCCCAAGAGAGTGCTGCCGATTCCTGGCGTTCTTTTTCCGGGAGCGGCCGTGGGGCTGAATCCAGCGGAGCAAACAATCGCCGAGGTACTCAAAAAGAAAGGTTACGCCACAGCCTGTATCGGAAAATGGCATCTTGGAGATCAACCCGAGTTTCTGCCGATGGCCCAGGGGTTCGATCATTATTACGGCATCCCATATTCCAATGATATGGGCAAGAAAGCAGAGGGTTCAAAAAGCAATCCCGGAAGCCCGCTCCCAAAGGTCAGTCCACAGAAGGAGGGCGTGCCGCTTGCCGAGGTCCGAGATGGAACGGGCCTCAGAGGGGAGGCACAACCGCCGCTCCCTCTGCTTGATGACTCTGAAGTAATTGAGCGAGTGAAAGTTGCTGAGCATCAAACCTTCACACGCAGGTACACGGAGCGTGCGGTGAAATACATACATGAACACAAGGCGTCCCCTTTCTTTCTCTATCTTCCCCACAACGCCGTGCACTTTCCGCACTACCCTCATCACGACTTCATCGGAAAATCCGGCGTCAGTTTGCAAAAAGATTGGGCGCTGGAAGTGGATGATTCCGCAGGCCAGATCCTAGGCGCCCTGCGGGAGCTCAAGCTCGAACAAAAGACGCTAGTCGTGTTCACAAGCGACAACGGCGGGCCGACCAACCAGGGCGGCGATAACACACCATTGCGCGGCAGCAAGGGCAGCACTCTCGAAGGTGGAATCCGCGTTTGCACCATCGCTTGGTGGCCGGGAAAAATCGCGCCGGCCTCACAAACCAAGGCTATCACCGCGCACATGGACTGGCTCCCTACGTTCGCATCAATCTGCGCCGCGAATATTCCGAGTGACCGGAAGCTTGATGGAAAAGACATCTCCCCGGTTCTTTTTGGCAAAGGAGATCAGACCGGACACGACGTCTTTCATTATTATCTCGGGTTTAATCTGCAGGCGGTCCGAAGCGGGCCTTGGAAACTTCACTTGGGCAAAGACGAGCTTTACAACTTGGAGTCGGATATCGGTGAAACGGAAAACGTGGCTAAGGACCATGCCGAAATCGTATCCAAGCTGAAGCAGTATGCAGATGAGATGAGAGCCGATCTTGGGGACAAAACTGCTGAAGCTCCCGGAGTTCGCCCTCTTGGCCGAGTCAGTGAACCGCTTCCCCTCATCTCCTCCGATGGCGTGGTCAGGCCCGGCTTTGATAGGCTGTTCAAAATACTTCCGTAAGGGCGCGCTCGATCGAAAACGGTCAGCGATCGGTTGGCTCTTCGTTCGGCTTTGATTCGCCGTTTTGCTTTGGGCGCGTCGGATCATCCGTCCCGAGTTTTGGGATCATCCGCGGCTTCCATTCCGGTTTGGAAAGTCTGCCAACGGATGCATATTCCAAAAGTCTGCTGACGGGAAGCAGCACAAGGCCCGGCACTCCTTTGGCGTTGATATGCGCAAAAAATCGCATGTAGTCGTCCATGAAATGGAGGTCGCCATTTCCCAGAAGGTTGAACCCGAGTCCCTCTACCTTCAGGTCGCTGGTCCGAAAGATCCCGTCTTTGACGGTGAACGAAGCAGTGGCCTTATGTGCCATGCTGTAACCTGCTCCAGGCAGGACGGTGCTGAGGATCCCCGAAAGCGGTCCGAGGAAGGGAATAGCAAAGACATTGCCGTCGGTGATTTTTAGATCGCCTGCCCCGTCCACCTTACGTCCATCATCGCTTACTCCTTTCCAGAGAAAATTCACGTCCAAGAGTCCCTTGGACTCGTCATAGCCCGTGTAGAGTTTGCTGAGTTTCGAAAAGTTCATGTCGGTGATCCGCAGCGACGCTTTGTTGACCGGATTCTCCCTGTCCAGAGAGACGTCCGCATTTCCATCCAGACGGCCCCCGAACATTGGCCCGCCAAGCTCAGTGATCTGAAGGCGCGCTTGCGCGAACTTCAACTTTGCCGACACCTTGTCAAACTGGAGAACCTTTCCTGAAAACGTGTAATCCATGCCGGTTTGGCTATCGACCTGCACGTCCAGAAACGTCCGCTGCCTTGTGCCCGGCGCTGCACGACCACTCAATTGCACGAGAGGCGGCGCCCCCTTGAAGCGGTACGGTGCAACTTCGTCGACCCAGGCCGGCTCAATCATCCACATGGTTTCAACCGGATTGAGCCTCAGCTTTAGGTCGTGCATGTAGATATCCTTGTGAACCGTATCCACGGTGATTGCGCCCTCTCCTTTGCCTTCGCTGCGCGTGAGCTCAAACGGGCCAATCGATACCACGCCTCCCGAAAGACCGACGAAGGTGGTCACCTTTTCGACTGCGATCCCGCGGAACACGCTTTTGCCCACAGCCACTGTTCCCCAGACGCTGCATTCCTGCAGCGCGGGCGCGGTGCCTGCCGCCTCCAGATCAATCTTCAACGGCCCCTGATTCTGCAGCCACCCCGCCGGTCCGTAGGCGAACTCTGCGGGGAGCGTTGAAACAATCACCTGTGCGGGAATCGTGTTGGTGATCCGCGCGTTGAAAGAGTCGCTTGTCCGCATGGTGTTACCCGATAGGTATCCGGCTGCATGTTGAAGCTGGAAATCTCGGATCGAAAACCGGCCCTGCTCCCAGGCGAATGCGAAGCCGAGAGATTCAAACGGCACGGATTTCCATGCGAACGACTTTGTTTCGAAGGAGCCTGTGACTCGCAGTGGAATTTCTGGTTCAGGCAGGCCCGTGATTTGGAGCATCAGCGAGGGCCGTTCCTTGAAAGACAAATCCTTCGTGTACTCACCAGCGCCGAACGCGTTTCCGATCGCTGCCAGGTCGAGTGTCGACTCAATTTGCGACTTGGCTGTTCCGCCCGCTGAATCGATCAGTCCAACAGCCCTCAACCTGCCGTGGCTGTCTTCCAGCAAGAACTCCTGCAGTGCAAGCGCTCCCTCCCGCCAGTTTGCCGATAATTTGAGGGAGTCAAACTCGCAGCCGCGTATCACGAAGTCCTCAGCCTCGAGTTTGAGTGTTGCTTGTAACGACTCCGGCACCGCCATGTCCCCGCTAAATTGAAGTCTCAGTAGCGGGGGATCCGATTCGTACGCGACTGATTCGAACTCCGGAATCAGCTTGTCGGCGAGCTCGGTTAGTTTTTTTGAGGAGGTCTCATCTGAAGATTCGAGTTTTTCCGGATTCGAAATCCAGCCATTCGCTCGCAGCCTGATGCCAAGCACACGTGCTTCAGCGTTTACGAGGTGTATCTGTTTGTTTGGAAAAAGAAGCCGCGCATTAAATCGTGTTACCTCAATGCGGCGACTGCTCTGGTTGCTTTTCTCCAACGGCAAGGAGAGACGCGTGTCTTTTAGCTCCAAAGCGCTGATGAAGTTTTTCCGCCGAATTAGTCTGCTAAAGTCGATGCTTAGAATCGCCTGATCGATTTCCGCAAGAATGTGACGCCGGTCAGCAGCTTCATAAACCTTGACCTCGCTCGCGACGAAGCCGCGCCAGGGATCCACTGTCAGTTTTTTGAAGGTTACCTCGATGCCCCGCTGCCTGAACTCCTCAAAAACGCGCTCGCGCCAGGAACGCCTCAGGCCTCGTTTCGCCCCATACCAACCCAGCAAGACCACACAAAGGGTGATCACTAGAGCGAGAATTTTCAGAGGACTTCTGGCAAAGCGCGGCATGCAGGATGTTGATTGGGGTGGCGAAGATCGGGAACTGAGTCCTGCAGCGGTTGTCTAGCCGAAACAGTGGAAGAGCTGCTCGAGCGACTGCTGGATTGCGTTGAAGCTAATGCGCTGTGCCGCGAAGTTCAATGCGCTCTCAACCGCCAATTCCCGGTCGTGACTGTGATCAAGCAGCCTCGACGCCGTTAAGCCGAGATCCGGCGTATTCACTCCGTGTCCGCACAACTCCGGAAAAACAATCCGTTCGGTGGCCCCTGTTCCCCCGACGCATGGAATTCTGCAAAGCAGCGCATCCCCTGCGACGCGGCCCGGTCCTCCGCTCGCATCGAGTTGGAATACCATTTTGTGCGATGCCATTTTTTTCAAGTACTCCACATACGGGAGTCTCCGCTCGATCACGCGCAGCAAGCCTGCCGGGTACTCCAACTGCCTGAGCCATCGCCGCCCGCGCCAACCGTCCAAGTTGAAAACAGTCACGGGCTCGTACATTTGTCCGGAAACATCGCGCAGTGCGATGAGCGCTTCTAGGTGACGCTTATGGGGCGTCTTCCAGTCCCAAGTACCGAGCAGGATGCCGTGGCGATTCTCGACAGGTTGCGAAAAGTCCCATTCAGGTGCATCAACGGGGACCGGTTGCGGGATGGTTTCCACGTAAAGTAATCCTCCGGCGCGAAGCACGGGCTCGACGTCCGCCGTGATCGCGAGCCCGGCGTGGGCGCGCACGCAGATTTCCCTGAGAACCGACAAGTCACCCGGCGAACGCAACCACTGGTTCACATCGAACGCCCCCGTTTTTTCGAGTGCAAGCACGATGGTCTTTCCTGCTCTCCTGAGGTTGATCACCGTTTGCCTGCATGCCTTGAGATTTTTGTTCAACACCAGCAGCACCCGCCGCTCGTCCGATGGAATGCTCGAGTCGTTCCGGTACACGCCGCCCCCGGTGCAAGCGGCGAGCCCCCGGTATCCCATCGGTGGGGGAAGCTTCGGGTCGGGCGCTCCTGCGTACGCAGGAAATTGCTGGTCTGGTTCGGAGCTGCCGGGTTGAAGAACGCACAATTTCATGAGTGACCAGCCTTATAACTATCCGCGAAAAGACCTGAATCCATTCATTTTCACAAGCTTTCCGCCGTTTAGCCGAAATGACCGTCCTATGGATGTTCGCTGCAATAGCAAGCATTTGCTGCGACGGTTCTGATCACAAACTGAATTCACGAATTCCAGCTTCTGGCACGCTTGATTATGAGTTCCGGCGACGCATAGTCTCACACCCGCCCCGACAGGGTTTTGCCGGAACAACCGTTCTGGCTAAGATCAATCCCGCCCCACTCCGACTAATGCTCACCCAAGACCAAATTCGCGCAGTCCTCGCAACCGTCCGTTATCCGGGTTTTTCCCGTGACATTGTGTCTTTTGGTCTGGTGAAAGATATCCGCGCAGAGGAGGGGGCCGTGGTGGTGCAGATCGTGTTAACAACGGCGGATCCAAAGGTGCCGCAGCAGATCAAGGAGGAGTCCGAACAGCTCATTGGCGCCCTGGAGGGCGTGAAAAGCGTAACCGTCCGCATCGACATCCACGCGCCAGCACAAACGACGCCGATCTCGAACGCCTCGGCGATTGAAGGGGTCAAGTACGTTATCGCCGTGGCCAGTGGGAAAGGGGGCGTCGGTAAAAGCACCGTTGCGGCGAATCTTGCGGTCGCCTTGGAGCGCTCTGGAGCTTCGGTGGGCCTGTGTGATTGCGATCTCTACGGGCCGAGCATCGGGTTGATGTTTGGCGCACACGAGCGGCCGTTTGCCGATTCTGAAACGGGCAAGATTTTGCCTGTCGAACGCCACGGTTTACGGCTGATGAGCATGAGCTTCTTACTGGAGGACGGCGCGCCCGCTGTGCTCCGCGGACCGATGGTGACCAAATACACCCAGCAGTTTTTGCGGCAGGTCGACTGGGGAGACCTCGACTACCTGATTCTGGATTTGCCTCCGGGAACGGGCGATATTCAGCTGACGATCGTCCAAACGGTTGGGCTAGCCGGGGCCCTGGTGGTAACCACGCCTCAGGAAGTCGCTTTGATCGATGCGCGCAAAGCCGCCAGCATGTTCCAAAAAGTGAACGTCCCCGTCCTCGGGATCATCGAAAACATGAGTTACTTCCTGTGCCCCTCGGACGGTAAGCGCTATGACATCTTCGGTGAGGGTGGTGGTCGCAGCGAGGCGGCGAGGTTGGGCGTGCCCTTGCTTGCGCAGGTGCCGATCGACATCCCGACGCGTGAAGCCGGAGACCGGGGCATGCCCGTGACCGCTTCGTCCCCGGAGAGCGCTGTAGCAAAAGCTTTTGTCGAAATTTCAAAATCTTTGCGTCAGGCGCTGGAAAAATAGGCGAGCGTGGTTTAGTGTTCATATAACGTCCTTCGTTCCCTCCCCACCCCATGACACCCCCCCCAACTAGC
>CAMDSZ010000140.1 GCA_945906945.1 Akkermansia muciniphila
CGCCGGATGCGAACCCAGTAGTTTTCCATGGAGAAACAGAGTGGATGGATTGAAGACGTTGATCACGGCGGCGACTGCGATGGCCAGGTAATCGACGGTGCGTTCGATAACGGCGTCCGCGTTTACAGTGCCATTTTGTATCGCATCAATGGCTTCACTGATTCCGAGCGATTGTCCGAGTATCTGTGAGATTTCCCGTGCAAAAGCGGAATCGGTGGCGACAGTCTCGAGACACCCTCGATTGCCGCAGCCGCAGGGGAGGCCTGCGCGCTCCACGGTGATATGACCGAGTTCGCCGGCCATGCCGCTGTTGCCGGTCAGCAGGCTCCCACCGCTGAAGATTCCGAGTCCGAGTCCGGTGCTGACATCCAGCATGGCGAAATTCTCCAGCCCGCGGGCTGCGCCGTACATTCGCTCGCCAACACAAAGAGCGTGAGACTCCTGCAACGCCGTACACCGCAACTCGAGTCGAGTGCTAAGATCCGAAGCGAGGGACTGCCCGTCAAGTAGGTGCAGATTCGGAGAGACAACGGTCCGGTCCAGTCGCGAATTCAGAAGTCCTGGAACGCTCAGCCCCACTCCGCGAAACCGCGACTTCAAGGTGCTGGCACCTCCACCGATATCGCCAAGCTGTCGCTCAATCGTTGAGAGCAACTCTGGATACGTCTCCGGAGTTGAAAATGACCGCTGGTTTCCATCCGGAAGTTTGCCATCCAGACTCGCACTGCCGACCCAGCAAGTGCCAGCGTTCACAACAACTCCTAGCACATTTGCGGTCTGGTGGGCGATCTGTAGGAGTTTTCCTGGCCGACCGAATCCCTCGCTTATGCCGCTCTCCTCCAGCAACCCGTCGCGGATTAAGGATGAGACTGCTTTCGATACAGTCGGAGCGCTCATGGCACAGGCTCTCGCCATGCCGGCCCGGGAAGAGGGGCCGCTGGCTTGAACAAATTCAAGCACACGCCGTTCGTTAATTTTTGAGAGGAGTTCGGGGGCGACCATGGGGGGTAGGAAGCGAACACGGTCAGTGTGGAAGGAGGGTTTGACTTTGTAAATGATATTTACGAAATGGACTTAAATAAGGTCCTCTGGATTCTTGCGCACGACGCAGACTGATTTCGTTCAGTCAACAAACGGTGCCTGCCCGTCTGGGTTGGGGAGTTGCGGATCTTCCCGAAGCCAGGCGGCCTTCGCTCGCGTCCATGCCGTAACCCGCCTCTTCACAGTTCCGCGGGCGGCCATCGGCTAGTTCTGATGCATTGTGCGGTGACTCCCTGAACTTCGATGAGGTTGGAATTTCGCGCGAGAATGTCCGTTCAAGCGGGTGGATGTATTATTCGATTCCGCCCCATGCCTGTAAAATCAACAAGGCTACTTTGCGCGTTGTGCTCCCCGGCATCGCCTTCCTGAAAATGGGGCGCTTTCTAGAGTTGCAGTCGGTCGGTAAGCACTCTTTAGGGGCGTTACCTTTTTGAATACCTCAATACAGATCTGGCCATTGACTTGAATGGTGGCTTCATCGTTGTTGAGGTTGAGCTCGCACTCGATGGAGCCGTCACCAATATTTAAGGGGGTTCGAAGTGATGACGGTTGCTCAGAACCCGACTTTGGTTTGGCCCACAGCCCGCCGTCGCGAGCAGTCCATTCGTTCGCTGAAGCCAACCATGGTCTTCCGAGCATTCGAGACCAGGGTTTGTCGATTGCAGGCGGATCTGGCAACGCGGGAAGCTTGGCAACATTTGAGTGCTCAGGCTTCACATCTGCCGGCCGAAGTTCGTTGCGATAACCACCATCGCAAGGAGAGTCTGAAAAGTGTCTGTCCCCGCGGTACGTTCTGGGACCGTACAAGCTGATCCGCATGCGAGGAAGACTCGTCGAGCTTCATGACGCCGCCATCGTCGTGCATCAAATCATCACCGACTTCGCAATGATCGAATATATCCGCTGGCGCACTAAGCTCGCTTGTATCGCGCGTTGCGTAAAGTCAGCGCAGGACCTCGCCTTTTGCCGGATCACCAGCCACGTCCAGCAACTGGACTTTGTTGATGCTCGTGAAGCGGCTGTGGTCGGTGAACTGGCGCACCATGCGCTTTTGTTCGTCTAACTCGAAAAACTGCGCGGTCGTCGCGAGATAACCGTGCCCAAGCCAGTTGACCACCAAAGTGTGTCCGTCCTGGAGCCTCTGGAAACCGCTGATGAGACGCAACGGATTCTCGGGAACCTCCTGCGTTCCGAGTTTCCAAACCACACGGCCCTCGCGGTCGAACTCAAGCAGCGCTTCGCCCTCCCCGCATGCCACCAGAATATTACTGCTGGGCAACTCGCGCACCTCGTGGGGATCGCCCGGCGTCTTAATCTCGCGCATGAGTTTTCCCTCGGGACTAAGCTCGAGCACAGCTCTCTCGCCTTTTGCGCTAATTAAATACCGGCCATCCTCCGTGCGTCGGCATCCCCGCATCTGGTCATGTGCGTTTTTGGTTTTCACTGGAACCGGTATCTCACGGGTAATGCTGCCGTCGCGCCCGACTTCGACCAATCGCCGGCTCCCGCACTCCACCACCATCACCAATCCATCGGGCAGGGGCTGGCAGCCATGCACCTCGCTCCCCTCCGGACTTGAATACTCCCAGACCACTTTTTTTTGCATTGTCACCTCGCGTGCCCCCCGGATGTGGCTGAAGAGCACATTGCCATTGTTTAGCATCCAAACGTCCTGCGGCTTAACTGCGGGGAACTGCCACTCGATTTCGCCATCCACACCAATGATTGCAACCTTGTCACCCCCGTAATCACTCACAAGCGCACGCCTTCCAAAAAGCGTCGCAGCCCTCGTTGGCACTGGCGGTTGAAGCTGATCAGGGACGCTGTCGTTATCCCGGTCGAATGGCAGCGGATCCTCATAATCCTTTCGTCCATCGCCGTCATGGTCCCCGCCTGGTTGCAGCCACTCGCCTCGCCCCGGATACAACTCCTGTTTATGCTGCAACACTCGCCAAAGGTGTTGCGCAGCCTCCGCTCTTGTGAGCGCTCGCGTACCGTAATTCGACAGCGTGCCATCGACCGGCAGACCGAGCCGCGTCATCCAATCCGCGAGCGTTGCGCGTGTGGCTTCCGCTTCGGGATTGAAGCGCGCCGCGGTAGGCGAAAACTCTCCCCATGTCACCATCGACTCGATGAATGTCCGGTCTGGGTCGTTCTCCGTCACGTCGGCGTAAGCGGGCTTGGCCACAGCAGTCCAGTCCTTTGTTCCCGACAGCGAACGACAAAGCCGCGCGAGCACCCTGGCCAGCTCACGGCGCTTCACAAGCTGCTCGGGCTTGAAAAACAAGCTCGCCGGGTCCGCCTGCCAGATCCCGCGCACCGCAAGCATGTTCACCGCTTCAAAACACAAGTCATCCGGAGCCAAGTCGTGCCACGGCCAGAGCAACACGCCCGGCCCGCCAACTCCGCGCGCAAGGCGCAGCTGCAACTCCCGAACCCTCGCCATGTCGCCAGCAACCACGCGCGGTTCGCTGACATCACGCAAACAAATCCAAGCAAGCGTCGCCCCCGCTTGTCCCACATGCATCATCTGTCCATGAACCCTGATCGCAGACTGCACAACGCTGCTAACCCCGATGTTTTTACCGGCTCCGATCAACCCGTTCATGGCGACTGGAACGAGGCTACGAAGCGGAAAGGTGGAACGGTCCGTATCCGTGTGCCAGCCGCGGCTAGGCGTGTGGATGTTGCGCCACGCTCCATCGCGCGAACCATCTACAAATCCTCGGCGGGTTGGATGAAAGTCGATATTGAACTGAAACCCGAACACCCCGTCGCTTGGAAGAACCTTCGCCCACATTGGATCCCGCCCGGCGGCGCGGATATCCTGTTCGCGCAGCATGTAAAGCGCTTCAAGACGCAGCCCCTCGCGGATGTACGGCTTGTGGGGGAGATTGTCATTTGTTCCAAATTCATCGCTCAGGCGCATGTATCGGAATGATTGTGGAAAATCTCCCATGCGCTCGTGCACCGCTGTCTGCAGATGGTACAGCATCCCGAGCGAGTGCTGCTTCACATCGTCGAATATGATGCGCCGCTGCGCGTGCGACATGCCTACGATGTTTTTCTTAGATGCGCCAGGCTCGCTATTTTCGAGAGCGTCCACCACCCGCTTTGGAAGCTGGCAGAGCGGATAATCCTGTGCCGGATAGTTGAGAAACGTGGCCTCGGTGCCGGGGGCAAAGCCATTGTGCCAACGGTCCACCAGCCGGCGGTGCGTGTAGGGGCTGTTGCCGCTCGGGGAGTAAATACCGCCGCTCATATCGCTATTCACCCAAGGAGCGATCTTGTCGAGGGCCGCGAACGAGGCTCCATGATACGTCGCCGGCTGAGGAATAGTCGCCGGCTGCCCGCAGGTTTCTCTCAGCACCATGCACCATGAGATCGGGTTCATCTCCTGCCGGCCCGCGTCGTCGTAGGATTCAGGCGCACTCGCCTCGCCAAACCTCGACCTCAAGTCCGGACCCGCGCCGTAGCCTGCGCCGCTTAAACGTATGACGTCGCCCCAATCGCTTGCATCCAGAGTGATCCGAGCCTTCACCTGTAGTCTGCTGGCACCTCCATTTGTCGGTTCAAACTCCACGGCATCCACACGCCCCCCCTCGACGACAACCCGCGTAGGCTGCCAGCCAGACTCAATGCGCAGCGCACCGCTCCGCACGCACGGCTCAAGCAGTTCCGAGAATATCCTCGCTGCAGCGGCGGGCTCGATGGTTTCGGTGCCGCAGAATGCGTTGCCGGGGGACGCCATTCCGTAGGTGCTCGAATTGTGCGCGCGGATCCGCCGCAGGACTTCGAGAAAAATTCCGCTTCTAGGAAAATGCGTGCGCGCGTTGTTCACGACAGTCCATTCATCCGGACATCCAACGCCCTCGGCGCTGAACTGTCCCCCGAGCCATTCGATGTCATTCACGAGAACAATCCGTTTCACACCGAGCCTCGATGCCTGAACGGCGGCCGCGCATGCCGACTCGTTGCCACCGACAATAAGCAGATCCGCGTCGATCAACTCAGCACCAACAATTGCGGGCAGGAACCAAAGGGTGAGCAGAAGTTTTTTCATAACTGTGCCATCGGCTGTACCATTGGCCAGAGCTTGATCTCCTCAGTGACCAGATGCGCGGGCATTTGCGCTACATCCACAATGAGATTCCCAAGATCCGCTGGCGAAATGCATTTTTCCAGTACTTCGGGCGCGCGCGGTGGAAGGTTTGCGGATGCCGTGAAATCGGTCTGCCCCCACGATGGCAGGACCGATGTGACACGCACGCCGTGCGGACGTAGCTCTGTGAGCAGGCAGCGCGTGAACTGCAGCACGCCGGCTTTTGCCGCCGAATACACGCTCCAACCCGGCCACGCATGAGTGGAACATGCGCTGCCGATATTCACAATAAGCCCGCTGCCCTGCTTTTGCATGATAGCGGCTGCGCGACTGCACCCCAGAAGCGTGCCCGTTAGGTTGCTCGCGATACTTCGCACGATTGCCGCATCGGTCTGCTCGCTTGCGGGACAGATTTCAACTCCCTCACCTGCATTGTTCACGAGGATGTCGAGGCGTCCCGCCTGCGACATCACCTCAGAGGTGAGTCGGTCCCAGGCTGCGGGATCCGCGGCATCCGCCACAAACGCAGATGCTCCGATACGCTCAGCGGCAGCTTCAAGTGTGGCCTTCGAGCGGCCCGTGATCCACACGCGCGCCCCGGCGTTCACAAGCGCTTGTGCGATTCCGGCGCCGAACCCGCGGGACCCCCCGGTGACTATGGCAATTTGGTTGCGTAATAAACTCATAATTGAAATGACAAACGCTATAGAACCTCAAATAGTGTTACTGCGTTTGCAATCACAAACCGCAATTGAGTTGAGAAACACAATGAAGCGACCAACGACAGCCCTCAAGATATCGGCTCTGGACCGGTACCGCGTGCCCATTTTGGATCGCACCCTCGATCTGCTGGAGCTGCTTACCAGCAAGCCCCAGGCCTTGACTCTCACGGAGCTTACCGAAGCGCTGAAGATGCCGAAGAACTCCATTTTCCGCATCGCGACCACGCTGACACTGCGCGGGTACGCCGAGCGCGACGAGGACACCAAAGCCTATCGAGCAAGCCGAAAGCTACTGAGCCTTGGGCACGCCGCAGTCGGGGGCCAGCGTCTGGTCGAGGCAGCGGCGCCGGTTCTGTCCTCCCTACGGGACGCAAGCGGCGAGACCGCTCTTCTAGGCACGCTCGCAGGGAATCACGGCGTGGTGCTCGACCAGGTGCCATCGCCGCTTCCGGTAAAAGTCGTTGTCGAAATCGGACACGCATTCCCGCTGCACACAGCGGCGCCTGCAAAAGCAATACTGGCGCACCTCGGTCCCGACAAACAGCGGGAGTTCATCAAGCAAATCAGATTCACCAAATACACGCCAAAGACCATCACCTCGGCCAAGGCGTACCTAAGTGAGCTCGCCGAGGTCAAGGCTCGGGGCTACGCGCTTGACCGGGGCGAGGAAAGCGAAACATTCGCATGTGTGGCGGCACCCGTATTCGACCACCGCGGCCATCCGGTCGCGGCAATTTGGATTAGCGGCCCTTCAGACCGCGTCAGGCCTGCGGCTTTCCACAGGATGGGCGAAATGGTGAAGCGCCACGCAGGAGAGCTTTCACGCGCGCTGGGCTGTCCCTCGAACGCGTAGGACGAAGCGCAAAGTTTGTACTCTACTGGTTTTCAAAAGCAGCGACTCGGGACAGGCACTTTCCAAACTTCTTTGCACGCGCTCTCTAAAATTGAACCACCACTTGCCCGCGCCCTACTTGCCCGGCGCGAGCGTCCGCACCCTGATGTTTTTGAAGTCCACGTCTCCGCCGTTGGCCTGCAGCGCGATGGCTCCTCGCCGCGCGGAATCCCACGCAACTTTCTTATTCGGAGGAAGCGCAGCCTTCACTTTTTGCCAGGATGGGTCATCCAGGTCGTACTGGCAGGCGAGCTCGCCGTTCACCCAGTGTTCCACTTGTCCTCCAAGTGCAACAATGCGCGCCTTGTTCCACTGACCGACCGGGTTGTCGTAAACTTTCTGTGTGGCAATCATGCCCCAAAGTGCCCCGGATTTGTATTTGTCACTCTGTGCGGGATCGTGCACTTGGAACTCGGGGTAGAAACTTCCTGGGGGCCCGTTTTGCAACCAATAGAAAATACCGCTGTTCGCATTTGGAGCGACTTTCCACTCCAACTCGAGTTCGAAGCTTTCGAACTCTTCGTCGAAAACCAGGAGCGGATTTTTCCCGGAGGTGTGTATCGCTCCATTCTGAATCATCCAGCCCTTCGGCGTCGAACCCTGCTGGTCGCCGCGCCACCCTTTCAGACTATTCCCGTCGAACAACGGTCTCCATGCTTCCTTTGAAACCGGCTTCGCCTCGGCGGTCTGGCTTTTTGTGACCGTGCTCCGCGTGACAAGCCAGAGAGCACCTCCGCCGACTACAGCCAGCCCCAAAGCCGCCGCGATCCAAAGACTTGTCTTGTGCTTGGGCGTCCGATCAATGTCGGCGTTCGTCACTTTGACAGCCTGTCTTTGCGTCTGCACAGGCTCTTGCTGGGCCACGAGAACTGCTGGCGCCGTCGCTGTGGCGGGCTGGGCGACCGGCGCGGAAAGGGCTTCGAACGCGGCGTGCAAATCAGCCGTCAGTTCGGAATAGGATTGATACCTGTCCGAGGGCGCCTTCTGCATCATCTTAAGAACCACCGCCGCAATCGCCGGATGCACATGCGAGTACGCGGCGCAGATATCAGGCAGCGGCGCACTGACGTGTTTGATCATGACCCCGACTGCGCTTTCGCCCGAATAAGGCGGGGAGCCGCAGATCAAGTGAAAGAGCGTACAGCCCAGGCTGTAAATGTCCGAGCGCAAGTCGATGTCGCGCCTGCCCTCGGTCTGCTCCGGGCTGATGTAAAGGGGGGTCCCCATGGAAGCGCCGGTCATCGTCAGGCTGTTCTCTTGGGATGCGCTCTTCGCAAGGCCAAGGTCCCCTAGTTTCACCTCGCCGTCGTTGGAAAGAAAGATGTTGTCAGGTTTGATATCCCTGTGGATGAGCTGCGCCTTTCTCCAACCGAAATCGAGCGCGGTGGCGACATGCATGCAGATAGCGATCGCCTCCTCCGGCTCCAGTTTCCCAAGCCGGTCGAGGCGTTTTTGAACAGACTCGCCATCCACAAACTCCATCGCGAACCAATGCTGTCCGGCATTTTCGCCGGCCGCGTAGACCTGGACCAGATTCGGATGGTTGAGTGCGGCCGCAGCGACGGCCTCGTTGTGAAAGCGGGTGACAAACTCGCCGTCCATCGCGAGAGCGGGGCTGAGCGTCTTGATGGCGACAAGCCTCTTTAGGACAGACTGCCGGGCCTTGTACACAGCGCCCATTCCTCCCTGCCCGAGGCGTTCGAGCACTTCAAATTCACCCAGCTGATGACCCTCTAATGACATGCCCAAACTTGTTAATCCCTCAAATGCATCGAGAACAGACAAAACACGACGGATTCGGACGCGGTTGCGCAAAGAAACCCGTATGCCGCGACCGGCTTCGACTCAGGCAACCATCCACAGACTGCTCTGCGGGAAACTCCCTTTCGTCGAGCCGAGCGTCCCATCGAGAACGCCTCATACGCCGATCAGGCGCGCCCTGACGTCAAACCGTTACTCCATTTGCGACTCCCATGTAGAGCCCATGCCTGAGGAACCCATCCATCATCCAAACGACAAGCTACTCAAAGCAACTTTTTCCAACACGGAGAACGCCCGCGCTTTCTTTCAAAACCATCTTCCCGCGGGGCTCTCACACGCCTTTGACTGGAACTCTCTGCGCCTCGAACCCTCAACATTCGTCGACCCCCAATTCACAGCCTCGGAAAGCGACTTGCTCTTCTCGCTTAAAATCAAAGAGAGCGACGTATTCTTGTACCTGCTATTTGAGCACCAGAGTTCCGAAGACCCGCGCATGGCACTGCGCTTGCTTTCGTATATTCTCCGGATCTGGGAACGGTTCGCCGCCGCGCACCCTGCTCCTGCAAAACTCCCGGCCATTCTTCCAGTCGTGCTCGCACAGGGAAAACGCCCTTGGAAAACCTCGCCTCGCCTCGAAGACCTGCTGGATCTGCCGGTTGAATTTGCGGACATGATTCGGCCGTGGCAACCCACCCTCGTATATCATCTACTGGAACTGGCGCGTATCCCCTACGAGGATCTGGGTGGGACCTCGGAAGGAATTCTCACGCTGCGCGCTCTAAAGGCCGAACCGGTGAACGAACTTTTTAGCGATGCACTTTGGGAGGAGTCGCTTTTTGTGACAATTTCAGAGAGTGCGCTGGAGCGGATATTGCGCTATGTTCTCAACGCCGACTCAAACGTATCTCTGCTTAAGGAACGCATCCGGAAGATTCACAGCAAACCTCTTCAAACCAAAACCATGACCATCGCCGATCAGCTCAGACATGAAGGCAAACGAGAAGGCAAACGGGAGGGTAGAAAAGAAGGCCGAGAGGAGGGTCTCTCGGAAGGTCAGTTGCTCGCCTTCCGGACTGCAGTATTGCGCGCCTTGGAAATCAAGCATGGGTCATACCCGGAAGGGGTCCGCGAGGCCGTGGAGACCATCAAAGACCCGAAGCGACTGGAGCAACTCCTCGAAAGCGCCTTCCGCTCCGAGTCGCTCGAGACTTTTGCACAGAGGCTTTAAAGCGCCTCTGCTGTTTTTGAAACGCACACCTCAGACTTTCGCCTCCAGCATCCGAGTGTTCCGTGAACGGTGAAGAAAAAATGGCTATCGAAAAAGCGACACTTGATTCCATCAACTCCTGATCGCAGCGCTGACCTGTCTCTCCATGTCAACCGTTATCCACTAGAGTCTCTCCGGCGTTGATTCGGGGGCACTAAAAGCGCTACTCGCTTCAGCTTTAGGGAACTGAACTGAGGGCCACTCGGAAGCCGAAGTTGCCGTAGCGGTTCCCCGAGGAGCTGAAGTAGCGGTAGGCAACCGCGCAGTACTCTGCGAGGCCGTTGCAGTCCCCGCCCCGGAGCACCCGCTTGCCAGTCTTCTCATTCAGCTCATCCCACATAAATTCATTGCCGTTTCCTCCAAGATCATAAAACCCCAGCACATTCGCTTTGAAACTACCAACGGGAGCCGTTCCTTTGATCCCGTCCACCCCGACTTTCGCTGGATCAGCCTTGCCATCCTCTGCCACCGCGTAATTCCCATCATCCCAGTTCGGAGGATAGTAATCCCCCCACGGATACCTGCTCGTCCCCACTGCCGCTTCCCATTCAAGATTCGTTGGCAGCCTCCATTCTTTCCCAGTCACCCTGCTCACCCACTCACAAAATTGCTTCGCATCATTCCAACTCACCA
>CAMDSZ010000141.1 GCA_945906945.1 Akkermansia muciniphila
GATTGGGGAGGCTCAATTGCACGTAAGAGAGAGTTCGGCGGATGCGGTGAGCGCTTTGTTGGAAACGCATGAGTCAGCCCAGCGCAGTGTTTCAAGCGGAGTGACTTTTGTTCCAAGCCGCTACCCGGGGCGCGCAGCGAGGGATAAAAAAACGGCGGTTTCCCCCGCGTCATTAGCCTCCTCAAGCGCGGAGAAGGACGTGTCAGGCGAACATCGCACTCTGACGCATGTGAAATATACCCTTCATGCGGAGATAGCGCGCGGCGGGATGGGCCGGATTTATAACGGCGAGGATAAGGACCTGGAGCGGAACGTTGCCGTGAAGATCAGCACCGCTGGGGACGATTCAGATGCGCGTTTCTGGAAGGAGGCCAAGGTGCTTGCACGGCTCGCGCATCCCAACATTGTGCCGATTCATGCGACTGGAAGGGATGATGCGAACCGCCCCTTTTACAGCATGAAGCTGATCAAGGGGCGCACACTCCAGCAGGTCATCAACGCCCTGAGCAATGGCGAGCCGGAAACCGTCAAGGAATTCAACCGAGAGGCCATGCTGACGATGTTTCGAAAAATATGCGATGCGATGGCGTTCGCACATGCTCATGGAATTCTCCACAGAGATATTAAACCCGAGAATGTGATGGTTGGTGAATTCGGGGAGGTTCTCGTGATGGACTGGGGGCTGGCGAAGATTCTCGGCGAGACGGACGACCAACGCGATGGACTAAACCCAGGTGAACTGGATGCTGGCGCCCCGGTTGATGGAAGAACCATCGAAGGGGACGTCCTCGGCACTCCTCAGTACATGTCACCAGAGCAGGCGGCGGGACGGATCTCAGAACTTGATATTCGATCGGACATCTACTCGATGGGCGGATTGCTCTTTGCGATGCTCACGCTGCGGCCTCCCATTGAGGGCACAACGTTGGATGAGGTTCTCACAAAGGTCCGGCGCGGAGAGATCAGCACTTTAAAAACCCGTAAAACTTCGCTCAAAAAAGGCACAGGCCAGCCGCGCGAGCCGAGACTGCAAGAAAATCACAGAATTCCCGCGGCACTCCAATCGGTGATTCACAAGGCGATGGCGCATAGCCCTGAGTCACGGTACGGCTCGGTCCAGGCTTTCGCGGCGGATATCGAGGCGTTTCAAAACGGATATGCCACCCAGGCCGAGGACGCCGGACTGGCGAGGCAGCTAAAGCTTTTTGTGATACGCCATCGATTTGCTTCGATTGTTGCCGCGTGCTTCTTGATTGCCGCCGCCGCATTTGTTGTCGAACTGTTCTTCAACGAGGCCGCGGCGCGGCGCGCTGCCACAAACGCACTTCTCACGCTTGCCGAATCGGCTGAACGCGAACAGGACGGCGAGGAAATGGAACGGTTGCTGGGGTCTGTGCAGCCCTCAATGCGCGATGAGCGATGGCATTACCTCAATCAAAAGCTCGACTCCTCCGTGCTCACGATCACTGCTCCTGAGGAATCAAATTGGGCGACCATTCTGGCGCATCCAACCCAGCCAAGCGAGATGGTCACCCTTCAAGCAAACGGGTGGGTTCGCACCCTTAGCCTCACGACCGGGAATTCCACAAATCTTTTTAAATGTCCGGACGGCGCGGGAGCCACGCTGGCATGTGTTTCAAAGGATTTCAAAAAGATCGCGCTAGGAAGAAACGTGGGCTCTTCCTGTAAGATCACTGTTTACTCGCTGCCAAAGGGGGAGAAGCAGATGGAGTTTCAGCAACCGTTTGTAGGATGGAGCTCGCCGGGGTTCCGCCAGTCGATTGCGATCAGTCCGGATGGCAAGCTGCTTTTGAGCCATGCCGACCCGGTCGCCAGCGCAACGGAGGCGCGAGTCAAGGTGTGGAGTTTGGACGCTGGAAAACTCGTGTGGGAAGGCGGGCCGAAAAGCGGTGCGGTCGCGGAGTTCATCGACTCATCAAAAATCCGGATCACTTCTATTGAGGACGGAATTCAGGAACTGGAGTTGCCTTCGGGGAATCTGATCAAACAGAACGCGAAGATCGGGTTTCCGTACGGAGCGCAGACCCTGTATTCGAGCAACTCCAACTTGTTTGCGTTCATACAACCCATTATCCGAAAGCTTGATCCGGTTAGCGGGAAGCCCCTCTTCGAGATCCGACAGCCAAACCTGAAGGCGATGGATTTCGCGCAGTCGCTGAATATGCTTGTGACGGTGTCGAAGAGGTCGGATCGGAGCGCGGTCCTCCAATTTTGGAGCAACAATGGCGGCGCACTTGCGCGATCAACGATGTTGCTCGGTAAGTTTAAGTCTCCTTGGAAAGTGACCGTCCACCCGAGTTCCGGAGAGGTTGCAGTTGTGCAGGACAATCTAATGAAGGTTCACAAGTTTGAGCTTTCGAAGCCTTCCCTGTCCCTCTCGATTTCTTCGGTATTAGGAGTGATGCCGTCTTTTCACTTTTTATCGAATGCTGCGAGAGTTGTTCGGCTTCGAGCCGGAAAGCCTGCCGCACTTGAGGTGTTGAACCTCAAGAAAAAAGATCCTGAGAAGGAGCCGGTTTTCTCCCTGTTGCACGAGTCGATGTATAACCAGATTCTGTCGGTCAGTAAGGACTGCTCAACAGTGGCAGTGAGCGGTTTGCTCACGCGTGTTTATATCGAGCAAGAGGACAAGCTGAAGGAGTTGTTCACGGGCAAACTCGAAGGTATTCCAAGACACTTCGCGCTCAATACCACGGGTGATCTGCTTTGGATGGGGAGCGCCGTTTACGAGACAACCTCGGGCACGCTGCGTTGTAAAATTGATCGCACGGGAATCGACTCCCCAGTGGAGGGTGTTCTCAGCGTGAAGTGGATTGGCCCGAGTCGCATTGCAGAAATTGCGCTCGTGCAGACTCAGCGCGAGGGTGAGGCCCAGACGTTTTTGGAGCGTGCAATCATCGTCTGGGATGCAGATACAGGGGCAAAGCTCGCGACGATTCCCGCTCCCGATGCGGAGGTGCTTTCGCCAAATCCCTCGGGCAAATACCTCGCCGAGGGTGGAAGCAGCATGCGGGTGCGCATCCACAACCTGGAGGCAGGAAGGGTTGAAAAAGAGTTTCGAACCCATGACGCGCCGATTACCGACATCCAGTGGCATCCGAAGGGACAGTATATCGTTACCTGCTCAGAGGACTTGACTGTGAAGATCTCGGACTTCACCAGAAAGATGGCGCTTGTTGAGGAGTTGCGGGGATTTGAGCGCCCGCCCAGACGCGCTTTTATTTCGCCGGACAACCAAAAGCTCGGGGTTGCCTCATACCGTAGCGCTGGAGAAAAAGTGGATTTCTACGAAATCGAGGCATTCCGGAACAGAAACCAGTAGAAGCGGCGGCCTTGAGCGTTGTCTTTTGGCAGCTGCGCTTGCGCAGAGTCTAGCATACGAGAAAGTGCCGAGGAGGGGTGCCTTTATGGTTCGGTTTACACAAGATTGCGCCCCAAATTTTTTGATATAAGTTGCTTATGCAAAGAGAGTCGACAGCTGGGGTCTCGGTAAACAATCAAGATGCACCATTCACTGCACGGTATCGCAAACAGGTATTCTCGTGAAAACGCGCATTGTGAAGTGTTCAATTTCGGGCTAAAGTTCGGCATGATCCAAACAGTTGAAGCTCAGATCGACGAACATGGACATATCCAGTTGCTGGAACCGCTGAGGTTGGCTCGACCTAGCAGGGCTTTAGTTATGATTCTTCACTCTGAGGCTAAAGAGGAGAATGAAACCGCATTGCTCAGCGAAGCTTCGCTTGCGGTTGATTGGAGTCGCGAGGAGGAAGATAAGGCATGGGCACACCTTCAGTAGGCTCGGTAGTTCTCCTTCCGTTTCCCTTTTCAGATCTTTCCGATTCAAAAAAGAGACCAGCAGTCGTGGTCGCTAGTGCGGGGAGGGGAGATTGGATCTTATGTCAGATCACGAGTAATTCTTACTCGGATCCAAATTCTGTTTCACTTGGATCACAGGAGTTCAACAGTGGCGGACTCCAAATACAAAGCTTCGTGAGACCTGCAAAACTATTCACGGCAAACCAATCACTCTTCATTTCAGAGGCTGGAACTCTCACTAAAATTGCACTGGAAGCCATTCGGCATAAAATAATTGCAATTATTTCAGCCTAGCCTGAAACGTTGATTAAGCGGCACTGCGTTCTTGCGTTAGATTCAGGCTAAGAAACCCGTCGTTTGGATTTCATCTACGCATCCCCATTAAAATTGCATCCGTGGGCGGCTTTTGGATCGGCGGAAGTGCATGGGTTGTATATGCAGCCGTATGCAAAAATGGGCACTGGAAAATGCGCGGGGAATGGACGCTTGAGTAAGCGAAAAAACAATAGAGGATTGTCTATTAGTGATTTACCCAGCTTTGGGCGGGGAATGAAAAGTGCCGAGGAGGGGACTTGAACCCCTATGCCTTGCGGCGCCAGATCCTAAGTCTGGTGCGTCTGCCAATTTCGCCACCTCGGCCCGATTGCTAACGCGAGAAGTTATGCCCGCTCAAGACGCTTCGTGCAACAGAAGATCCATTAATCTAACGAAACCCTCGCCGGAACGGAAGACAGATCAGTGCCCCTTGAGCACGCTGCCGGAGTCACTGCTGGTGTGGAATTAGGTTTCGGGAGAAAGGCTCAGTCCCATTGCGGCGGATGCCGTTCCCATGGCTACTTCCATGGTTATTCGGGCTCCTCTTTTTCAGACCGGGCTTCGAACCGTGTGAATTCTTTGAGGAAGGTAAGGGGAACGTCCCCCACGGGGCCGTTTCGTTGCTTGGCAATAATCAGGGTCGCCTTACCCGAAGACTCTTTTCGCTCCTCGTCATTGTCGGCGTAGTATTCCTCGCGAACGAGCAGTCCCACAAGATCCGCATCCTGCTCGATACTTCCGGATTCACGAAGGTCACTCAGCCTGGGGCGTCCCTTGGAATCACCAGTTCTGCTCTCGGGGTTACGGTTGAGCTGGGCCAGCACTACGATCGGGATATTCAACTCCTTGGCCAGCGCCTTGATTCCGTTTGAGATTTCCGCGATTTCAAGCTGGCGGTTGTCCTGCGCCCGGCGGGTGGTAGACCTTAGCAGCTGGATGTAATCAATGAAGATCGCCTGAATGTCGTGCTGACTCTTTAGGCGGCGCGCCTTCGCTCGGAGTTCAAGGATGCTCAGCCCAGCGGTGTCATCGATGAACATTTTGCTCTCTGATAAAATTGAGCCTGCCGAGGTGAGGGCGGGAAAATCGCGGTCATGCAAAAAGCCGTCGCGCAGCTTCTGCAGATTCACCCGGGCCCGTGAGCAAAGCAAGCGTTGCACCAGCTGTTGGGAACTCATTTCGAGCGAGAAAACGGCCACCGCTTTTTTGCATTCAAGAGCGATGTGTTCCGCGATGTTCATCGCCAGTGCGGTCTTGCCCATCGAAGGCCGAGCCGCAATCACGATCATTTCGGACCCATGCAGACCGTCGGTCATTTTATCCAGGGCGGGTATGCCGGTGGGTAAGCCCGTGATACCGCCTTGGCGCTCGAGAAGGTCTTGGATGGAAGTGATCGCTTCCATCACGACAGAGCGCATGTTGAATTTTGTTTCTTGAATCTGCCCCTTGGTGATTTCGAAGATTCTAGTTTCCACCTCGTCCAGAAGCGTCTGCACGGAGCCCGGTTCGTCGTATCCACGCGAGGCGAATTCGGTGCAAACCCTGATAATTTCGCGAAGGGTCTGCTTTTCGATGACCGCGTCCAGATAGTATCCGACATTGGCCGCCGTCGGAAGGTACGTGAATAAGTTGGTGATGAAGGCTGGGCCGCCAATCTGATCGAGTTGCTGCCGGTCCCTCAGGGTTTGTGTGAGCGTAATGAATTCGATGGGGAGGTTGTTGGTCCACATCTCTTCAACAACCGCAAAAATGGTGGCGTGTGCCGGCACATGAAAGTGCTTTGCGGTTAATCTTTTTTCAGCGCAGATACCGCCTACCTCGCGCGGTGAAAGCAGGTAGCTCGAGAGCACTCCAAGCTCGGCCTCGGGCGACTGGGGCAGTGCTCGGTGGGGGTCCGCAAGATGGATGGCCTTTGAGAGGAGGTCCGCACTGTCCGAGCGCGCTTCGCGGCGTTTTTGGGTGGTTGAAGGCATAAAAAACGGGGGCGGACGTTCATCCGCCCCCGTGCAGAGGGATTTTTTGGGGCGAAAGACGCCTGAGATAGAACTACTTTGTATGCTTGGCCTTCACCTTGGCCTTGTAACCGCCGGCAGGGCGTTCGTCGGGCCCTTCCGAGTCAGCCTGTTCACCTTGAGCCTCGTCGCCGCCTTTTTTCTTCACCGTAAGCGAGAACTTGGCCACCACGTCCGCATGAAGTTTGATTGCGATTTCGTGGGTTCCGCTCTCCTTGATCGGGCGCTCGAGTTGGATGCGATGGCGGTCGATTTCTGTCTTTCCTCCCAGCTCAGACTTGAGCTTTTCAGCGATGTCGCTAGCGGTCACCGATCCGAAAGCCTTGCCCGTTTCGCCTGTTTCCAGCTCGAAAGAGACCTTGAGTTTGTTAATGCGGCGCGCGAGTTCCTCGGCATCGTTGAGTTCCTGCGCCTCACGCTGTGCGCGCTTGGTTTTGAGCAGGTTGATTCGGCGAAGAGTGCTTGCTGTCACCTCGAGGGCTTTGCCCTGTGGGATGAGGAAATTGCGCGCGTAACCGGGGCGCACCTTAACAATATCAGCCTCCGCGCCAAGCGACGCGATTTTTTCTGTGAGAATAACTTCAGTGATAGCCATATTCGGGAGTGTGTTGAGTGGTGTGCGACGGGGGATTTCTGAAAATGTAGCGCCTGTAAAAGACGAGCCCTTGATCTAAAGTCACCGGCGCCTCTTTGTCAAGCGGTTGGCAAAAGGGCACTCAGTTGTGCGAGGGCGTCGCAAAGGCGAGTAATCTGTTGTTGCGAGTGATTGGAGGAGAGGGTGACCCTCAGTCTTTCAGTGCCCTTCGCCACCGTGGGATAACGTATGGCCGGGACAAAAATGCCCTGCTCTTGCAGACAACTGCTCCAGTGGTTGGCGGTTTCCGTGGAGTTAGCACGAATGGGGATGATCGCGCTCTCCGGTTCAATGTGCATCTTTCTCAAGGACCCGATCAAAGACCCGAAATGCTTGATGTTTTTCCAGAGGTTCGCGCGGCGCTCGCTTGCCTGGTTGCTCGAAAGCCATTGGATCGCCGCCAGAGACACAGCTGCCGAAGCCGGAGATGGTGCGGTCGAGTATACGAAGGACCTGGACTTGTTCACCAGCCAATCGATGAGCGGTTTGGATCCGCAAACATATCCGCCGCACCCGCCCAGCGCCTTGCTGAGAGTGCCGAGTTGGATTTCGATCCGCCCGCTCAAGTTTAGCGCATGGGCGAGTCCCCGGCCTTGTTCGCCGATCACTCCGACCGCATGAGCCTCGTCGAGCATTAGCCATGCGCCATACTTTTCCTTGAGCTGCACAATTTCGGCCAAAGGTGAACAGTCGCCGTCCATGCTGAAGACACTTTCGGTGAGGACGAGCACACGCGCGTCCGGCCGGGTATGCGACGCCCATTCGAGAAGGGCGCCTAATTTGCGCATGTTGTTGTGCGGAAACACGCGGATCAACGCTCCCGAGAGACGCGCGCCATCGATGAGCGATGCGTGGCAGAGTTTATCCAGGAGGACCACGTCGTTCTTTCCAACAGCCGCGCTGATCGTTCCAAGTGCAGCAGCGTATCCGCTCGTGAAAACGAGCGACGCCTCTGCGCGTTTCCAGAGACTGATCGCTGCTTCGAGCTCCTCGTGGGGAGGGAGCGTTCCTCTGAGCAACCGCGACGCTCCCGCCCCTGTGCCGTATTTCTCAATAGCGGCGATTGCGGCTTCCTGCAGAAACGGAGCGTGCGCAAGGCCGAGGTAATCGTTTGATGAAAACTGCGCGGTTTCTGGATCGGGACCCCCACTTTTTGGCAGGGTTAATTTCCTGAGCAGCCCAGCCTCGTCGAGGTCCTCGAGTTTCTTTTTTAAATGACTCTCAATCGAGCTGCCCATTGCGAGTCAAAGAATTTTGAGCGTGCGCAGACGATTCACTGGCTGTCCGTGGCGAGTTCTTCACCGCGTAATCCCCAGACCAACAGGCGCTCGGAGTCGTTCCACACATACTCCTTTGCATCGCCAAGCACGACCGAGATCACGTCCTTGCTCGAGTTTGAGGCGCTTGATATCAGGCAAAATCCAGCCGCCTGAGTGTAGCCAGTTTTCATTCCATTGCAGTACTTCAGGCTCGAGAGGACGCGGTTGGTGTTGTGGAACTCGGAGACGTGGCCGTCAGGGTGCTGCCACTCCAACTCTTTCAAGCAGACAATGCTCCTGATCGTGCTGTTTTTGTAGGCTGCTGCAGCAACACGAGCCATGTCCCTCGCCGTTGAATGCTGCTTCGGAGCGGGAAGGCCGTTGGGGTTAACAAAGTGTGAGTGAGTCATCCCGAGGGATTCGGCTTTCGCGTTCATTTTCTCCGCAAACGCTTCCACGCTTCCCGCGTTATCCCTTGCGAGAGCCCTTGCTACATCGTTCATGCTTTTCACGAGCAGGATGCGAAGTAAATCGCCGCGGCGGTAGGTTTCACCCTGCTTGATTTCGAGTTTCGAAGGCTCCGCCCAGGTGTCGCTCGCTTCGATTTTCACGAGTTTATCTAATCCGCCTGACTCTGCCACGATCAGAGCGGTCATTAACTTCTGCGTGCTTGCAACGGCGCGCTCTTGGTCGGCGTTTATGGAATGCAGAACCTGGCCGGACTTTGCGTCGATGAGAACCGCGCTTGCCGCGTGAATGCGCGGCGCACCGTTCGGCTCGACCGCGGGAGGCTTCGGAGCGGGCGACGGTTTTGTCGTTGCCGTCTTGGGCTTAGTGGAACTTGTGGAACTCGAAGAAGGCTTTGTGGAGCTGCTTTTGGACGCCGGGGGCTTTGCGGCAGGAGTTGCGGACTTGCTTGTACCCGAGGTTTTTGAGGAGGAGGTCGAGGATTTCGAACTTTCCGAGGTCGCTGCACTCGCGGGTGCGATTGCGACCGCAGAAGCCATCAGAACATAGAGTGAGAAAAGGCGTGGCATGGGGTAGTCGAAGCTCAAATAAAGATACTGCGCGCCGGTTGGCAAGCGGAGGAGCAGCGTTAGCGCAGATTTCTAGATGGATCGGAGCCGCTGGCGGACCTCTGGTGGACCTCTAGATGCCCGATCAGATCGTACTCTCTGGATGGACGTTGCATCCACAAGATTGGCTACCCGGCATGGATTCGAACCATGACTAAGGGCTCCAAAGGCCCCTGTGCTACCGTTACACCACCGGGTAGTGGTTTGCGCGAAACGCGCTTTGGTCATTCAACCACTGCGCGGGCGTTTTCTGCAAATGGGAAATCCGGATATCTGCACCGGATGTTCTACTAAAGCTTTTAAGAAAGGGGCTTAACTAAATTCTTTCCCGTCATTTCTTTGGGCTGCGATACCTTCAAAAGGTTGAGCAGGGTGGGGGCCACGTCTGCGAGTATCCCGTTCTCGCAGCGAACCTGGGCGGCATCCTCGCCAACATAAAGGAAGTGCACCAAGTTGGTTGTGTGCGCGGTGTTCGGAGAACCGTCCGCGTTTTTCATCTGTTCGCAGTTTCCGTGATCTGCGGTGATGAGCAGACGTCCGCCGAGCGCAAGGGTTGCCTCGGTGACCGACTTGACTCCGGCGTCGATGGATTCCACAGCCCGGATGGCAGCATCCACAACTCCCGTGTGCCCAACCATATCCGGGTTTGCAAAATTCAGAATCACAAGGTCGTAGTCTCCGAGCGCCTCCACGACTTTGGCAGTCACCTCCGGGGCACTCATCTCAGGCTTTTGATCATAGGTCGCCACCTCTTTTGGCGACTGCACAATGATTCTTTCCTCTCCCGGAAACTGCTGCTCGATGCCTCCGTTAAAAAAATAGGTAACGTGCGGATACTTCTCGGTTTCAGCGATTCGCAACTGCTTGAGTCCGGCTTGGCTCACTACCTCACCCAGGATATTTGTGAGGCTCTGCGGTGGGAAAACAACCGGAACTCCGTAGGTCCGATCGTATTCCGTGAGTGTTACGTAGTGGATCTTTGGTGTGATCTCGCGTTCAAAGCCGTTGAATTTTGGATCGATGAGCGCGAGGGAAAGCTGCCTGGCCCTGTCCGCCCGAAAATTGAAGAACAGCACGACGTCATTGTCGCGGATTCTGGATTCGTTGATATGGCTTGGGATTAGCGGCTTGAGGAATTCGTCTGTCTCGCCCGCAGTATAGCGCTTCGCCACCGCGTCACCGAGAGGTCCCTCAATGGATTCACC
>CAMDSZ010000142.1 GCA_945906945.1 Akkermansia muciniphila
AGAAAGCCGACTTGTATCTGCCAGCTCTTGATTCCGGATCTTCCCCAACACCGGTATTGCTAATTATCCATGGCGGCGGGTGGGTTGCAGGAAGGAAGGATTCACCCCGCGAGGTTGCCCTAGCAACAACACTCGCCGACCGAGGGTTCGCCGCAATGAGCATTAACTACAAACTCGGCGCACCTGACGGCTCCGTACGTTGCTGGCCCCAAAACCTTCACGACTGCAAAACAGCCGTCCGTTGGTTGCGCGCACATTGCAGGCGTCTCAACGTTGATCCGGACAACATCGGAGTCATCGGCCTATCGTCCGGAGGGCATTTGGCATGCCTAACTGGGTTCACCCAACCCCAAGACGGACTTGAACCTCAGGGCCCCTATGAAGACGAATTCAGCGACGTTAAGTGCGTTGTGAATTTCTATGGTCCCATCGACACTTCTAAACACGAAGACATCGGGATCCTCGGTAAAACGCGACAGGAAGCGCCCTGGATGTATCGCCAATTTTCTCCTCTTTCACATTTGGACAAAAGTGATCCGCCCGTCCTTATCATTCATGGAGCAGAGGACAAGGTTGTTGAAGTTCAGCATGCGAAAATACTTTCAGACGCCCTAACAAGATTCGGAGTTGAGCATGAACTCGAAATCATCCCGGGAGTGGGTCATGGATTCGGAATCGAGGCGGACCACAAAAAACTCCTCCCAAAGCTAGTTTCTTTTCTAAACCGGCACATGCGTCCCCCCCCCGAGTAACCGGGCCTAAAATTCAATCCGGCCCTTTTTCATTTTGAAAAACACAGGCCAAATCTCCATGAACTGATCCACTCCGTTTTTACGCGAGAAGTTCCCCCAAATCGTCCATGCTCAGGCCCTCCATCAATGGCTGCTCGCTATCAACCAAAGCATCCATCAACGCTTTTTTGCGTCCTTGAAGCGCAAGAATCTTTTCTTCGACCGTCCCACGCATGATCAACTTGTAGGAGGTCACCACTGACTTCTGTCCAATACGATGCGCACGATCAGTTGCCTGCGCCTCAACCGCGGGATTCCACCATGGATCAAAGTGGATGACGGTGTCCGCAGCCGTGAGGTTTAATCCAACACCGCCCGCTTTCAAGCTGACCAAAAACACGGGAACACTTCCCGTCTGAAACCGGTCAACCTGCGCACTGCGATCGCGTGTGGAACCATCGAGCCTGCAGAAGTCAATTTGCCTCGACTCCATCCACTGCTGAAGCAAATCGAGCATGGAAGAAAATTGGCTAAACACCAGCATCCGGTGTCCTCCTTGTTGCGCTTCGTTCACAATTTCCGCCAAAGACGCAAGCTTGCCAGAGCTGACTTCAGGGCCTCTCACAGCCGATAATTCATTGTCTTCCTCCTCCGCATCAACACTGCCGATGTCCGCAGCCTCAGCGAAGTCTCCACCTAAAAGCCGCAGATCGTTGCATGCCTGGCGTAAACGCAGCAGTGCGGTAAGCATCAAAATACGTGCCTGCCCTTGGTTCTTGAGTTCCTCTGCGCGGCTCACTTCGCGCCGCGTCATATCCACCAACTTCCCGTACGCCTCACGCTGCGCGGACGACAATTCACACCAAATCACCTGCTCGATCTTCTCAGGCAACTCCTTCACAACCGCCTTTTTGGTCCGCCGTAGCACAAAGGGCGCGACCCTCCGCACCATCCGCTTGTGCTCAGCACCACCCGGCTCTTGAGTGATGGGAATTTCGTACCGTTCCCGAAAATCCGAGCGGGTACCAAGATAACCGGGCATCGCAAAATGCAGAAGCGACCAAACGTCCCGAATCGAATTTTCCAACGGCGTACCGGTTAAAACAAAACGACGTTTGGAACGAAGCATGAACACCGATTGAGCAATCTGACTGTCCGGATTCTTGATATGCTGCCCTTCGTCCAAGATGACCGCGGAAAACTCCTCTCCTCGATACCAGTCGATGTCACGTCGTAACAAGGGATAACTCGTGATAACCAGATCGGCTTTTTCAAATTCATTCACCAAACGCCCGTGCCGGCTTGCTCCGGACATTACCAACACCCGCAGCGTCGGGCAGAACCTCTGAGCCTCACGCTGCCAATTAGTCAGCAAGGACGACGGCGCAACCACCAGTCGTCTTCCTGTGAGCGTTCGGAGGAAGGCGAGCGCTTGGACAGTTTTACCAAGCCCCATTTCATCCGCAAGAATCCCGCCCAACCCGTTTTGCGCGAGAAAATGCATCCAGTAAACCCCCTGCTTCTGATACCCCCGCAACTGTTGGTCCAGATCTCCGAGCGAAATAGGCTTTAGGGAGTCCGCGTTGCGGGTCGACAACGCCCATTGACGCCACTGAGGCGGCGCCTGCAGCGATGTCCCCTCCCCCTCAATAAACCCCTGAAGAAATCCCGCCTGCCGGTTAGCTATTCGGTAGCGGCCCGCTTGACGCTGCTCGGGCTCACAGTCGCGCAGCACCTGCTGAAACTCATCCAAAAGCGCCGGATCAAAAACCGCCACACTGCCATCCTTTCGCTTCAGATGACTGCGCCCCGATTGAATAAGCCGCTGAATCTCAACCCCGGAAAAGCGCTCACCCCCCGCCGCCTGCATTGAGACATCCAGCTCAAACCAATTCTCACCTGAGTTAGTGATTTCCAGCTTTGGTTCAATTCGTTGAATGCCATGCGTCACGTGGGTAAATCGCTCGCCCAGATCGACCGACCACTCGCGCCGAAGCGCAGGCAAAACGCGCGCGAAAAACTCCAAGATCGGAATCTCACCACGCAGCACCATTTTCCCGTCCGCATCCGGAGCACTAAACCCCGCACGCTGCAATCGACCCAAAGCCGCATCCTCAGCGGCTCGGTCACCGCGATGCGCGCTCAGACGACTCGAAAGCGTTGTTCGCCGATCGCCATAACCCACCTTCAGCGCACCACTCAAAAAATTCAGCGAGCCTTCAAGGCTTAAGAAGAACTCGACGCGCTCCACAATACTCAAATTCTGGCCCGAGTCCGCGCAAGACATGCCTGCCCGTTGGTTTCCCTCAGCCCCCATCACGTCGACAGCACCGTCAGCACCGTGAGCAGACAAAGAACAATACTCAGGCAAACGGATGTTATCACAGTTGAATGAATGCTCAATCAAGGCCCATTCCCGTTGCAGAAATCCAATCACGGACGCAGCCGGAATTTTTACGGGCCCAGACAAGAGCGAGAGGTAAGCAGCCGGCAAACCAAGACACACGGGCTGGATGATCTCATCATGAAACCCCCACGCTGCTTTCTTGCCGAAAATCAATCCGACTCCGGACGGCAATTCGCTCCTCAAAGATAAATCGCCGTTCGGATGGGTCTCCGAAAAAAGCGCGGGACGCAACCCCTCTTTATTCACACGCAACGCAGTCCGCTTTGCCACCGTGAGTCGGGGATGCCTCTCGCATGCTTCTAGAACTTCAAAAAACTTTTCTACGCTAAGGGTGAGCATACCCGGAAAAGTTCGCCCTGTCGGACTTGGCTCGACGCGCCACAGGATCTGCAAAAGCGCCCAGTCATACGCATCGCAACAATAACTGCCATGTGGAGCCACGGCAGAGAGCAGCACCCGCCTGTTACGGAGTACGGCCTCCACCCCTATTGGGACCGCTCCCCGAGCCGCGGCCTGTAGCAAATTCGGAGGCACGACCACATGCAGTTCAATGGGCTCGCCGTCCGTGCGTGAGAACGCTTCCGGCATCTGATTTCTTGATTCACCGCCGGCACCAGCATCCTCCTGCGAGCGCCCAGAATTTTCAAAGCGTGCAGGGAGCTGACCTGTTTCAGAAGATGAAACTGCTACTGCGGAAACAGGCGCCTTAGGAGAAGGTTTGATCACCTCAAGTCCCACCGCAACGGAGTGAGCGCAAATCAGGCTCCTTACTTTTGAGTCGCGGCAGGTACAGAGGTTTTCGATGTGCGTCCTCGACTCAATCTTCAGACCGGAACGGAATTCAGTCTCCCCCTCGCGTACGGTTCCCGTAAGAAGTCCATTACTCCAACTGGCATCTCTAACTCGGCTGAGCGCGTGCAATCCTCGCGCCTGCTTCATTACCTGCCAACCGCCTGCATCGTTAAGGATCCGCTCGGTTAGTTCCATTTCAACGACCTTGCGAACCCCGGCACCAACGGATCGACGCTTTTGCCCCGAGGTAAATCATTTCACCTTCCGCCGAATCCAATGTTCAAGTGCGTCCACAAGTGCAAGCCAGCTTGCTTCAATAATGTTATCGCTCACCCCGACCGTACCCCAACTCTCATGCCCGTCGGTGGAGGTGACCAAAACCCGGGTGCGGGCGGCGGTACCTGCCTGCCCGTTGATGATACGAACCTTGTAGTCGGTAAGCCTCACCTCATCGATCTCCGGATACGACGGACGAAGCGCTTTTCTCAATGCTGCATCAAGAGCGTTCACAGGTCCGTCTCCCTGTTCGACGGTGTACTCCCGCGCTCCGTCGACACGGATTCTAACCGTGGCCTCGCAGTTAACTGCTTGATCAGAGCTGCTGCGGCGGTAGCTGCAGTGATACTCTTCGAGAGTAAACAATGGTACACGCTGGCCGAGAGACGCGCGCACCAACAGACCGAAAGATGCCTCCGCTGCCTCAAACTCATAACCGAGCGACTCAAGCCGCTTCACTTCCGCGAGAACCGCGTTGACCTCTGTTGATCCCTTTGTGAGTTTGAGCCCAAGCGCTTCCGCGCGGGCCAGCACGTTGCTTTGCCCCGACATGTCGGAAATGGAAATCACACGTTCGTTACCCACCAATGCCGGGTCGATGTGCTCATAAGTTCGCGCGAGTTTTTGGACCGCGTGAACATGCAGCCCGCCTTTGTGGGTGAATGCAGCGCCGCCAACGTAAGGCGCCCGAATGTTCCGTGGAACGTTTGCGAGCTCATCAACAAAAGCTGAGAGTTCACACAGTCCGGTGAGATCGATTCCGAGCGGAATCCCAAGTTTGAGCTGCAAAGTCGGCATGATGGTCGTTAAGTCGCAATTCCCAACCCGTTCGCCGTATCCGTTGATCGTGCCCTGCACCTGGCACGCTCCTACATCGACCGCCGCCAGTGCGTTTGCGATCCCAAGCCCGGAATCGTTGTGAGTGTGGATGCCTACAGGCGCTCCAATGGCGGAGATCGCCTTTGCAGTTACATCGCGCACCCACTGGGGCAGACTGCCACCATTGGTGTCGCACAACACAATGAGGTCAGCGCCTGCGTCCTTTGCCGCCTTGATTGTTTTAAGCGAATACTCCGGATCGTCCCTGAAGCTGTCAAAGAAATGCTCCGCATCGTACAGCACCTCACGCCCGTGCCTTTTAAGATGCGCGACGGTATCGGCTATCATCGCGAGATTCTCCTCAAGGGTCACCTGAAACACCTCAATCACGTGAAGCGGCCAAGTCTTTCCCACGATAGTGACAGCGGGAGTCCGCGCATCAAGAAGCAGCTGCACCTGGGGATCTTCCTCCACCTTCATTTTCCCGCGCCGCGTCATTCCAAACGCAGTGATCCGCGCATTCCTCCAATTCCGAACGGCGGCCTCCGCAAAAAAAGCTGCGTCCTTTGGGTTGGATCCTGGCCAACCTCCCTCGATGTAGTGCACCCCAAAGGCGTCTAGCTTTTCAGCAACCCGGATCTTGTCTGATACGCTAAAGGAAATCCCCGTACCCTGCGTACCGTCACGGAGGGTTGTGTCGTAGATCGAAACTTGGGGATGCGGCTTCATAGAGCCGGACACCTTAGCCTTATCTCACCAAACTGCCAAGCGGTGAGCTGCACATCGAGGGGCCCAAGCACATGAAGAGGCCACGCCTGGCCGGCCCTGATCCCTAACCTGCTAATGTCTCGGCCCAGCGTGCCCAAAGCCAGCAAAGGTCTGAAAGACGGTTCACATAACGCAAAATCTCAGGATTTACCGGGGTTCCACCCTCTCTCAAAGCAACCAGCTCCCTTTCGGCACGCCGACAAATGGTGCGGGCCACATCCAAACACGCGCTCCCCTTAGTCCCGCCCGGAGTCGCCCACCCTGCGTACACAATCTTGTGATTCTTCTCAAGATCCTCGATCTGGGCCGTCAGTTCATCGGGAAACCCCGCGCCAACAAGGCTACGCCCTTTTGCGATGTAACGCTCCATGTCGGCGCTCTCCACGGCCAGCTCACCCATCACGGTAATCAGATTCCTCTGCACCTCCACAATCCGCTCGCAAATCAGCGGGACCTCGCAAAACGCGCGGACCATCCCGAGGGCTGCGTTGAGCTCATCGAGGGTACCATAGGCGCGCACGCGCGGGTGGGTTTTGGGCACGCGCCGATTGAACATAAGCCCCGTGGAGCCATCATCCCCAGTTTTGGTTGCGATAGACATAATTTAAACCGATCTAAAACGTTCAAAAGCGGCTACTAGCGTGACTTTTGCGCAGGACATCACCCGAGCAAGGATCTTTCATGGAGCCGAAGCGCACGGCACCGCAGATCCATAAAGGCCGACGAGAAGGACTGAGTCGAGCTTGAGACTAAAAAAAAAAAGCGTATGGTCTCCGCCCGCCCTGTTCATAGTGCGCTGAGAGAGCCGTGCTCGCTGACGCGCCCCAGCGAAAACGATAAAATGAAACTCGATCTTTACATCAAAACTTGGTGCCCCTGGTGCCACAGAGCCGTCGATGAACTCAACCGCCTCGGGTACTCATACACGGTCCTCGATATCGAAGCAGATCCGCAGGCTGCAAAGCAAATGATGTCTCTCTCGGGACAATCGCGCGTTCCCACACTGACAGCAGGCCTGCACGTTCTTGCCGACTTTGGCCCTGAAGAACTCGCTCCCTTTTTCAAAAAACACGGGATCGTTAATTCCGCAAAATAAGCGCAAAGGAAATCAAAGCGGCGCCGATTCACCACTCCATTCAAGACAGCCCCCCAGAATTTCAGACAGCAGATATGTTTTCAGACCTCTTATTATTCGCCGGTCTCATTGCTTTGAGCCTTGGGCTGCGTAGTTTCCACCACCCGGTAATCTTCCGCCTTGGCCACTTGGGACTGATCGGAACGACCTATTTATTCGGGTACCGAACCAGCGAGCGGCACTCGATCGGGATGCTGCTCGCGTCCCTGTGGGTCTTGTTCCCTTGGATTGATATCCTAGGACGCATCCGGCACGTACAAATTCCAAGCAAACGAACCCTCTCATCACAGCCCGCGCCTGGGGCGCGAACCTTTCCGGAGCTCGAAGAACTCACCGCCGAGGCTGAGGAGGAAGGATTCACGCAAACCGAAGACCTTGGATGGCGTGGCGACGATCATCGGCAATTCATGCGCATTCTCACGCACGCTCAAAAGCGAATTCAGGCCACCATTCACTACGTGGAGAGCGAGGAGGCAGAATTTTTCTATGTCACCGTCTCCTCGAGAACAGAGAAAGGCGATGTTTGGAATACTTGGAATTATCCGTTTTTATTGAGCCTGAAGCCAGCGCCGACATGGCACTTCCAGCGCGTTTCTGGCGATTTAGGTCTTCTTCAGATCCTCGACTCGCATGAACATTGGCTCACTAAAAAGGGGGTCACAAGCAAAGCCGAAATTCCATCTGAACCAGAAGCTGTCCACGTACTGGTGGAGCAGGATGCGGCCGCGCTTGTTTCCCATAACCTCAAATGCGGTGTGCTTGCACACGGCGACGAGGGAATGGTGCGATACACTCTTAGAGGATGCTGGTTCTTGTGGACCCAATTTATCCGCGATCTGATCGGATCACGCTGAGGTCGGCGAGCATCAAGGCTGCGCGACAGCCATTACCGTCCCTCCAGGTCAAGATACGCATGAGCACATGAAGGGTTGTATCCGATTGGGGTTCGCAAAAATTTTACTCCGTCTCATCGAGGCGGAAGCGGCAAACTCAAGCACCGCATTTTAGATGAACTTGGATACGGGGTTATAAGTCAGCGTGTCCCATTTATTTTCAAACTAATCCAGGCATTCTATCCGACCGACCTTCGTCCCACACAAGGCGTGTAGGCATGAGGCGATCCCATTTTAAAATTGGCACGAACCGTCATGGTCCGGTCCTTAAATTTTAATTATCGAATGATCACTCGCATTGAGGCATCCTCGACCTGAACCGCCTAAACGACATGGCGTTCACTCAACCGGCTTGTGGAGCGTGAGCACTTGCCGCAAGCACAACTCGGGAGCCTACAACCTAAAGTTTATCGTCAACCGTTTTGCAGATGACTAAACGCACATACCGCAAAGTCCCTCGTGTAGCCCTTCTCGTAGAGACAACTCGCACTTACACACGGGAAGTACTCGGAGGGGTAAAGCGCTTCATTGCGGCGCACGGCCCTTGGTCAACTTTTCTGGAACTCAGGGCGCTAGATTCCGCACCGCCGGCATGGCTGCGCGACTGGGATGGAGACGGGATCCTCACCCGTACATTTACACAGGAGATGGCTGATCTCATTTCCCGAACGGGCCTGCCCGCCGTCGAGCTGCGCGCAACTAACCTTAAAGGTGACCGCCCATTTGTGGGAATGGATAACGCAAGCATCGGGCGCAGTGTGGCTGAGCATTTCTTTGAACGCGGCTACAGACAATTCGCGGCCTACAGTCTCCGAACTGAGCGCTTTTTCATCGAGCGAGTACAGAATTTTGTGAGATCCGTGGAATCTTACGGATGCCGCTGCTTCGAGCTTCCGGAGACATTGTCAGACAGTGCTGCCGACTGGGAGAAGAGCCAAGACACGCTTATCAACTGGCTTTCCCTGCTTCCAAAGCCAGTTGGCATCTTCGCCGCAAACGACCAACTTGGGGTTCGCCTGCTGGACGCTTGCCAGCGTGCCGGTGTCGCGGTTCCTGAGGAAGTGGCTGTTGTTGGGGCCGAAAACGAAGAGACTCTTTGCTCATTCGCCACGCCAGCACTCACGAGCGTGAGGTTTGATGGTCAAACCGTGGGTTATAAGGCCGCTGAACTACTCGAACGACTCATGAGTGGAAAGTCCGTCAAACTGCGCGAAACCCTCATTCCGCCAAAGGGTATCATCGTGCGCGCATCCTCAGATGAGCTTGTGATTAACGACCGGCTCGTGGCGAACGCGGTCCGTTTGATTCGAGAAGACGCGGCCAAAGGCATCAACGTTGACAATCTGTGTCAGCAACTGAACGTTTCCAGAAGTACTCTCGATCGCCGGATGAAAGCGGCACTAAACCGCTCACCAAAGGAAGAGATTTCGCGAATCCGATTCCGTGAAGTCGAACGTCTGCTGATCGAGACGGACCTCACTATGGAGACGATAGCAGAGCTCACAGGCTTCACTCACAGCCACTATCTTCATGCGGCATTCAAACAAATTTACGGCGAAACACCCGGCCGATTTAGAAGTCGTCGCTCCTCGTCGTCTTAGGCGGGTTTAGGCCCTACCCCTGCAACCTTGCCCCATGGCTAAAGGCCACACACCAACTCCACCCTACTCATCAGCACTGCTTGCCCATACAGCATCACCCGCTCCCCACAAACCCTCACTTTCACCAGACCGCCACGCGCGCTGCACTGAAACCCAGTCATTTCAGCTCTTCCAAGCTTTGCCATCCAATGCGGTGCTAACGCGCAGTGTGCCGACCCGGTAACCGGATCCTCGTTCACTCCAACTGCCGGCGCGAAGAAGCGGCTAACGAAATCAAATTCAGGCTTGTCGCTTGAATCTGTCACTATCACCCCCCTTATGGGCATTTGAGACAGCGCTGAGAAATCCGGCCGAAGTCGGCGTAGGATGGATTCACCCTCAACTTCCACAAGGTAATCCATTCCGTTTGACCCACTGTACCGGAGCTCGCAACCAAGGGCTCGAGCCAAGCCTTCCGGCGGAACGACTGGATCACAAGGCTTAGCCGGAAAATCCATCTCAACCCATCCATCACAACACCGGCAGCGCAGTGGGCCGCTCCGTGTAAGGAACACTAATTCCTTGCTGCGTGATGCGGCGCCAGTTTCCCAGAGTGCGAAGGCGCTCGCGAGAGTTGCGTGACCGCAGAGGTCAACCTCCACCCCGGGAGTGAACCAACGCAGAGCAAACCCGCCCGTCATCGGGTGCAGGAAGGCAGTCTCCGAGAGATTCATCTCCCGTGCGACCTGCTGCATCCAATCATCCGGTGCGGGCGCAGGCAAAACGCAAACCCCAGCCGGGTTCCCGCTAAACGGACGGTTGGTAAAAGCATCAATCACATGAATTAAGACAGCCATAACTTTCAAATAGAGCGCAGCGCAAACCCCTAAAACACAAACGAGCAGGAGGACGAAACCAAGTAATGAGGA
>CAMDSZ010000143.1 GCA_945906945.1 Akkermansia muciniphila
ATTTCTGCGCGCGACACGATGGCTGTCGCTCTTTCCATTAGCCCGCGCGTCCGCTGGTCCCGGTAACAGTAAGGAAGCCCGAGCCACTCGCGGCTTGCATCCTGAAGCACATAGTCGAGGCCCCAAGTGTCGACCCCGATTGAACGGATGTCCGAACCCAACTCTCGTGCGGCCCTCTTTAGCCCCGCCCGGACTTCGCGCCAAAGCCCAAGCAGATCCCATCGCAGTGAGCCGCCTACGGGAATACCGGCGTTTGGGAAGCGGTGGATTTCACCCAGCTTGAGAGAATCACCGTCCCAAGAGCCACTCATTAAGCGTCCGCTTTCCGCACCGATGTCCACGCACAGATAGTTCTGAGGGCTCATGAATCGTGATTGTCAGTGACGCGGGAGTGGGGGAGGGCGGCGCGGGTAGGGGGCTGGTCGCTGTGCTCTGAAAATCGGGCTTGGTAATCCAGTTGCCATGGGTTGGTACCGGAAGGGCAATTTTTTGTCACTTCCTTTGCTAACGGCAGCTCTGCGTAGGTGGGGAATGTCGCCCTCCATCGGCGCTATTGGGCTGGAATGCTCGGGGCTACTCTGGCAAGACTTTGGGAATGCCCCTGCTCGCTCCGCTATTGGTGATGATTTTTTTGCTGCCATCACAGATTTTTGCCCAAGCTGGCAATCCTGCGGGGGGGGATGCATGGCGGCAGGACCTCACGAAGATCGAGCGTCGCATCCAAGAAGTCAGGGTGGAGATCGGCAACCGGTATGAGAAGAAACTTGGCGAGTTGCGGTCGGCGTTTCAGAAGCTGGGTGATTTGGAGAATGCTGTGGTGATTCGGGACGAGGAGCGGCGTTTGGTCGGGGCGGACATCGCCTTGGACCCCCAGTACCTGGTGCAAGAGCCCCGTGCGCTTCGGGACGCGCAGGCGGAGCTTCTCGGGAAGCAGAAGGAAATGCTCATTCAGATCGTTCAGGAGTCATTACCAAAACTGCAGGAGCTTAAGAAGACACTTACGGTGAGCGGGCGTCTGGACGAGGCGCTCGAGGTGCGGCGAATCATTGCTGATCTGCAGGATATCGTGAGTCCCGCCGAGAAGGTCGATAACGGCACGTTAGTAGCGGCCGAGGATCTTTATCAAACGTTCCAATCCTCTCGGCCTAGGGCGGATAAGATGTACAAGGGGCGCAGTTTGGTCCTGCGCGGCAAGGTGGCTGGGGCGCGGCCCGACCCCCGTGATCCGTCTGTAACCGTACTGGTGTTGTTCGGGGGGGGGGATGGAATGTTTATCGATTGTGCGTTCTCAGGCGATTATCGAATCGTCGAGGGGCGTCAGGGTAGCTCTGCCAGCTACTCCCTGAGCAAGGGGGCAAATGATCCAAACCCCGCCAAGCTCACCCGGGGGGCTGTTGTTGAAATCAGCGGGCGGTGCGAGGGGTGGGACGCGGGGGTGCGGTTTGGAAATTGCGCTGTCTCTCGAAGATGATTGCCTCAGTCCGAGTGCCTGTTTTGGCCTCTTCTTTGCAGTTGTTGCCTGTTGAGTTTGGTTTAATCTATTGGAAGTCATGAATACAAAATTTGGTGCCTTGGCCGCTGTGTCGGTCGCAGTTCTCGGATTCTTGGGTTGTACCCCGATGGACGATGATTACGTACCCCGCCGCAAGCCGGGGTTCCGGCCGCCTTCCGTTCCAGTTTCCCATGAGCAGAATGTTCCGGTAGATCCGTTGAATGTGCCGCCAGGATACGGGTCCGTGGACGGGGGAGGGCAGCCTGGTTATTCCGCGGTGAATCCAAATTCAATTGCCGACCCACACCCAGTTCCGGCTCCCGTGCCGCCGCCCCCTCCGCCCGCACCAAAGCAGGAGGAACCGCAGTATGCGACAAAGGTTCAGGGAAAATCGGGTTGGATCCGCAGCCCTTATGACGGGAAAGTGCTGGACGCCAGCGGTATCACGCCCGGTACGCCGGTGAAAGACCCCGAGACAGGGCGGGTCATGCTCGTGCCCTAATCGGGAACTTCAGCTTTTGATCCATCCCGTTTCCAGCGTTTCCTCGCCACCCGTAGGGTTGCTGCTATTCCACTCCTCTGCTTGGTTGGCGTGGGCTGGATTTCAGCTCGATTTCTGCCTAATCCGAGCTGACGCCAACCCGTCGCGAAACGACTGTTTGTCTATCGCCTAGTCGAGTAGGCGTGGGAGCAGACCTCACCTCTGAAATGAAACGCGTCGCAATACTAGGTCCGGGACTCTTGGGCGGGTCCATCGCTCTTGCTCTGCGCGGTTCGCCCGGAGTGGAAGTCGGTATGTGGGCGCGGCGCGCCGAGGCGGTCGAGGAGGCCCGGAAGTTGTCCGTGGCGGATTTGGTTTCTGAACGGCTTGAGGTTGTCGTTCAAGATGCGGACACGGTTGTTCTTTGCATGCCTGTCGGCGCGATGGCGGGTGTGGTTTCGAAGATCCTGCCGTTTTTAAAGCCCGATGCGCTTGTCACGGATGTGGGCAGTGTAAAACAGCCCGTAACACAGGCCCTCGCCCCCGTTCTACAGGGCCGCGCACTTTTTGTTGGAAGTCACCCTATGGCCGGCTCCGAGAAGGCGGGGCTCATTCACGCGCGGGCGGATTTGTTCCGTGGGGCGACATGTATTGTTACGCCGGAACCGAATGAGACTGCGTCCGTGGCGGTGAGCAGGGCAACCGAGTTCTGGGAGTCGCTTGGGAGCCGGGTGCGCCTTCTGTCTCCTGCGCGTCATGACGAGGTCTGCGCGCTCATCAGCCACGTTCCTCATCTGGCGGCCGCCGCGTTGGTGAACACCGTTGCCCAGCAGTTGCCTTCGGCATTCGATTTTTTTGGCCCGGGTTTTCGTGATACCACACGCGTTGCCGGCGGACTGCCTCAAATGTGGACGGAAATTCTGAGCGAAAACCGCGGCGAGGTTCTCAAAGGGTTGCGCGCGCTCATCAGCCAACTGGAGGTGGCCGCCGGGGCTCTGGAAAACTTGAGTACCGTTGGCGAAAAGCAATCTCAGGGTTGCTCTCTTTCTTATCAGAAATTGAGCGCTTTTCTGAGTGCAGCGAAGGATTGTCGCGATA
Organism: Akkermansia muciniphila; assembly: GCA_945906945.1. Classification (GTDB taxonomy): domain Bacteria; phylum Verrucomicrobiota; class Verrucomicrobiia; order Chthoniobacterales; family Chthoniobacteraceae; genus Chth-196. The sequence goes on from CAMDSZ010000143.1 coordinate 3,072, forward strand.
CCCTGCGCGTTGGATGAATCACCCTTGAAAGATGGACTGGAAAATAAAAAAAGCGTTGCCGTTAAATTGCGAACTCGAAGTGCCCGGAGACAAAAGTATCTCCCACCGATCTGTGATGCTCGCCGCCTTGAGCCGTGGATCGTGTGTCATCAGGGGCTTTCTTCCAGGGGAAGATTGTCTTTCAACAATGGAAGCAATGCGATCATTGGGCGTTGCTCTTGAACAACCCAATCCAACCACGCTGATCGTTTACGGCAATGGCGGGGAGTTCAAAAAACCGAACAAAGACATCGACTGCGGAAATTCCGGAACAACCATGCGATTGCTTAGCGGGTTGCTTGCGGGTCAGTCCTTTGAGTCGCGCTTGTTTGGTGACGCATCGCTTTCCAAAAGGCCCATGAAGCGGGTGATCGATCCGCTCTCAAAAATGGGGGCGCGCATTGTGCCCGAAAATTCGCCCGACCGGCCTCCCCTGCGAGTGCAGGGCGGGCCCCTAAAAGCGATCGACTACGTGTCACCAGTTGCGAGCGCGCAGGTGAAGAGCGCCGTGCTTTTGGCAGGCCTTTACGCCGATGGAACGACCTCTGTGACGGAGCCAACGCTCAGCCGGGATCACACCGAAAGGATGCTGGAGTATTTCGGCGTGCGCGTTGAGCGGGAGGGATTGAAAGTTTCGGTGAAGGGTGGTTCCCGTCCGCAACCCAGGGACTTCAGGGTTCCTGGAGACGTGTCGAGCGCCGCGTTCTGGCTAGTGGCTGCGGCGGCCTCACCCGGCGCGCACTTGAGGGTCAATCACGTCGGAATGAATCCGAGCCGGACGGGCATTCTTGCCGTGTTGACCCGAATGGGCGCAAGGGTGAGAGAATTCGAATTTCAGAATGAGGGCGAACCCATAGGGACTATTGATATCGAGGGGGCCCAGTTGAAGGCCACGCGCATCGAGGGCAAAGAAATCCCGAATGTGATCGACGAGTTACCTATCCTCGCTGTCGCAGCCGCCCTTGCAAACGGGGTTACTGTGATTGCGGACGCAGCCGAATTGCGTGTTAAGGAAACAGACCGTTTGGCGGCGATCGCGCATCATCTGCGTGAAATGGGCGTTCCAGTTGTCGAATTCCCCGATGGCCTGGAGATTACCGGCGGTGCCACGTTGAAAGGTGCGAAACTCGACAGCCTTGGGGATCACCGCATCGCAATGGCGTTTGCGGTGGCAGGGCTTTTTGCTCAGGGGGAGACTGTGATCACGGGCACCGACTGCGTAAACACGTCTTATCCGGGTTTCTACGATATCTTGCAGCGCGTGACTGCGGAGCGTGCGGTGGGGGAACATCTTGTTTTGAAACTTGAGGAGTCGGCTTCCGAGCCTTTGGAGTAAGTGCCTGTGGATTATGAGCGAATCGTACAATGTGATAGCGATCGACGGGCCTGCGGCTTCTGGCAAAAGTAGCGTGGCAAAAGCATTGGCGCGCAGATTGGGTTTTGTTTACGTCAACACGGGCGAGATGTATCGGGCGGTGACTTGGCAGGTGCTCGAGTCCGGCGTGGACCCAAAAGACATGGATGCAGTGCGTGCGTGCATCGCAGAGATGAACATCGAGTGTGGGGTGGCCGGCCAGCAGTCCACGGTTTCTGTCAATGGCGCGAGCCCTGGCGATGCGTTGGTTGGAGAGGGCGTGAATGCTTCAGTCTCCTTCATCGCAAAGGTTCCCGAAGTGCGCCAACGGTTGGTGGACTTGCAAAGAGCCTATGCCGACCGTTGTGACGCTGTGATGGAGGGGCGCGACATTGGATCCATTGTATTTCCTGACACACCCTACAAGTTCTACATTGATGCCTCCGAGGAAGTGCGTGCGGCCAGGAGGGCAAAGCAGGGATTGAAAGACTCGATCGGACAGCGTGACAAACAGGATACAACTAGAAGAAATTCTCCGCTCGTGATTGCGGAGGATGCGCATGTCATTGATAGCTCCCACCTCACAGTTGATGGTGTCACTGGTGAAATTATCGGGCGTCTTAAAATGAAGGGTTTTCTGAGCTCGGATTTTTGATTTTTGTCAACGGACGGAGTGTTTCTTTGTTCAAAATGGGTCTGGCGTATCAAGTCTGCTATTATCTCAGCCGAGCGGTCGCGAACATCTGCTTCGACCTGCGTGTGATCGGGCGGGACAAGATTCCGACTTCTGGCGGTCTGTTGCTCGCGATGAACCACCAGAGTTTCTTGGATCCACCGCTGGCTGGAATAGCCTGTGACCGGGAGATTTTCTTTCTCGCGCGAAAGTCACTTTTGGAATGGCCCGTACTCGGGAAGCTTTTTCCGAAACTTAACGTGATTCCCTATGATCAAACCGGTGCCGATACGAGTGCGATCAAGGCGGTGATTCGCGTAGTGCGCGAGGAAAACGCAACGGTGATTTTTCCGGAGGGTACGCGTTCCAAGGATGGACGCTTGCAGGACGCACAGGCGGGCCTTGGTATGATCGTCGCAAAGACGCTTGTGCCTGTCGTGCCGCTCAGGATTTTTGGCGCCTACGAAGCTTTCCCCCGACACACAAAGCGTTTGGAGTTCAGTGCGATTACCATCGTAGTTGGGGATGTTCTAAAGTTTACCGCTGCCGATTTTGAGGGGGACTCGAAGACTGCGTACAAACGAGTGAGCGATCTGGTAATGGATCGTATTTCTGCTTTGAAGTGTCCGGAGTAGTGCGTCGGGGGGGCGCTTCGGCAGTGCCAACTGTCACCTGTCAGCCGCGCAAGTCTGCATAGGCCGCGTGCACTCTTATGGCATGCGACTTGTCCTGCTCGATTTGGTTGCGTAACGATTCCAAGTCCGGAAACCGTGCTTCTTGGCGGAGAATCGATACGAAGCTGACCTCGAAAGACTCGCCGTAGCATTCCTCGTGAAAGTCGATTATATGCACCTCCAGCGTCGGCGAAGTGGTTATTTCAGCAAGGGTTGGACGGACTCCTAGATTTGCCACGCCCGTAAGTTCTGAATCCGTTGAGAGTCGCCTTGCCCTTACCGCGTAAACCCCGCTTGGAGGCAGTTGTTCGTTAAAAATGCGGAGATTGGCCGTGGGAAAGCCCAAGGTCCGTCCGAGTTTTTTGCCTTCAACAACGCTCCCGAGCACAGTGTAGGGACGACCTAGGAGGGTTTCAGCGCGATCAAAGTCACCGACCGCGACCGCCTGCCTCACTCGTGTGCTGCTCACGACCTCTTCGTTGAGGGTGGTTTCCTCGATTCCAATCGCGTTGAACCCGTGCAAGCCGCCCAAAGTTTTTAGAAGCTCTACATTGCCTTTGCGACCCTTGCCAAAGCTCCATCGCGCACCAACGCAGATTGCCGCGAGACGGTGGTTCGATTGCGCCAGTGCTGTCACAAAATCAGAGGCCTCGGTCGCCGCAACGCTTGAGTCGAATGGCAGAACAAGGGCCTGGCCAAACCCCATCTTTGAAAGAAGGTGGATCTTGTGTTCTGGGGCAGTCAGAAGCAGAGGGGCGTGATCTGGATTTAGGATTCGAGCAGGGTGCGGGTCGAATGTGAGGGGGATCGCAACGCCGCCGATCTGGGCGGCCTCTGCCATCGCACGCCGTAGCACCGATTGGTGGCCGAGGTGGATTCCATCAAAGACTCCAATCGCTAGGACTATCGGAGCGCGAATGCGCGAGAGTTCCGAGACTGCACTCAGGACTTGCATCGCAGCAAAGTAGTTACGCGCCTCTTAGGCGGGAGACAGTCGGAAGATCAAGGACCCGCTGCAAGACAGACGCCGGCTCTTCATCGCGCAGCTCTTGGACGGTAATCGCCCGTTCAAGGGTGAATCGACCGGACTTGGTGCGGCGCAGGCTGCTCAGGTGCGCGCCGCAGGAAAGGGATTCCCCGATGTCGTGCGCGTAAGTTCGCACATAAAAGCCCTTGCTGCACACCACTCGGAAATCAATGTCTGGCATCGATGTTTTGAGAATCTCGTGTGCAAAAACGTGAACGAAGCGCGGCTCGCGCTCCACCGTCTTGCCCTGTCTCGCAAGTTTGTACAATGCAACGCCGCCCTGCTTGATGGCCGAGACCATCGGTGGCATTTGATAAAAGTCACCGTCGTATTTTGCAAACGCTTCTTCAATGTTCGCATCCGTGAGCTGAGGCACCGGTCGAGTATCAGTGATTTCGCCGTCTGCGTCCTGGCTGTCTGTGGAGACTCCAAGGCGCATTGTTCCCACATACTCCTTGTCCTCGGCCATCAAGAGATCTTGGATCTTTGTGCCACGCCCCAAGACGATGAGCAGCAGGCCGGTCGCAAGTGGATCCAGCGTTCCGCAGTGTCCGACTTTTTTGATTCCCAGACGGCGTCTCACCAAGGCGACGACATCGTGAGAGGTCATCCCTGATTCCTTGTCTATAAGCAGAACGCCATCGATTTCTTGAAGTCGCATATTCGTGGTGAGAGAAAAAGTTTTTTTGAAAGACCTAGTCAATTGCTATGCGGCCCCTCGTATGTGACGGTCAATTGCGCCGAGTACCTCGGCTTGAACCGCTTGTAGGGGGCGCATGATCCGCGCGCCTGCAGCGAGTTTGTGTCCGCCTCCGCCAAACTCGGCACAGATTGCGCATACATCGATTTTTGGGTTCTTGGAGCGGAGGCTGATCCGGATGAGGCCCTCGGAGACTTCTTCAAAAAATGCGGCGACGATTACTCCCTCGATTGAACGGATGGTGTCGATGAGTCCCTCGGTGTCGTCGGGTATTGTGCCAATGTTTTTTGCGGTAGCGGCGGTGAGCGCAAAGCTAGCAACCCGGTCTTCGCTTGAAAAGTGCAGCACGTTCAGAAGCGCCCGCAAAAGTTCCAGCCGTCTGCGGGGACACGTCTCGTAAAGGTTTTGATTGATTTCGCCCACGTTCACGCCGGCGGCTACGAGTTCTGCCGTGATCGCATAGGTGCGTGCCGTGGTGCTCGGATATTGAAACGATCCCGTGTCTGTTGAAATGGCGGCGTACAGCGCATTGGCCATTGCCTTTGTGACGGGGAAGCGGCCGTGCGCAAAAAGTTCAAAGAGAATCTGCCCCGTGGCGGGAGCGCTCGTGTCCACATAAGTGATATCGCCGAGCCTGTCGTTGGAGACATGGTGATCTATGTTCACCCAGATCGCTCCCGGGGGAATGGCGGCGAGGCAAGCATCTCCAGCGCGGTTCCTGACGGCGGTATCGAGGATAAAGACCACATCGAATGGCGCCGTGTTTGGTTCGGGAACTGTGATGCGCCCTGCTTCCTCGAGAAACTTGAAACGCTCAGGCAATCCATCTTCGTTCCAGATGGTGACATCCTTGTGGAGGTTGAGCAGGCAGAGCCCCATCGCAAGTGAGCAGCCGATCGCGTCTCCATCGGGGCGAAAATGGCTGATAACAAGAAACCGGTTGTTCTGGTGGATGAGACTGATGATTGGGTCGAGGGAACTCGATGCGCTCATTTGGTAGGGTTGATGGTAATAACGGAATGTGCCCGGAGGAGAAGTCGCCTTGTGAGCAACAATCTGTATCACAATCGGCGCTGCTTGAGCGGCTAGGGGAGGTTTTCCGGAAGCTTTGGATTTCCAAAATCATCCTCTTCCTCAACTTCTGGGAGCAGTTTGAGCTCGTCCATGAGATGAATGACGCGGGTGCCGCGCTCGATTCCTTCATCCAGCTTAAAGTGCAGTTGCGGGGTGTACTTGATGATCACCCTGCGGGAGAGAAGATACTGGAGCTGAGCCCGTTTGCTCTGGAGCAGGTGGATGACGTGTTTGCCCTGCTCGGGCGTCCCGATTACCGACATGTAGATGTGGGCGTGCTTCAGGTCTGGAGTGACGTCCACCTGTTGAACAGTGACAAGCTGGGCATCAAAGACGACTTCCTTTCTTAGAAGATCTCCCAACTCCCTGCGAATCAACTCGTTTACACGTTCGAGACGGTGCTTGGCCATTTTCTTAAATTCCTAGTAATACGAGCGCCCTGCACTCACCGAAGTAGGGCGATAGAAGCGCTCGGTATTCTACCGAAGGATTTCTCGGATCAGAGTTGTTGGGGGAACTTCTCGAGTGTGTAGCACTCAACAATGTCGCCCTCTTCGTAGTCATCAAAAGTGCCCAGGCGGATGCCGCACTCCATCCCATTTCGGACTTCTTTAACGTCATCCTGGAAACGGCGAAGTGTCGCAAGACCCCCGTCGTAGATGGGCTGCCTGCCGCGTAGAACGCGGGCGCGTCCTGAGCGCAGGATCCTCCCGTCGGTGACGTAGCAGCCTGCCACGTTGCCTTTGGCGAGTGAGAAGACTTTCCGAACCTCGGCATGGCCGACAATTGCCTCTCGGGTTTCGGGGTCGAGCAAACCCGCCATCGCATCTTTGATCTGGTCAACAAGCTCGTAAATGATGGAGAACAGCTTTAGCTGCACGCCTTCGCGCTTCGCGGTGGCTGCGGCGGTGCTTTCGACTTTCACGTTAAAGCCCACAACAATCGCGTTCGAAGCGGCGGCGAGGAGCACATCGCTCTCGCTAATGGGGCCAACCGCAGTGTGAAGGATTTCCAAATCGATTTTCTTGCTCTGGATCTGTTTCAGGGAGGTAACGAGGGCCTCGCTCGAGCCGTGCACGTCGGATTTGAGGAGGATTCTAAGGGACTTCCGCTGTTCGTCTGCAATGCTCTGGAAAAGGTTTTCCAAGGTCGGGCGCGTTGGGACGGAAAGCTTGTTCAAGCGCAGCGCCGCGAGGCGCTCATCTGAAAGTGTGGAGGCGGCTTTCTCGTTTTCCATGACCACGAGTTCGTCTCCGGCATTGGGCAGTCCCGAAAAACCGACAATTTTGACTGGGGTAGATGGTCCTGCGCTTTTGAGAGGTTTGCCAAAGTCGTCCAGCAGACCCTTGATCTTACCGGAGTAATTTCCGCAAATGAACGCGTCGCCGATTTTCAGAGTGCCAGTGCGCACAATGAGGGTTGCGGTCGGTCCGCGCCCCTGTTCAATCTGGGCCTCGATGACGGATGCCCGGGAAACGCCGCTGGAAGTGGCCTTGAGTTCGGACACCTCAGCGACCAAAAGGATGCTTTCGAGAAGCTGGGTCACGCCTTGTCCTTTCAGCGCCGACACCGGCACACAGATGGTGTCGCCGCCCCAGTCTTCGGGAGCGAGTCCTTTCTCCTGCAGTTGCCCTTTGACCCGGTCGATGTTGGCGCCGGTCGCGTCAATTTTCGTGATGGCCACGATGATCTGAACCTTTGCCGCCTT
>CAMDSZ010000144.1 GCA_945906945.1 Akkermansia muciniphila
CTGTGGAGGTCTTTGGAAATGTGGATGCAGGGCAAAGGGCTTGGGACGAACGCGCGTAAGTTGATCAATGCGTTTGGAACGATCAAATCGATGGATGTGGTGGTACCTGTGAAGCGTGGGAATGTCCAAGTGTCGGTACGCTTAAGAACGGTGGCAAAACCCGAGGAAGATGTCGCGGTGTTGCTGACGCACTTGGGGCTACGTCTGCCAAGCCGTTCAAAAACGGTGCAAAATGTAGTGGAGGAAAACGGCTGAAAAACACCGCAAGCCGTTCAAAATTAACAAAACCACTTTTTGAACTGCGGAACTAGGGCGTGCGCTGGAGAAGCTGGCGTCCACGCGGGGGAAAGTCCTGCCGGTCGAATTAGACGGTTCACGACCGAAAGCGATGTCCGGAATGAAGCCGCGAGGCCGAAGCCGCAAGCGGGACATCGTCTGAACCGGCAGGCCATAACGAAAGTAAACCCCATCTAATGAGCATCGAAAACGCACAAACCAGAAAGCCGAGCCCATGCCTGAGGGGCGAAGGCTGTCAGGAACAGACGGGACAACCGTTGCAGTCTGTTCATCGTTCTGGCGGTGTCAGCGGGGATGGCATGCAGGGAAGGGAAGCCAGGGTAACCCAGGAGATCTGCGCGCGCGGGGAAAACGCCTCAACGAGCGGTACAACCTCTGCAAAGAGGGAGGCCGCTTCGGCGCGAGCAGGAGTCAGAGTCCCTCATAGTAGTCTTGAAGCTCCGGAAAGCGGAGTGGAGCGAAGGAGGGGCAGTTGTGCTGAAGAGTCCAAAACAGAAAGAGAACGGGGCGATGGCCCGCAAGGGATAGCAACGCCTACGGTGCCGGAAACGGCAACGGGAGTTCGGAAGCTGCAGCGGACCCTATACCGGCAAGCCAAGAGCAAGCCGAAATGGAAAGCGTGGAGCCTGTACGCTGACGTCTGCCGCAGGGAGGTCCTTGAGGCGGCGTTGGAACAGGTGATTGCCAATGGAGGAGCACCCGGAATAGACGGGCAGAGGGTGGAAAGTCTGAAGGAGCGTAAGGAGGGCAATGAACTGCGCGAGCGCTGGCTTGCGGAGCTTCAAACCCAACTGCGAGACAAGACGTACCGACCCAGCCCTGTACGCCGAGTGTACATTCCAAAAGCAAATGGCAAGGTACGGCCGCTTGGAATCCCGACAGTGCGGGACCGAGTGGCACAGACAGCGGTGGTACTACTACTGCTGCCAGTCTTTGAGGCCGACTTCCATGAAAACAGTTACGCCTACCGTCCCAGAAAGCGGGCGCAGCAAGCCATAGATGCAATCAAAGAAGCATTACTGAGTGGCCGGCGCGAGGTGGTGGATGCCGACTTGAGCGGCTATTTTGACACCATCCCGCACGCCGAATTGATGCGACTGGTAAAAGGGCGGGTCAGTGATGGCAGCATCCTGCGTTTAATCAAAGGATGGCTGCGGGCGCCAGTGGTGGAAGAAGATCCCAAAGGAGGCAGACGCATGAGGGCCAATCGCTGCGGGACACCGCAAGGAGGAGTCATCTCGCCGATGCTCGCAAATCTGTATTTGGACGGACTGGACAAGGCCGTGAATACGGGGCGCGAGATGCAGGCGGTGATGGTGAGATACGCCGATGATTTTGTAGTGCTCTGCCGGAAAGGGCGGGGTGCAGAAGTTTATCGGCGGCTCAAGCTGTGGCTGGAGAGGAGGAAGCTCAAACTCAACGAGGAGAAAACCCGAGTGGTGAACTTCGAAGAGGATGGGCTTGAGTTCCTCGGGTTCCAGCTGAGTTGGCGCAAGGGGCGCAGCGGGAGGCAGTATCCGCACTGCGAACCGAGTGCCAAAAGCGCTCACAAACTGCGGGAGGCAGTGAGGGAGGAGACCGCGCGTGACACGTTATGGAAGCAACCGGAAGAGGTCATTCAAAGGATCAATCAGAGAATGAGAGGATGGGCTGGATACTTTCATTACGGCAACAGCACGCGAGTGCTCGCCAAGCTGCAATGGTACGTGGAGGCGAGAGTCGGACGATGGCTGTGGAAGAAACACGCTAAGATCCGAGGCCGATACGCTCCCGAGCACACCCGTGAACAACTGAGGAAAAGATACGGCCTGTATCGGATGCCGCACCATGCTGCCTAAGGGAAATCATGAAGCAAACCGGAGAACAGCCTCCGAGAGCCGGATGCGGGAAATCCGCTCGTCCGGTTCGATGAGGGGGAGATGAGGACACGGAGTGGTTGTGGACGCAAACCATCCTTGTCTCCCTACTCTATCAGCGATTCATCACGATCTGGCGACGGAAAACAGTTCGTTCGCTCACACGCTGCACGTTTCAGCCGCCATTTGAGATACTCAACGCATCTTTGGTCCAAAAGAATAATGAAGTCGAGAAAGTCGGGATTGAGGCTTTCCATCTTCGTGGGTTTGGCAAATCACGACCATTGCAAACAGACGCTCTGCGGCGGAGCAAAGCGCCTAGACATTTGGGAATGCTTGCAGACTTCGAAGAGGCCGCTTAGTGATGCTCTTTTCGATTTGCCTGATCATCTCCGCGTTACTTGAGGGGAAACGTGCCACGATGCCTCTGCTCGATGTCTAACGAACTTTGCCTTTGCTCTCAATCCGTCTGCAGCGCGGGCGCGCCCGGTTTAGAGCTTCTGTGCGAAAGCCTCGAGAGATTCGGAGCGAATAGCGTTTTCGTGCAGTTGCTCAAGTCGCTTCGGATCTCCGATGGCGTCTAATGCCTCACGGATTCCTTCGGGGCAAGACCCGTGCCGAATTTCCAAGGCGCGTTGTACAGCTGTTCGAAAGGCAAGTAATTGACCCTCGGATAGACCTTGGGATAGGCCTTCTAGTTTACCTTCTTCTTTACCTTCCAGTCTGAGTTGATCGGCGAGAGTCATGGTTTTGGTTCGAAGGGGTTTGCTGCGGATTGTTTTGAGGCGTTCCTTGAGCAGTGAGACGTTTAGGTCAGTGTTTAAAACATAGCGCAACATCCGCTCCAAAGCACTGTCGGAAATCGCAAATAAAAGGGACTCCTCCCACAGCGCATCGCTCAGCAGTTCATCCAGCGGTTCCGCCTTCAACGCACGTAGTGTCAAAATGCCCTCTGGGGTTCCGGCTATCTCCTCGTAGGGGATGCGCACCAACTCGAGTAGACGGTACATTAGCGTGGGTTGCCACGGGCGGATAATGTCTGCGAGTTCAGCCGGCAGATTGATGAGGTCCTCCAAGCGCGGCGCCGTTTTCCACGGGCGTTTCCCCTGCGCGAGCACGATGGGAAGGATAGCTGGCAGTTTTGCCGGAGAGGGATGCGCCGCAGCAAAGCGCTCCCAGATCCGGAGGATGTAGGAAAGCAGGCGCAGCGCCATGCGCGGATCCTCGGAGCTTTGGTGTTCAAAGAGGAGGTAAAGGAATGCGTCGGTTTTCGCGAGTTTGAGCGAGAAGAGCAGATCGCTTTCGGAAGCCGCGAAGTGCGGATCGACAAAGGTTGAGGACTCGAGGCGGAGGGAACTCCAATCCACGGCGTGGGAGATCTGTCCGGGCAGATAGTTCTCAAAGAAGCCGCGGGCGTTGTCCGGGTTGGAAAAGGTGGCCTTGAGAAGTTTGTCGTTTGGATGATGGATGGGTTCCTCTGGCATGCGCTCTTCAAGAGAGTCGCAGTCGGATGAGGAGGCTGCCGTCAGGAGTTGGCCGATGAGCGTCGGGCACGGGACTGAGGGTGGGATCAGGTTTTGGAGATAAGTCGGTCTCTGGATGAAGATGGAAGCCGCTTATTTGCAGTTGAATCTGTGCATGCGCGGGCTAGCGTCATTCAGATGCGCTAATGGTCAATCACCCTCCACGGACCCGCAGGAATCCTCAGCACGGTTGATACCAGTGAATCACAATTCGTGATTGGCACTGAGACTGCATCGGATGTGCTCACGGTGAATCGCGGTGGCGTTACTGGGCGGGATGCATGGGTGTGGATTAGTGAAACAGGGTTGCAGGTGAAGGATCTGTGAGCGCTGTGAGCGCTGGGGACAGACGCTTTTCCCTGCGCACTCGTTGTCTTGAATGGAGCGCGCCGAAGTCATCGGTAATCGACTGAAGGCGGAGACAGGTGAGTCCGACGTGATTATTTTCCGAGCGGATGATCTTTAAGAATTTCCTCGGACGTGAAGAAAGTAACGCGACCGGGATAGACCTCTCTGACTTTCGCAACCTGATCCGCTGAAATGGGAGGCTGCTTGTTTCCAAAACTGTTGCGAACAAATGTCAGAGCAGAGGCCATCTCCGCGTCGTTTAACATCCCAGCGAATGGCGTCATCGGAACCTGTCCATCGTATTTCTTGCCGTTGACTTCGATGGGGCCCATCAGGCCATACATCGCCAACTTGATCAGCCGGTTTGGATCTCCCTCGATCCAAGCGCTCTTCTCCAGAGAGGGAAACGCGGGATCAAGTCCTTTTCCATTGGGCTGGTGGCATGTGACGCAGTATCCCTCGCGGAAGTAAATCTTCTGGCCTGCGAGGAACTGCGCTTTGCCGGCAGCATCCAAGTGGGCCGGAGCCTTATTTTCCTTGTGGTCTGAGACCTCTTTTTCGATCCCGCCCGAGAGTCTCACCGTAGCGGTTTTGGCAGCGTTTTCGCTCCACTGGTCAAGGGGTTTGCTTGAGGCAAGAGCGACGATATTTTTTCCAGTCTCCACCTCAGGCAACCATGATGCAGCTACGAGGGCTTCCAATCGAACCCGGCCATGTTCATCTGCAGCCGCCTTGGACAAAAGGGGAACATGATCGGAGATGCGGTGAGTGTTGTAACGTAATACGCGAACTGCGGCGGAGCGCGCCCGGAAATCTTTTGCTTCCAAAAGTTGTCGAAGCAGCGGTTCGTCCACGTGGTTCATTCCCCATGCAGTCCAAAGACCTTCAAGGGCATGGTGCTCGTAATTCGGATCCGCTTTATCGAGCGATGCCACCCATGCTTTGAGCGCTGACAGCACTTCGTTTACTGGCCGACTCCGAAGCTGTCTGCGGGAACGATAACGTGTGCGCAGTTCGGGCTCCTTGAGGTTGTTGAGTAAAGTTGTGAGATTCGCCCCAGAGACCTCTGCCGGCTTCACGAGCGGACGCGATGGATACGTGATCCGATAGATCCGCCCATGGGTGTGATCCCGCATCGGGTCGCGTGCGTTGTGCTGCATGTGTCCGATGAGGGGATTCTGCCAGTCAATCACGTACAGTGAGCCGTCCGGCGCGAACTCCAAATCCACGGGGCGGAAATTTCCGTCGTTACTCTGAAGCAGGTTGTGGCGGAAAGTGGTTTTCCATCCGGTTCCCTCGTCTGTGATTTGATGTTGTTTGATGCCCAGAAAACCGATCGCGTTGCAGAGGATCAGGTCGCCTTGTACTTCGTCTGGAAAGTGGCGGGAGGAAACGACCTCCAGGCCTGAAGTCGGGCGTACTTTTTGTCCCTCCGGGATGAGGTCCGGAGTGGAGGGGGTTTTGCTTCCGAAGGAGGGTTTGACCGATACGGGAAGCATCCAGTTCATGCTGGTTCCAGAGGTGTGAAGGAAGAAATCTTGCCCCCACGCATCGAAGGTCACTCCCCACGGGTTTGGAATGGACAGCTGCGCGGTTCGTTCGAGGTGACCGCGTTGTGGACTGAATCGAAGGAAGCCACCGTCGACACAGCGCACCGGACCGTAGGGCGTTTCCACATTGGAATGCAGGAAGACGCCCTCACAGAGCATGAATGCACCACTCGGGTCGGCGGAGTACGCACTGATCGCGTGGTGTGTATCGTGGGTATCGAAACCACCGAGAATGATTTCAGCACTGTCCATGCGGTCATCGCCGTTGAGATCACGCAACAGAACTAGATTGGGCTCTTGCGAGACGTATACCCCCTCGGGTGCGAATTCGAAGCCGATCGGGAGGTGGAGATGATCGGCAAACACTGTCTCCTTATCTGCCTTTCCGTCACCGTCGGTGTCCTCATAAATGAGGAGCTTGTCATTGGGCATTGAATCCCCAGGGCGATAATGCGGATAGGTGGGAGCAACCGCGACCCACAAGCGGCCTTTGTCGTCAAAGCTGATCTGGAGCGGGTTCGCGAGGTTTGGGAATTCCTTTTCACTCGCGAACAAGTCCACCTTGTAGCCTTCAGGAACAGTCAGGCTTTTGACTGCCTCGTCGCCCTCCAGTATCTTTTCCGAACCATTTTTGACACTTGGCTGGTAGTTGGTGGGTACGGGAGGCAGGGGATGTGTCTTGCTGTCGTCGACGACGAGATCTTTCTTTTTCCCAGTGGCGATGTCCCGAATCAAAAGGTCCCGGAGAGCCGCCATCTCGCGCGTCTTTTTGACTTCGTCCGGATAATTTTGAGGGCCAAAGGGATTGTAGCGCTGACCGTGTGAGTGAACCCCGTTGAGCAGGTTGTAGTCGTTGTTCCAGAACCAGTCTTTCTGCTTCACCGCGGCGCGTACGAGTTCCGGGTCGGCCTTCGATGCTTTTGATGCGTTACCGTAGAGGCCATCGGCGAATAGGCCGGCGATAGTCTTGTAACCGTCCTCATTCGGGATGAAGCCGCCGGTCGTAAATGGGTTCTGCGCCTTTGCGTAGAGGGCCTTGGTCGGCGCGAAAAGATCGATGAAAGTAAGTTGGTGTTTCTTTGCAACCGAGGCGATCGCGGCAGTGTAAAGCGCGAGATTCTCGTTCTCATTTTCGCCATTAGGAAGATCCCGTTTTGAGGACTGATTCTCGTAGGCGATGGGCGAGACCAGCACAATGCGTGGAGCGGTCTTGCCGTTGTAAGCTTTGCTTAAACTGTGCTGCACCCATGCATTCAGTTCGGCTTCAAAATTTGAAACCCGTGCTGGGCCATCGAAGGACTCGTTGTAACCAAAAAAGGCGACAATGGTGTCCGCCTTGAGGAAGGCGAGCCATTCGTCCGGCATAGGAAAGAAGCCTTTGCCGTTGTGAATTTTGAGTTCAGGGTGGAATCGCTCGGCGCCGGGGAAGGCCCATTGTGTGGTTCTCGCGGGATGGGGACGGAATCCCGGGGTGTCGCCCACATGTCCCATGTTTCGCACAAACAATTCTTTGTCTGGATAGCGGAGATGTAGTTCGGTCTCGAGTTGCCCGTAGTAGACGTCTCGCTCAGCGAGGCCGTTGCCGATAAATACCACGCTTTCGCCTTTTTCGGGAGCTGCAACGGTTTGGGAGCGGGCCGTCGCAGCCGTTTCTGGAACCGGCATGATTGCATGCGTCGCAATGGCGGGAGCCGAATTCATGGTCTGCGCAAAGGACGACAAGGGTAGGCCCGTCCAGGTGGCGAGGCTAAGAAGCGTTTTGTTCATTGGGGAAAAATGGAGCTGATAAACTTTACTGGCTCCACACTCCGTAGCGCGCACGCGCTGCAATGTCGAGTGGCGCGCGAGATACGCACAGTCTTCGGAATACTGTCGCAGGAAATCGCACCAAGGAACGGAGCGGAGGGCGATTTAAAGACAGGTGGCGCAAGCAACGCCCGCTCCGCACTTGTTGGGGATTGCGACACCGCTTCCGTCTGCCGTTTGTTCACGCGTACCGAACACAATGCCGTGTATGCGATAGGGGGCTGTCCCTAGGGTGCTCTGGCGTGCTCTTTGGAGATCGACTACCTTTCTAGAACTCGGCTGTCGATTTCTGCGTGATTTCTGCAGACTTTGCTCGTCTTTCCGATGGAGTGTTCGGCGTTGCTCTGGTGGCCGGCAGCACCGCTTTCAATCCATCGTGATTGAGCGGGGTGGTGAATTTTAGCTAGTTGAACTAGCTAAAAAACGATGGGGGCCGGCTCGGAAGAGACGAGCGTCTATCAAACGAACTTATCCGCGGAACTTACCTGCGCTAACAAGTCAAACTCTACCCAGTCGTCGGTACAACTGTCGGTGCAACCAGCGACCGGGATGAATACTGCCGTGGCATAGGAGCGGGTAAAACCCGCTGAGAGCCTTTGATTTAATCTTTAAACACCCGAGGAACTTTAACCTTCGGGTTCGGCAGCTAAAAACTATGCTTTGGTATTGCGGGTTGCAGTTTGCTTGGGCTTTTCCTTCTTCGGTTTTTTAACTTCTTTTTTGCGACTGTTATTTCCTTTTGCCATAACAATTCTTATCTACGACCGCGCCAGTCTCGTCTAGGTTATTCGGGACTAAATCTTCCGTCTAAATGAAGGACTTGAAATCCGCAGATCCCTTGCACGGCGTTACCCTTGAACGGGTCCTTGTGGCATTGGTTGAAACGCACGGTTGGGAAAAGTTAGGGTCTTGGATTGACATCCGCTGCTTCAACTTAAACCCGAGCATTAAGTCGAGCCTCACTTTCCTAAGGAAAACCCCTTGGGCGCGGAAAAAAGTGGAGGATCTCTATGTCGGTTTGTGCCGGAGTGCAGATTAAGCGGATCCGTCTTTTAGTGCACATCGCGACACTAAAATCGCGCGACTTTTGTCTAACGCCTGTCTCGGCTTGAAAGTGTGCGATCTTTACCTCGCAGGTTCTGAAGAAAGCCCTTCAAAACAGGGTGGAATAATCCGTAAGCAATGGGGTTTAAAGATTGTTGTGAGGTGGTTGTTCGGCGGGAAGAGAAGTGCTTTGGATTTGGCATTAGAGGCTCTGGATTTCTTCGGATGTGGTAAGGCGGCGCAGATGATGAATCCAACGCTGCCCTACTCAGCGTTTCAGTATTTAGAGCAAAAAACTAAGCCGACTTCATCCTCGCGTTTTCGGCTCTGCAATTCATTGTTATTTCTCGCGCAGGGGCATCCATTCCACAAACGCCGTTCATCCCCCGTGAGAAACATACTCTTTCTTTTCGTATCCATCGTAGCCTTGATGGCAGGCGCTGCAGTCCCACCCGGGTTTACTGTCCAGCTCGACACAATCAGCAGCGGCTTCGATAAAAAATCGTGCTGGGTCCACCCGCGCGCGGGAGTAATCCCAGGGCCAACGCCGATCGTGATTCTCACACTGAACAAAGCCGCAATCCAAGGCAGTGACATTTTTGGGCCGATTAATGACATGCGTTCTGACAACTTTGGGAAGACATGGTCAAAGCCCGTCGAACATGCCGCGACGCTGGGACATCGCGCTGAGGCTGCGGACGTCATGGTTTCGGTCTGTGACTTCTGGCCGAAGTGGCACGTCAAATCAGGCAAGCTTCTAGGCATCGGCTGCAGTGTCCGCTATCAAAACAATAAAGTTATGCCTGCGGCAAATCGCACGCGTATCCAGTGGTTAAAACCAAACACATCTTGGAATAAACGTTGATATCGCGCGGCGGAACGCGTCTTCCGCGGTGATCAGGCGGACGACGCGCTCCTTTTTTGAAAAAGGCAGCAGGTGATTTACGAATGGGCTCAGGGCGACTATCCCATCCATCACGGAGAGCGCGAGCTGCTGCAGCAGCGAGGGACGCCAGCGCGCTGTAGCGGTTGTAATTGGAAGCGCGTTTGTTCGGACGAACCCGGGCAAGCCAGGTTGCCAAGTCGGACGGCTTTATCTCAGACGTGTATGGGCTCATGGGATTGGGAAAACCCGCGCAAAACTCCTTCAGAATTCCTCCCTCGGTGCAGGCGGTTGATTTAGATTTTGCAACCCGGACCGCTTGGAAATTTTCAGGGGGCACGGCGAGGGTTGCGTCGGGGTTGGATGCGTACCCCTCCCCGAGATCGCTCAGCAATTCCCCGAGTTTGCACTCGGCGGTCTTGCGATCCGCCGTCTTCAGTGAGAGGCACCGACGTTTGCCGGCAACTTTGTGAAACCCGTAGTACGGACCGGAAACACGGTGCCGGTACAGGTTGGGTGCAACCTGGTCGAGCTGGCGATAGGTGCTGCGACTAGCCCTACTTCGCGGACTCGAGTGAAAAAGCGACTATTTTTGAGCCTTGCGCAAATGTAAGTTGCTAATTTCCAGCGTTGGTTCTCTCAAAAGTGCTTGTAGTGCCGACCTACCCCCTTGCGAGAGTTTTTTAGACGGTGATTTGATGCAGGCATGTTCCTGCGCTGTAAAAAACGCCGTAAAGACGGCAAAGAACACCTCTACTGGAGTGTCGTTGAAAACCGCCGCATCTCAGCTGGACGCGTGCTTCAGCGGCAGGTGCTTTACCTCGGTGAACTCAACGGCCGCCAGGAGGCCGCTTGGCGCAAGACCGTCGATCTCTTTGGCGAAGATCCCAACCAACCTTCTCAGGTTGCTCTCTTCGATGAAAACCATCTCCCAA
>CAMDSZ010000145.1 GCA_945906945.1 Akkermansia muciniphila
TCCGCGCTCGCCCCCAACCTGAAAGTCCCCAAAGAAACCGTGGCCGTCCGGCGCATCTCCCAATCCAACGCGACCATCCAACCCGACCCCAACAGCCCCCTGCTCCTCATGGGGGACAGCCACACCCTTGTTTTCCATGACTTCATGGCGGAACAATCCGGGCTCTTGGATCAACTCGCCAAGGAGACCTCCGTCGTTCCCGACCTCATCGGCACCCGGGGATCCGGCTCCAACGCAGTGCGCGTCAGCCTGCTGCGCCGCTCGATCAAAGACCCGAAATATCTCGCTTCAAAAAAAGTAGTCCTCTGGTGCTTTGCCGCCCGCGAGTTCACGGAGTCCGATCAGGGCTGGCAACCGCTTCCAATCCAACGCTAAGATACGGCATCATGCGCACTTGCGCCCCACTAGCTTCCCTCCTTCGGACAATCACGCTTCTGGTGATTCCAGCGGGATTTGCGGTGGGCCGTCTTTTGGCCGCGCCGCCAATCGAGGAGAAGCCGCCGTCTGCGCCTACACCAAAAAAGGATATTCCCGCTCGAGCAGAACCGCCTGCAGCCCCTTCGGAGCCCACAACCAAAAAAGCACTCCAAGCCGATCAGCCCCCACCCAACCAAGCACAGAAGGGTAAGCGAACGATCTTAACGGGCGGCAGCGCCTCCACCCCCGGCGCTACCACGGCGAAGGTCTCCGAAAAAGCAGCGTTCCCTGAACCACTCCCAAAGCGCGTACTCCTTCTCACTGACGAGGAGAGCGAAAAATGTGCGTGCGCCCAAACGGATTTGTCCGATGCGGTCCCAGAAATTGTTTCCAAACCGATCTCAATAAAACTCGATTCGTTAAGCGGGGATTCAAACTCACCGGCTTCAAAAGCGCCGAGCAACACCAAATACAAGGTTCTCGTATTGGGAGACTCTCTGGGCCTCTGCGGATTTGGCAAATCTCTAGATTCAAAGCTTCGTCAAAATGAGAGCATTTCCGTGGTCTCAACCTACATGGCGTGCGGCACCATTCCATCAAGCTGGCTCAAGATCGGTCCCTATTCGTCCGCAAAAACCGCCTGCGGCTACTGGAGCATTGAACCCCGCGCAGGCTCGCCTCCTGCAGAGAGCAAAGACACCTATGGAATGACCGCAGGCCACAAGCCTGCTTCACACCCAGTACCAAAAATCGAGGCTCTTCTCGAGCGCTACAATCCAGACATTCTGGTGATGCAAAACGGCACGAATCTTCTGAGCCTTTTTTCTGACGGCTCTACGGTGATTCCGTCCCGTCACGACACGCAGCTACGCTCACACCTCGCTCCTTTTCTTAAATGCGTGACAAGCCCGTCGTACTCGCTCAAGAAAATCTATTGGGTCGCCCCGCCCGTCTCTGGCCGCTACTCGAAAGAGGCTCAGGATTTTCTTGTCGAGAAACTCGCGTTCTACGGCAGCCCGATCTGGCGTGTAATGGATAGCCGCGAGCTGGTGAGTTATCCCTACAGGTTCCCCATGCCGGACAAAGAGCATTTCATCGGCAAAGAAATGGACGGCTGGGCGCAGAAAATCTACGACAACATCGCAAAGGACATTTCCGACGGTGCAATTCCATCGACACCTCTTTCCAAACAGGAACTTCCCGCGGCGTTCAAGGAGCTCCAGTCGGCGGCCTCGCCAAAAGCCAGTGCCAGCGCAAGGAAACAAGTCAGCGTCCGGGCAAGACTCCTCGCAAAATCACCTCCTCTCACCAGGGATCAGATCCTGCCTTATCAGGAGTCCCTGGTGGGATACACGTATGCGGTCGAGGAAGTTCTAAAAGGCGAATACTCGGAAAAAGAAATCCTAGTGATGCACCCCGCCCACATCAGGCTCCGGGAAGAACCGCTCGAGAAATACGCCACAGGCGAGTCGTACACGTTTCATCTCTTGGACTTTGAAGGTTCCATCTGGGAATCCATCAAGCGAAGCGATTCCACAGGCAAGCTCGAGCTCCTCCCCTTCATTCAAAAAGAAGATGAAGCGCGCGCGCCCAGTGCCAAACGATAGCAGAGAACGCAACAACCACATCGAAACGCTCTCATGCTGAAGTCCCGCACCTTTTTTCTCCTGCTCTCACTCACGATGACCTTCGCGGTCGATGCGTTTTCGTACGCAACAAAGCCTCCGTCGTCATCGGTGATTTCTCCGAGAAAAGTCCTCATGATCGGCGACTCGCTTTCCGTGGGTCCATTCGGAGACAGCCTTCAAGACTTCCTCATCTCGACGTTTTCAGACGCGCAAGTTGGCTTCATCGCCGCCTGCGGCTCTTCACCCGAGCACTGGCTGCAAAGTGAGCCGCAGTTCGTTTCAAAGTGCGGCTATCGGCTAAAAAACCCGAAAGATTCCAGCAAATCTCAAGTGGGCCGCTTTGAAGACGGAAGACCACCCAGACCGTATCCTGTTCCAAAACTCGAGACGACTCTCAACTATTGGAAGGCTGATCTCGTCATTGTGCAACTCGGAACAAACTGGTTTGACGTCCTCGCGGAATCTCAGAGTGAACACGTAATGGCCAACCTCGATGGCATTCTGGACCACTTCGCGCAAGTCATCGCAAAATGCCCATCCCATCCAAAGCTGATTTGGGTCACTCCGCCTGACTGCTACAAGTTCCGCAAAGTACAATCCTTGGTGACTGCTGCGATAAAACGCGCAGCCAGCCGCAATCAGTTTCGCGTGATCGACTCTTCAAAGATGATTCAGTACGAGCCCGGAAAATCCGGCGGTGACGGGGTTCATCTGGCCACCGCAAGCGCAGACGAATGGGCTGAAAAAGTAAAAAAACAGCTGCGCTCGATGATTTCGATTTCCGCGTCAGTAAACTCGCGAGGCACTGCCACGGGTACACTTGCTGATTACAGCGAATAAGGGCGCGCCCGCCCTGTTCAGACTGCCTCTTCTGCGCTTGCCCTCAAATATTCGAGGGCATCGGTGCGCTATCACGTCACCCGCACAATAGCGGGACGCGACTGATGCCGCTCAAAAACTGCGGCTGCAAAATACGCGAGCACCGCTGAGCCAAGCGAAGCCAAATACACAAGCGGGATTTCCACGGCCCAGGTTCCAACGCACCAGACAACGACGCCGCTAATCATCGCTGAAAGTGCGGCGATCGGGCCGCCGAAGCGCGTAAAAAGACCCATCACTGTGACCACAAAAATGCCTGCGCTTCCAAATGACGACGCGCTTTGCACCAGCTCATGAATGGAATCAGATTGGAGCGCCAACACCAACGCCACTCCACCGCCGATCAGAACACCGCCCCGAGCCAGATTCACTTTTGCCGCTTCCCCCATTGTCTTTTGCAAAGGCACAATGAGGTTGTGTGAAGTCAATGCGGCAGCAGCCAAAAGGGTGCTGTCCACGGTCGATAGAATCGCAGAGACCAACGCGCCCACGAACAGGACCTGCATCGGCATCGAAAGATGTTTCTGCGCCAGGATCGACAGCAACTGCTCGGGCTCGTGCAGATCCGGCAGCCGATGAAAACTCAGCAGCCCAAGCCCCACAGGCATGAGTCCGACTAGGACATATAGACCACCACCAAATAGCGAGGCCCGCCTCGCTGTCACATGACACTTGGTTGCCAAAATTCTGGACACCAACTCCTGCGCTGCAAGGGACCCGCAAATAGGAACCGCCCAGGTCTCGAGCTGCTCCCATACACTGCCTCCCTCGAAAAGCCGCAGACGCGCACCCTGCACGCTCGAATACGCCTCGCTCATGCCACCGGCATCCGAGACAACCAGCACGCACAGAAGCAGCATCCCAACGATGATTACAATCCCCTGAAAGAGATCTGTCACAACATCGGCCCGGAGTCCGCCGGTCGCCGTGTAAGCAATCGCCACCGCCGCACCGATGCAGATTCCAGTCTGCATTCCAACTCCCGCCGTCGAATCAAACACCTGGCCAAACGCACGGATCTGCGCAGCCGCCCACAGGATCGACGTGGGCACCATCAAAAGCACAGCCACCCGCTCCACGGCGATCGAGTATCTCTCACGGTACAAATCCGCAAGTGTCGTGAAGCCACGCTTCCAAAGCGGAGCCGCAAAAAAAGCACCCATCAATAGCAGACAAGCTCCATAGGCGAAGGGGTCAACCGCAGCACCGGACAGACCGTGCTCGTATACCTTGGCAGATGCGCTCACACAGCTTTCAGCTCCAAACCAAGTTGCAAAGACGCTGAAGGTAGTGAGCGACAGCCCGAGGCTGCGGCCAGCGAGCAAGTAATCCTGTTCATTTCGAATCCGGCTGGACACAAGCAGTCCGAGGGCGAGTTGCGCGACAATGTACGCAACTACACCCAGAAGAAGCACATTCATGGCCGCCAAACTTTGGCAACCACACGCCGTTTGCAAGCATCTTCAGGCCGATAACGGCGACAACGGCACCCCAAAAAAACCGGCTCTCCCCCCCGGCCTCGGTCAGACCGCCCGCATCACGCGCATGAGCTCCCGGCCTTCGCGACCCGGGTACGCACGCTCCGGATCCCACTCATGCACGATTTCAAAAGCCCCGGACTTCAGGAAGAGAGAATTCAACTGGCGCTTGGTTACTCCAAAGGGTGGACCCGCATCTGGATCAGCTAACCCAGGATCCAGAAAGAATATCGCAGCAATCTCACCGCCCCGCTTGAGAACGCTGCGCACAGCGGCGACGTACTCCTTGCGGCGCTGAACGGGAATCGCACAAAAACACGTGTGCTCCCACACCCAATCGAACGCGCCGCGAAACTCCCGAGGCAGGTTGAAGATATCGCCGTTTAAAAACGTCTCACGCCCGCGCCTTTTGAACCTCCGAGCCCGCGCTAGCGCCGTCGGGGAAATATCAACACCCACAACCTCGACCCGAGGTTGCCTTGCGATTGCACGCACATCGTGCCCCAGCCCGCATCCCGGAACAAAAACCCGTCCACGCATCGGCGACGCCTCCAACAAATCCACGAGCCCAGGCGATGGCGCTCCTTTGTCCCAAGGAGTCTGCCGGTTTTTGTATGCTCCATCCCAATCCATGCCACGAACAAAAACGTAGCCAACCCATCAAGCAAGCTCGCAAATTCAATTCGCATCTCCAAGTCTGGTGGGAGCCGCCCAAAAACTTTTCTCGCTTCACGGGTGCACTTATTTTTGTTAGCGCAATCGCCCCCTAAAAAACACCAGCTCACCCTGCAATCTGATATGTCCGTACGCCTGATTGTTACCCGCCCCAGTCTCCAGATCATGGCTGAGAAAATGGACCGTCATCAGTCCGAGAAAATGTCGGCTCAGCGCGAGGCAAAAGTTGCCAAGGAGTGGGGAGACTTGAGCGAAAACGCCGAATACAAGGCAAGCAAAGAAAAGTTCCGCCTCGCAGGACGGCTCCAACAAAGAATGGTCCGCGAGTTTAAGAGACTTGAGAGTTCAGGATACCTAATTGTTGATCCGCTAGATTGGACAAAGGCGTCATTGCCCATTGCGGAGGTCACGATCGGCTCGATTGCGAGTGTCACCCAGCAAGGATACATGGAAGAATTCCTGGTCGTGGGAGCTAAAGATCAGCACCTCGCGATGGATGGACCCGTGGTTCCGGTACCCTACACTTCGCCACTCGGGCAGGCACTCATGGGCGCCAAGGCAAACTCAAACATCGAGGCCATGATCGCGGGCGAACAGCGATCACTCAAAATCGGCGCATTACGCGCACCCACTCCAGAGGAGGTCTTCCACTTCTACCCCGAGCTCGCGCCAGAGCCTTAAAGCGCCGCACAAAAAGCGCTCTGCTGGCGCAGCACCACTGAGTAGTGCTGCATCGCTGCGAACACAGAGTGGATTAATGTGAGTAGTACAACCATCTTCCCAAATCGGAAATCAATCCCGACTATCGCCGAAGTTGGCGACCGCCTTGGCCTCGTCGAATTCACCCTCCCAACGAGCAACCACAACGCTCGCAAGACAGTTACCCATCACGTTGACCGAGGTTCTTGCCATATCCATCAAGGCGTCCACCCCGAGAATCAAGAACGCGCCGGCCACCGGCAGTTGGAAGGATTCGAGCGCCGCGACAAGCACCACAAACGAAGCCCTCGGAACGGCCGCAACTCCCTTGGACGTGAGCATGAGCACCAACATCATTGCGACCTGCTGCTCGATACCAAATACAATGCCAGTTGTTGTCTGAGCCGCCTGCGCGACAAACACGGATGCGACCGCCAAATGCAACGTGGACCCGTCCAAGTTGAAGGCATAGCCAGCGGGCAACACAAACCCGACAATGCTCCGCGGCACACCAAATTTCTCCATCAGCTCAAAAGCCTGCGGTAGCGCCGCCTCGCTATTGGCCGTCGCAAAAGCCAAGGTAAAAGGCTGACGAACCGCGCGGATGAAAAGTTTGATAGGGATCTTGCAGATTTTTAAAACCGCACCGAAAACGACGACTACGAACACGATCAATGCTGCGTACAACGTAAAAACCAGCTTACCGAGCGTTACAACGGATCCAATCCCCTGCTGAGCCACAGTGATCGCAATCGCCGCCCCAACTCCAAACGGCGCAAAGCGCATTACCACTCCCGCAAATTTAAACATCACCTGTGTAAGGCTCGCACAGAACGCAAGAACAGGACGTCCATCTTCGCCTGATGCGATCAGCGCCACTGCAAAGATCACAGCGAAACAAACCACCTGTAGCACATCATTACGCGCCATTGCATCCATAAGGCTAGTTGGAAACATATGCAGGATGATCTGGGGCAATGTCTGCGGCCTCGCAGCAGGCACGCTCCCTGACGCGTGATCAACCTCCAGCATCACGCCATCACCCGGCCGGGCAAGATTCACCGCGACAAGCCCCACCACCAAGGCAAACGCCGTGATGACTTCAAAATACACAAAAGCCTTCCAGCCAATCCGCTGCGCTTTCTTTGCATCCCCCGCACCGGCAAAGCCCTGCACGATGCTTCCGAAGACTAGCGGTGCCACCATCATCTTGATGAGGTGTAAAAACACATCCCGAAACACTACAAGCCCATCAGTCCACACCTGCTTGGCAGCCACAGGAACACCACTCAGGATCCACCCCACAAGACCGCCAACCAACAGTCCCGCAAAAATCTGGCTTGTTAAACTAAAACGTCTAGTCGGTTTAACGTCGCTCGGACTGTTCGCGGGATGGTTCGCCATACCCCTCCGTATGAGTTTTTTCTTGAAGAAATCAAGTAGCGTTCCTGTCGCACTCCAGATTTCTACACGCTGATTCAGGCACAGCATTGGAATACTGCGCACAGTGGCGAATAGAATCGGGGTAAACTACCTATTCAAACAGTTTACACGGCGATAGATGCCCATTCAGTCACAGCCGCTGGCAGGATTGACAACCGGAGCAATTCAAGACGGAATACACAGCGAATGATCCAGAACACCCCTCTGAAAACATCGCTGTGCTGCGCACTCGTAGCACTGCTTCCCCTCACCAGCCTGCCTGCCCAAACACCGGCCGATTCCAAGCCCGAATCAATTGAGCTACGGACAGCACAAGCATCTCCTGCAACTGATTCAAGCGAGGATTCCCGTTCAACTCTCGCAACAAGGGTCGGGGACCTGGAGGCGTACATCAAAAACGAAGCCCCGAAGGGCGCCCTTTCGGGCGAGCCTGGGCCGGGGCACAACGCATGGATGATGATCAGCACCGCGCTGGTGCTGTTCATGACACTCCCGGGTCTTGCGCTTTTCTATGGCGGACTTGTTCGGCGGAAAAACGTCTTAAGCATTCTTGCCCAATGCTTGGCGCTCGCTGGCGCAGTCACTGTGATCTGGTGGGTTTGTGGCTACAGCCTCTGCTTTGCCGAGGGAGGTCCGTTTCTTGGCGGCATGAGTTACGCTTTCCTTTCCGGCGTCGGATACAAAACGGGCCCATACGCCAACTGGACGTCGCACAATATCTGGGCGATTTACCAGCTCACCTTCGCAATTATCACTCCCGCGCTCACCATCGGCGCTGTTGCTGAACGCATGAAATTTAACGCGGTGATGCTTTTCAGTGTTCTTTGGATGTTTGCGGTCTACTTCCCGGCGACACACATGATGTGGAGTAAGGACGGCGCTTTTAGCGGGCTGCTGAATGAACATGCCCAAGTGAAAGCAATCGATTTCGCGGGCGGCATCGTTGTGCACATGACAAGCGGTTGGAGCGCGCTACTGCTGTGCATCCTGCTTGGAAAACGGCGCGGCTTTGGCCGTGAACCCATGCCCCCGCATTCAATGGTTCTTTGCATGGCTGGAACGGGAATGCTTTGGGTGGGCTGGTACGGATTCAACGCCGGTTCCGCTGGGGCCGCCGACCGCATCGCAACCACTGCTTTTGTGGCCACCACCCTTTCGGCCGCTGCGGGTTGCTGCGTGTGGGCGCTGCTTGAGCAGCTGCACCGAGGACGGCCCAGCGTTCTCGGCCTGTGCTCCGGGGCAGTGGCGGGCCTTGCAACAATCACCCCCGCCTCAGGTTTTGTGACAGCCAATTCGGCGATGCTCATCGGACTGATCGCGGGCGTCGCGACATGGTTTGCATGCTCCAAAATTAAGGGCGTGCTGAAATACGACGATGCCCTCGACACATTCGGCGTTCACGCAGTGGGAGGCACTCTTGGGACGTTGCTCGCAGGATTTCTCGCGGATACAGAAGCCAACCCAGCCATCGAGGCGCTCAAGAATCCCGACCACCCCCTGTGGCTCGAGCAAATTAAAGCGGGCGCGGCGATCCTTGTCTGGTCCGTGGCGGCTTCCTACGTGATTTACAAGATAGTTGATAAGGTCGTGGGATGCCGTCCCGACGCCGAGGCAGAGACAGTCGGCCTCGACATCACCGACCACGAGGAGGAGGGCTACATCCACTAGAGTTTTTCTAGCGCACGCCACTCATCGAGATCCTACACCCGCGATCCTATCTTTACTTTCACATCATCTTCTGGGGGTTGTAGTCCTCCGGTTTTGATGAAAACTGGCCATGCCAAGGTGGCCCCCCTACATTTCCGCAAATCTCCAGAGCCCCCCATCACATGAAACCCACATCAGTTCTAACTTTCGCCGTCCTGATCGCCGGCGGCGTCTCCATCTTAGCGCAGAACACGCCGCCAGCGCCCCCACGGCCCCCGGCGACTCCCACTAATGCGGCCCCGCCCAACACCCCTGCGAGTACACCCACTGAGGCAAACGTCGCATACGGATCGCATGAGCGACAAGTGCTCGACTTTTATCGGGCGAAATCAGACACCCCGACTCCCGTCCTGTTCTTCATCCATGGCGGCGGATGGGTTACGGGCGACAAAAAGAATCCAGGCTCCCTTGCACAATGTCTCGCGGCCGGGATTTCAGTTGTCTCCATCAACTACCGCTACTCGTGGCAGGCGCAAATTGACGGAGTAAAGCCTCCAGTCCAAGCCCCCCTTCACGATGCGGCAAGAGCCCTGCAGTTCGTGCGCAGCAAGGCCAAGGAGTGGAACCTAGACAAAAAGCGAATCGGCGCCAGTGGAGGCTCGGCGGGTGCGTGCAGCAGCCTTTGGCTGGCATTCCACAATGACCTCGCAGACCCGAAAAGCGCTGATCCGATCTCGCGCGAATCGACTCGCCTGTGGTGCGCCGCAGTCAGTGGAGCGCAGACCTCGCTTGATCCATTGCAGCTCAAGGAATGGACCCCAAACAGCCGCTACGGTGGACATGCATTTGGCTTCATGGATCCGTCAGATATCAAAACGCGCGATACACGATTCACAGAGTTCTTGGCGCAGCGAGACGAGGTTCTGCCTTGGATCAAGGAGTTTTCACCGTTTGAACATGTCACCTCGGACGATCCACCCGTTTATCTTTTCTATTCGAGCGCTCCAGCCATAGGAGAGGAACAGAAAGACCCGACGCACACCTCCAACTACGGCGTAAAGCTCAAGGAGAAGTGCGATTCAACCAGCGTTCGGTGCGAATTGGTTTACCCCGGTGCACCCGAGATCAAGCACGAGAACATCCACACTTATTTGATTCAAACTCTCAACGCGAAGCCTTGAGGATACCGCGCGGCTAAAAGCCGCGGTGAGCCAGCAGTCAAATGTTCGCCGTTTGACGGGTCTGCAGAAAGTGCCTCAACCCAAGTACAGGCAACCACCCATCAACAACGCCACCCGCCACATGTTTGTTCCCGACGCTTCTTTATCAACTATTCTGGG
>CAMDSZ010000146.1 GCA_945906945.1 Akkermansia muciniphila
CCCAGAGCACAGGCACTTGATATTCTCTGAGAATCGGCAAGGCTTCCCCACAAAGACACACCCCCCGTCTCTCGACTCACAAACGCGCTTCCGTAACCATATCCCTGTGGGCTATCAGCCGGTGATGAGTCGGGCATTATGTGAAAGCGATAATCTCCCGCATAGCCTGCGGCTTGAAACCTGCCCCACGAATTCCTCCAACCAGAGACGACTGCTACGGCAGCGCTCTGCGGATTTGCTACGGACGACTTCAAAACAACCTCGCCAGATAGGCGCTGTGACGACGCGTCAAACAGCAAGTCGAGCTGGAGGTTCTGTCCAGACCCGAACAACGAGACTGGAACAGATAAGGTTGCCTCGGTTGGATTAGATAAAGTCGTCTTCAAACTTCCAATAAATGCCGCGCTTCCCTTGGAACTGATCAGCCTTCCCGAAACTACGCCTGACGAGCTGACCACACAGTCGATCCGAGAGCCTAGGTTGTCATTCAATTCGGCACTTTTTGCGACAATCCCGTTGAATCGTCCGACCAATCCAGCGTTCAGCGGGGCAACTTGAATTGGCAGCTGAGCCGATCGCACGATCGATACTCCATTGACTCCTTTTATTTGAACAACCCATACGCCTGCACGATGCGGCGTTCCGCTAATAGTGCCGGCGTTAGCGTCAAAGAGCAGCCCGGGGGGTAACCTCGTGACAGAATACGAGCTCACATTTGGGTCAGCAGGCAGCGTCCAGGTCAGAGCCTCACCCACTACTGCCTGGATTCTTGCAGGATTAACAGTGACGAGCACGGGGTTACTGGCAACAGAACCTGCTGTTCCCTGAACAATAACCTGATAACTACCGGAGTCGGTCAACTGCGCGGAAGTAATTTTCAGCATTGGGAGGGTTTCTCCGGATATATCCTGATTTCCTTTTTTCCACTGATACAGCAACGGCCCAGTACCAGTGGCAGTGACGCTAAGGCTCACCGTTCCTCCAACGGTTACAACCGACTTTACAGGCTGTGCAGTGATTACCACTCGGTCATTCACACTCACGGTTGCGGTCGTACTTGTCACAGGGCCCACAATATTACTCACCACCACAGTATACTCCCCCTCGCTCGACTCTTCTGCAGATGCGATCACGTACGTTGATGCGGTGCCGCCACTCAAATCTACCCCCCCTTTCTTCCACCGATAACTCAGCACCCCACTTCCTGCCGCGCCCACACTTAGATTGAAACTCTTTCCAGGGTTCACCACCGTACTCTGAGGCTGTGCAGTGATTAGAACTGGGTCATTCACGCTCAAGGTTGCGGTCGTACTTGTCACAGGGCCCACATCATTGCTCACCACAACCGTGTAATTCCCTTCGTCTGATTCTACTGCAGAGCTAATGGCATATGTCGATGTCGTGCCACCACTCAGGTTTACTCCACCCTTCTTCCACTGGTAATTCAACACACCAGCTCCCGTCGCAGTAACACTCAGAGTTACCGAGGCGCCAGGATTAACCGCAGCACTCAGAGGCTGGCTTAGCAGGGTAGGTGAGCCAAGGTCTGGCGCGAAAATAGCACTTTGAGCGATCAAGCTACTGCCTCCAACCAGCAAGATTGAGTCCTTGAAAAACGCCGCAGATTTGGCTGCCTCCCAACCCACCGGTGCTTTCAGCGGCTCCCAGCGCGTCCCATTTTGAGAAACGAACAGAAGGCCAACATCCAAGTCCTGATTTTTACCAACACCAACGTAAAGACCGTTTCCATATACCGCGGAATCAACATTTTCAGGATCGGCTCTTACCGCGCCAAAGGACTGCGCGGCGTCCGTCGACACTCTGATTTTGGAGTGCCAACCGCTAGCGATGAATCGATCGTTAACGAATGAAACATTCCGCAAGTCCTGCTTGGACGCGTCGTCAAAATTCACGGCACTCGCCAGGTCCTCCCAGTTGCTACCGTCTGAAGAAACAAATACCTTTCCATCTCCACTATTTGCGCCCTGCTTATGGGCCAAAATTGTAAACGTACCCTGTCCATAAGCAATTCCACCAACATCATAGCTTCCGGCCACAAGCTGAACAGGTGCCCAATCATTGCCATTAGCCGAGCGCAACAACGCGCCCATGTCTCCGCCGGCAAATGAAATTCCATTACCGCATCCAACTTTTCTCAAAATTGTCCCAGGTGTCGTAGACGCATAAACACGAGACCAAGAGACGCCATCGCTAGACGTATAGACAACTCCGACCCACGCGTTGACGCCTGCTGTGAAATCGTAGTCCGCCCCCGCAGCGATAAATTTTGAACCATCCCACGCCACTGAGTAAAAATATAGGTTGTTCGGATTTGGGTTCAGCGACCGGTCAACCCAGGTCACTCCATCGGCTGAAGTCTTGATTTTTCCTTTGTCACCCACTGCCACGGCCAACGAACCACTGGCAGCGATGGCATTGAGCGCGCCTGTTGCAGTACCCCTTGCACTGAAAGGCATCAGAGGATCGGAGATCGAAATAGCCCTCGTCTCGGTCTTGCTTCCCCCTCTGCCATCCGCGGCAGTCACCGACACGGTGTATGTACCACCCACCAGCCAGCTATACGAAAACTCGGCCCCCGATCCCGCCCCAAAACCGTCACCAGCATCCCAACTGTAGTGCAGATTGTCGTTATTCGGATCCGACGCCTGGACGCCAAAAGCTAAGACTTTCCGCGCAATGGGCGATGCGGGCACCTGCACACTGGAAATAACCGGAGGAATATTCGATGCGGCTGTATCAAGGGGATCACTTTGCCAGATATATCCCCCGTCCCCCACTATCAGTATCCTGCCATTGACTACAGCGCCACTGTTGCCGCCTAAAACAAATGAGGAGGACTGACTCCAATTGGCGCCATCATTCGAATAAAAGGCGACTTGAGACGTAGACGCGCTGGATCCCGAACCTACTCGTTCCGTTCCAAGCGCAAAATACAGTCCATTATGATAAGAAAGAACATCAGCCTCCTCGTTGCGTGTTCGAGTCGTAGAAAAGGTCTTTCCTCCATCGGTCGAAAATCTCAGCTTCGAGTACCATCCGCTTGCGATGAATCGGTCGTTTAAAAATGCAATGGACCGCAGGTCCTGCCATGACGCATCGATACCCGCACCCGATGTACGATCCTGCCACTGCAGACCGTTCTCGGATGTGAACACTTTTGCCCCCCCACTGTACGCGCCCGCTTGAGAGCCATAGAGATGCGCGGTCAGGACAAATGTGCCATTTCCAAACGCAACGCCGGCTGCCTTGTGTGTGAATGGCAACAAAGAAACAGGTTCCCAGAGCACTCCGTCACTCGATGACAAAAGCGCCCCGCCCTCGCCTCCCGCGATGTAAACTCCATTTCCCGATTTGACACAGGAGAGTGGCCTGCCGGGTTGAGAGTCCATGTATCGTCGCGTCCAAGACAACCCATTTTCCGAGGTGTAAATCACGCCGTACCAGTTGGGGGGATTCGCATCCTGGCCTACTGCGACAAACCGATCGCCACTCCAATGCACAGATTCGAGCTGTAAGTCCAGGGTACTTTCCAGAATTCCTCGAGCAGTCCAAATAATCCCGTCACTCGATGTTCGAATGACTGCAGAGTCGCCTAAGGAATCAACGGTTCCCACCGCAACAGCCAGCAATCCGTTGGAAGCGATCGATCGAAGATCTCCCAGGGTACCGCTGTCGCATTGAGTAAAGTTCTGCGACGGGTCTTGCACTGTTACTTTTTTCGAGCGCATTACCGTTCCGCCCTTCATATCGCTTACCGTGACACTCACCTGATAACTGCCACCCATCACGAAGGCGTGTGCAACTTGAGCTGCGCTTGCACCCGTCCCTCCAATCAAAGTTCCATCACTGAAACTCCAAAAATATGACAGCGTATCTTCATTCACATCGGATGCCGGGGCTGTGAACTCTAAGTTCGCCCGCGCCCATCCAGTTGTTGGCCCAGCAACTTCAGCCAAAACTGGTGACTGGTTGCCGGCAAAAGCACCGAGATTAATCTGCACATCAATGTACTCGCTTCCAAGACTCCCGCCGCTCGCGAGGGTGGTGATGTGCGCCTTTGCGGCTGTGTCGGAGTAAGTTCGTCCCAAGAACAATGCCGCGTCCGTCTTCTCTCCGGCAGTTGCCGGCGTAGAATCGATCAGACAACACTTCTCTGAACCGGCTCGTTGCCAGAGCAAATAAGCTCCTTTCATCAAGTTCATGTTATCGGTGTAGCTGGCCCGATATCCTATCCAGTAGTACTCTGGATCCGTTGAACCAGCAGCAGACTTTCTGATCCGAATCCCGCGAAGCTTCTGTTCGGTGTCTGAACTATCGATCCTGTGCAGCCGGAAGGACCATGAGCCATCGCCACTCAATGAAGCATCCTGCCACTGCGGGTCGTCGATCCACAGAAGTCTTTTCTTCGCCTGCGGGTGGAAATGCCCGCGTGGCAGCTCTCCACTTCCCATCACATCGTATATATCACCGTACTCTTTTTCGGATCCCGCCCCCACTACCGAGCCGTCGGTGGTGAGCCAGAAGTTTGAATGCCCGAGCCCGTAGACGTGACCGAACTCGTGTACGTATACCTTCGCATCGTTAGATTTTTGCATCCACAAATCTCCAGCCCCGAGGCTAGCCAATCCGGCATACTTCACACCCGCGTTGTAGGCTCCAATATCCGCAAAAGTCACTCCAACCACGTCATAGTCTCCGTACTCGGAGTCTGACGCTCCAATATTTATCGTGGCATCAGCACCTGATCGCTCTGCTCTGAAACGCACCTTTGCATCTGACAGAAGTTTATCATTCAAGCTTTTAAAAGACTCACCAGCGTATCCAGCCGCAGTCTTGTCCGCGTAGTAAGCAGAAGTTTGAGGCAGGCGGTAAACCATTGTACTCGCTGTTCCCGAGATGGTCGTCCTCCCGTAGGACATTTCTGAAATGGATGTGCGAACCTCTCCATTAAGGGCAGCTTCTGCGTCCGCCTTTGAAATCGGATCACCGGTGTTGTCCGAAAAATCCACCCTGATCAGAAAAACTTTTTTTGGTGTTAACGTCCAATCCGCAGCAGCCGCCGAAGCCTCCATGTCGGCTGCTTGCAGGTTGAATCCACCTGTACTCCCGTCAGCCTGGTAAGGAAGCGCAAAGATTGCCCGTGAGCCAGAGCGTGGACCGGGCTTTGCATCCAACCGCGCGACGGCCCTATCGAACTCCACAAGCTCGCGCTCACTTTCAAAAGAAAATAATTTTCCACCTGCCAGTGCCAGAGTCGGCTCTCCGGAAATTTCTTTGCCGGTGACGAAGCTTTTCGAAGAATCAGCTTGGGCTGACTCAAAATATTTTCGCGAGGCAGCCGCATCTGCCGTCGAAAGCCTATGAAATACGCCGTTCCGCATCACAGCCAATCCATCGAGAGAGATCCCCTGCACTGGCAAATCTCTTTTGGAACCTATTTCTTTTCGTCCGCCAACGACGAAAACTTTGAGCTGTGATCCGTCCGAGAGTTTCAAGTCGTTTGGCACCAACTCGCGTCTCCGCAAGGCGCCCGGTCCCTCAGTCCCCGGGCAAATTGGAAAACAAGTGTAGTTTCCCAACGCACTGAAGTTTTTTTCAAGGAACGGCTTCATCTGCTCCGGTGCCTGCTCGTACTCGTCGATAGACAAACTCTGCTCAAGCGCAGCCTCTGGGGCTGAAAGAAATAATTCGCGCATCACTGCGCGTCTGCGAGATGCAATGGCGAGTCCATCACCAAGAAAGGATGAGTTGTGCGCGGCGACACGCTTGTATTCCCTCAGCCAATCACGCAGTTCTTTCGTCACCGCAAAAGCATTTGAGGATCCAGTGTCCGATGCTGCATTTACAACGCGTCGAGTTGCCGTCTCAAGCGGGGGGCCTGCATCGCTGGTCTGAATGGATACCGGCGCCGAGCTTAAGTCCCCTTTTTCGGGTTGCTTGAAAGATTTGAGGTGGAGGCCGACCAGCAGCGCAGCCAACAAAAAAACCAGTCCGGCGGTAAGACGAGAGAGCGACCGATTCAAGGGTGGTTTCATAAGTCGGAAGACTCAACTTGGTTGGCAAGGAGCCTATCAGAAAACTATCGCGTTGACGATCTGCCAGACGGCTAAATTTTAGATGAAGCTCACCAAACGCAACAGCACCACTTTAAGGCGAAGGGTCCTCTGCTTTTTCCGCTTTCGCGGCTGACCGGATCCACAAAAACCAACAACCGCCCGATGATGTGGACAGACACGGAAATCGAGGTTACCAGTCTACCCACAGATTTTCCGGCCCTGCCCACCGTCCGACCCGTCGGCCGAGAAGCGCCCAAAAAGAGTCTCCACCGCCTTATTGCAATTCCGGCAACCAAAAATCACCATGCCCGACACCCAAGACATCCGCGAAAAATACCATCTCTCACCGCTCGCACCGAACGTACAGCGCCTGGGTCGGTTGCTGCATGGCGGCTTCGACCAGAACGCCACCGAGATTGCCTCCATCATCAAGTCGGACCCTTCACTCTCCAAGAGGGTGATTCACATCGCATCCAACGGTAAAAAGCGCGACGTTCCACTGGAGATCGAAGCGGCAGTCATTCGGCTTGGAGTCAGCTCTGTCACCCTCGTTTTGATGAGTGAACTCATTATCAACGCAGTGACGAGGACGTACGACACCATGCTGAACGCCAAAATGGCACCGCTTGAATTTGAAGTGGCTTTGGACGGCCAAATGGTCGGAGCGATCACTATCGCGGGTAAAGTACAGTGAAAAGTCTTCCTGCGCATCCCGGACAACGCCGCCGCCTGGCTTGTTGAACGCTTCTTGGGACCGGATGCAGTGCCGGATCCAGTCGAGATCTTCGGGGATGTCGTTGGGGAACTGCTCAACATGGTTGGAGGCAACTTCAAGTCGAACCTGGTCGATGCGGGCCTTAGTTGCACTCTGAGCGTACCTGCCGTCGGCAAGGAGGGTAAGTTCGACCCACACACCGACGATGACTCTCAGTATACCTCCATGGGATTTTCCGTCGACGGAATGCCGGTATTCGTCGATCTTTTGATGAAACGAATCACAGAAACAATTTAGCATGAGCACCAAAATACTGACAGTAGACGATAGCAAGATGGTCCGGATGATTGTGGCCAACACATTCAAGCCCTATGATTGCGAGGTTCTCGGGGCTGGGGACGGGGGAGAAGGAGTTGAGGTTGCAATTAAAGAGCAGCCTCATCTGATTTTTTTAGACATCACCATGCCTGTCCTAGACGGCCTCCAAACCCTTCAAAAGATCCGCGCTACTCCCGAAATCGCCGGGATACCCGTGGTCATGTTAACAGCCGAGTCCGACGGGCAGCGTCTGTCCGCGGCTGACGCCTTGAAGGTCAGCGGGTATATTCCAAAACCATTTAAGCCAGAACAGCTTATTGAGTTAACCGCAAAAATCGTACCGCTCAACCCAAGGGCGTAAGGGCGTAAGGGCGTAAGGGCGTAAGGGCGTAAGGGCGTAAGGCTCTAAGCAGCTCGCACCCCTGCGTCTAAAGGGTTCAGAATGAATGCCGCAGTTCCCTGACAAAGCATTCCCTGACAGAGCTTTCACTAACAAGCGGTCACGCGATTCCGATCGGGGCCGCAGAACACAAGAGGGGCTCGATCATGCCCTTCCTTGGGGCAGTGCCCCGTACCTCACTTACGTATTCGCCACTCAGGCGAATCTGTCGTTAATATGTCTCGGACGCCCCCTCCCCCCATGACCATCCCCTTACTCACCCTCGCGCTCGCGCTCTCATTTGCCAGTGGCACCACCTCGAAAGCGGCTGAAACGGCACGCAACGCCGACAAATGGTCGCTACCGATTGATGAAACTGCCTTACCCGGGGAAGGCGCCCTGAGACGCTACGACGGATACATTAAAAAATGGCAGGAGTCCCGAAGCGCGTGGGCAACTCAAGTCGAGAAGGACAAGGGTGCAGTCGTTTTTCTCGGCGACTCGATTACTCAGGGCTGGGGCGCTGACTTCAAAGGTGCTTTCCCCGGAATGAAATTAGCCAACCGGGGAATCGGAGGTGACACGACCCGCGGCATGCTCATCCGCCTACAAGAGGATGTGCTTTCGCTCAATCCCGCTGCGATAGTGATGCTTCTTGGGACAAACGATATTGAGGTGAATATTCCCCCAGAATCGATCGGCCGCAACTTCGAGAAGATTCTGAAGGCCATCAAAGCCCATAATCCGAAGGTGCCGATCGTGCTGTGCAGGATGTTCCCGAGCTCAGCTCAAAAGAACCGGCCCTCGGAGACCGTTAAGGCCGTGAACGCGCTTTATGAGGCGAGCGTGAAAGGTGACCCTCAAGTCACGGTTCTCGATACTTGGACCCTGTTTGCGAACGCGGAGGGTGACGCAAATCCTGAGTGGTTCAAGGACCTGCTGCACCTCAATCCAGAAGGCTACAGCCGGTGGGCTGGTGGACTAAAAACGATTTTTGCGACACTTGGATTCATGGACAAGGAAGCAGACAGCTTTCAGCCCGAACCAGGATTTGTAAGCCTCTTCAATGGAAGAGACCTTACTGGTTGGGGCTTCAAAGCAACGCCCCCACGCAATAAGCCGGCCAACCCAAAACCCGACGCGCCCGCATTCGCGGACATTCCCACGGCGATTGCGTTCGACGGCAAGAGCACGAGTAACGACGACAGATATCGCGCCCTCAACGGGCGTCTGGTAGTGGCTACGCCTCCAGAGGGCCGCAAAATTCAGCAGCTTTGGACGACGAAGGAGTTCGATGGGAATTTTATTTTGAAACTCGAGTTCCGAGCCTCTCCAAATGCGGATAGCGGAGTCTTCATCCGCCAACCGCAATTACAGTGCCGCGACTATCCCCTGGCCGGCCCATACAAGGATCTGAAGAACTACAAGGTTCATGACTGGAATGAGCTCGTAGTAACCGTAAAGGACGGAGTTGCGCGTGCGGAGTGCAACGGCGAACTGCTCACCAACGACATGAAGGTCCCAGCGACAGGGCCGATCGGGCTCGAGGGTGACCGCGGACAGATGGAATACCGTCGAATTCGCCTCAAGCAGATCGAACCGTAACGCGGCGCTGATTCCCGAATCACGCGGTCGGAGCAAACAATTTCCGCAACGCTGAACCAACCACCGGCCTCCGTGTCCCAGGAGGCATCTCGTTCAGCTCAGCGGGACCGCTTGACGTACTTCTCGAGATGGAAATGCGCAAATCCGAGATCCACCTTGTGGCGCGCCTCCAAACGGAGCCCCTGCCGCACTTCAGCCCTCTCCATCGGGTTCACAAAGACCAACCGGCCGCCTTCACGCAGTAACGCTTGCGCCGAATCAAAGAGCGCTCCGACTAGCGCTTTCAAATCTGCGATCGGAACGCGCTTTCCAAGTGGAGGATTAGTGACAATCAAAGTCAGATCCCGCAAGGCTCGAAGCGACGGAGCGTTGGAAGCATGCCGAAAGTCGCAGGCAGCGAAATTCATTTGCGGAATCTTCTGCTCATGCAGCGCTGAGCGCAAATTCGACTCGGTTATCCGGACCGCATCGGAACTCAAGTCACACCCGAACACCACGGAAACGTGGCCCTTGAGCGCACATTCAACTAGCTCCAGACCCGAACCGCAAAACGGATCCCAAACCCGCTCGTTCTCCCCGAGCCCCGCAAGACAAGCCATCGCAGCAGCGAGAGGAGGATGCGACGCCGCGGGCACGTCCGCGCGTCGATAAACAAACCTTGGGTCAGGCCGTATCCTCGGACACAACTCAACTCGAATGCCACCCGCCGATTCACGCAAGCTTACTTCCCACAAAGCTTCCCGAGGATCATTCAACAGCTCTGGGCGCGCTGCGTACACTTTTTCAGTAATTGCTCGGATAAACAGCACGTCAACTTTCCGCGATGCAAATTCAAGCCGGTATCGAACCGGCCCGGAGG
This sequence comes from Akkermansia muciniphila, assembly GCA_945906945.1. Lineage (GTDB taxonomy): Bacteria > Verrucomicrobiota > Verrucomicrobiia > Chthoniobacterales > Chthoniobacteraceae > Chth-196. The sequence goes on from CAMDSZ010000146.1 coordinate 9,954, forward strand.
TAAAACCGCTGACAATCCTTTGCGTGGAATCAGAAGCGATTATCTCGGCAAGCGCACCGGTGTCCAAAGGTCCACCAGCACGCGGTAACGGCGGAAGTTCTGCAAGCGGAAAACGTATTTCACTAAAGCATCGGATCCGAAAAATATCGCGTAAGGCGAACGGCTTTTGCGCCAGTAGTTCTATCCGGCCGCCACCACTTCGCAGCACTCGAAAAACTCCAACCAACG
>CAMDSZ010000147.1 GCA_945906945.1 Akkermansia muciniphila
TGCCAGCGAGAGCGAGCTCCACTGCAATGGCGCGTGCCGCCCCTCCAGCTCCGAAGAGGACAACGGATTTGCCTCGGGGATCCTGGACCGATTTGAGCGAACGCAAAAAGCCTTTGCCGTCCGTGTTTTCGCCGATGAGCTGTTCGCCGCGGCGGACCACGCAATTGACCGCGCCCATCAAAGCAGCGGATTCGCCGAGACCGTCGAGATGTGGAATGACGGTGACCTTGTGCGGTAGACTGCAGTTAAAACCCCGGAAGCCCATGGCTTTCGCGCCCCGTACAGAAGCGGCGAGGTCCTGTGGAGCGACTTCCATGTTGATGTAGCGCCAGTGCAAGTTGTGGTGCGCGAATGCGGCTTCGATCATAGCGACCGTGGGATTGCCCGCGGCGCCTTGCGACATGGAGCCGACCAGTTCAGGAAGAAAATTTGTGTCGCTCATGAAGGAGTTACTTGAGGGAGGGATCTTTTTCGGCGTCGGCCTTTCGGTAGAGACTGGTGGGGATCAGTATCTCTGGAGGCAGGGACTCGCCCTTGGAATGGCGCAGGATGGAGTCGACAATTTGAACGCCCATTTTATCAGGAAACTGGATCGGGTCAGCGTAGATCTTGCCATCCCTGATGGCTTGTTTGCCTTCAGGCTGACCGTCAAATCCGACGATGAGCACCTGCTGGGTTTTGCCAGCTTTTTCAAGGGCGGCGCGTGCACCGAGAGCTGCCGGGTCGTTGATCGCGAAAATGCCGCGAAGGTCAGGGTTTGATTGAAGAATGTCTTCGGTCGCCTTGAATCCTGCGTCCTTGGCGCCGCCGCTTTCGAGTTCGGCGACGACATTGATCTTCGATTTGCCGGATGCGTTGTGGGCGTTGATTACTTCGGTGAAGCCGCGGACGCGTAGTTGGCAGGATTCGACCTGTTTGAAGTGAAGCACTGCGACCTTGCCGCCGGCCTCACCCAAAGCCTCGATCATGGCGTGTCCAGCTTCCTTGCCTCCTCCGAAATTATCCGTGGCTATTTGTGTGACAAGTTTAACGCCGGGTTCGTTACAGGGAACGTCCACAGTGAACACTGGAATGCCCGCCGCGTTCGCCTCCTGAATGACAGGTACGATCGACTTCGAGTCACAGGGGCTAAGCACGATTGCACTGACTTTTTTTATGATGAAGTCCTTAATCTGGTTGCCCTGTTTGGCGACGTCTTTGTCGCCGCTCACGAGCATCGTGGTGTAGTCATATTTCTGTCCTTCGGCGGTGATGCTGTCGCCTATGGTCTTAAAGAAAGGATTGTCCAGCGTGAGCAGGGAGACGCCAATGGTTCCTTTGCTGGACTGGGTCGCGGTTTGGGTGTTTGCGGTTTGCTCCGGCTTTTCGCAGCCGGTGAGCAGAAGCGCGGCGAGGCAGAGGATGTTTGTAAAGATGTGGTTTTTCACGGGAGTTGTGATGGAGGTGTGATGAAAGCAAGCGTGAGCGAGTTGGCGAGGGGCAGTGGTGAATGTTTAGAGTTTGCCGGTTCTCAAAAACTCGTGGCGAACGGGGATGGTCACCCGTTTGCCCGTTGTGGACATGAATGTGACTTCGCCGGGTCTGAACTGGAGGGTTTGCACGTTTCCGAAATCTTGAGGGATGCGGGCCACGCCCTGAATGTAATTCACCACGGTGGGTTTGGTTGCGGTGAGTTCGAGCGCGGTGGGGACGCCTTCACGAGTGACGGCGACTTCGACCTTCTTGTTTGAAAGCACAAAGCTGGGTTGTCCGTGAAATGTGCGAAGTGCTGGAGCGCTGCCTGCGTCTTCTGTGGGCGAGGGCGCGCTTTGGGGCGCTGCCTGGACTAGGGAAATGTGGAGCAGGAGCAGGGATGCGGGGAGCAGCGTCAGGGATGCGGCATGCGATGGAATACAGCGCGGGAGGAGGCGTTTGCTCATGGGGAGGAGGTAAATAGGGTAGCGGGCGGGCGCTCGGGAGGGAACGAGACTGCGCTGATGTTCGGCAGAAACTTGCCATGACAGCTTTGATTGCTGTAAGTACTGGCTGGATTTTATGAGAAACCAGCCCCTGCATTTGAAGATTCAGCAGGAGTTGCTCTCCGAGATCCTCGCGGGAAAGCACGATCAGGCGACAAGACTGCCAAGCGAAGCGCGGTTGGTGAAGCGCTTCGGGGCGTCGCGGCCGACAGTGGCCCGGGCTTTGCAGGAGTTGAAGCTGCAGGGGTTTTTGGAAAGGAGGGCGGGCTCCGGCACTTATTTACGGAAGGAGCGCGGTGCGCGTGAAGCAAGGGGAGTGAAGCAGCTCGGACTGATCGTACCGGGGCTCGGGAAGGTGGAGATCTTCGATGTGATTTGCGGGGAGTTGGCGAGCCTTGCGAGGGTGCATGAATTTGGGATGCATTGGGGAGGGAGCCTGCAGCCGGCTGAGGCCGCCAGCATGAGCATCGCGGAGGCCGAGGAACTTTGCGCGCGTTATATCGATGGCGGGGTGTCGGGTGTATTTTTTGCTCCGTTTGAGCACGCGGGCGACAATGAAGATGCCAACCGTCGGATCACGGAGCGGTTGAGTTGTGCCGGGATTCCGGTGGTGTTGCTTGATCGTGATCTGTGCCCATTTCCAAAACGAAGCAGTTTTGACTTGGTGGGAATTGATAACTTTGCGGGAGGTTATTTACTGGCGGAACATCTTTTGAAGCTTGGCCTCAAAAGACTGGCTTTCGTGGCGAGACCCTTTTCTGCGAGCACTGTGGAGGCTCGCCAGGCGGGAGCGCGGGCGGCGATGTTGGCGCACCGTGTGCAGGTCGGGCGCGACTTTTTCCACGAGGGTGATCCTGTCGATGCGAAGATGGTCAGGAGCCTGAGCGCTGGCCGGCCCTACGATGCGGTGATTTGTGCCAACGACCATACGGCGGCGCAGATGCTGCAGACGCTCACACGCATTGGAGTGCGGGTGCCCGGAGACTTGCGGTTGGTTGGTTTCGATGACGTGCGTTTTGCGACTCTGCTGACGGTGCCGCTCACCACCGTGCAGCAGCCTTGCCGTGATATTGCGCTGACGGCATTCCATGCGATGCGGGAACGGATGGTGGTGCCGACGCTCCCGGCGCGCAGCCTTTTGCTCACGCCACAGGTGATGGTGCGCGAAAGTTGTGGCGCTTACCTTTCGCGGTAGCGATAGGAGGGATTTCTCGGCCCAAAGTGTTCGAGTGTTGCGGTCCAAGCGGACAGAACGGCACGGGGCAGAGAACGACGATAGTGCCTTTAGCGGCATCAATAGTTGAGAGCTTTGGCTAAAGCCGAAGCCACTTTGAATTGCTGCTGGCCAAAACCAACTGAATAGGAATGTGGTTCTAATCGCGCTTTAACGGGGTTCTCCGCAATGTAGCGTCGGTAGTGTCGAAACTGAGTCTCGGATCTCACGATGTGGTCGTATGTCTCTTTCTGCCAAAACGGGCCGCCGCGGCCAAGCAGGCGGTTGATATCGAACGCGCTGCCGCCTTTCCAATTCTGGAGAACTTCGCCAAGTGTTCTGTCTTTGGGAGCAACGAGTGCATGGAGATGATTCGGCATTATAACCCAGACATCGAGCGATGGTTCTGCGCAAAGACGATCAATGAGGATGTCGCGCACGTCGGAGCGACTAAGAAGGCACTCGCCGCAACCCGCATCGAGCCACTGGTGCCATGTTTTGGTGAAGGTGGCGTAAAACTCGTGCTGTTTGTCATCGGAGAGAGTGTGGATTTCGCTTGGTTTTTGAAGGGCGTGCGCTGCGAGCCAAGCATCGCCTTTGGTTTTCCATTCACGGAGCTTTTTCTGCGGCATGGCGTCTGCAAGTCGGGTGGTGATGAAGTAGGTGACACGGGCTTGCCTCCAGTGGGGAAGATTGCCGCGATGAATGTGGAGCTCGTCGTGTGGGCGGAAGAAATTGGCGTTTAAAGTAGTTTCGGCTTTAGCCGAAAGTTCCTTGTTGACGATCACGAGCTCAGGGTCTGGCTGCGGCTGTGGGCACATCGACAACTTCCTGATTGGGCTGAGGAGCCAAAGCTCCTTTAATGCTCCAAAGTAGTTTCATTCATGCTGAGCAAAGTGCCAGGTAGAGTGGTGAGGGCGGCGAGTTGAAGAGACGAGTTGGAACGTTCGGGATCATTTTGAAATCGGCAACGCGCGTTCATCGTTATGCTAGAGAATCGTCTGCCACGCCTGTTTCGGAGTAGGAAAGGAGCTTCGGCTTCAGCCAAAGGTGGCAGTCTTCGATTTGCTCACAATCGCGGCCAGACCCTGAGCTCGTGACCGCAAACAATGGCCATTCGGCTAAAGCCGAAGCAACTTTGGCATAGGAAAGCAGGTCCCGAGGACAGACACAGGGTTTGCACACCGGGGGACGGTGCAAGGATTTTTTTTGGCCCGCTGCCCGCTGAAGTACACCGGCAACCGCGGCAGTGGAGCAGCGAAGGTGTTCGGGACGGATCTTTTGAGCGTGCTCAGTGGACACTGGCGCTACGCGCACAAAAATGCGGTGTGGGCTTATTTCGTTCATCCAGAGCTGCTTGGCATTGATGTAACTGTGAGCAAGGACGTGGTTCGTCAAGGATGATGCGCATCAATGAAACGCAGGGATTGGAGTGGTTGAATCAATAAGTCGTTTTGAGCATCGCACCTGCATTAAAGGTGCCGTGGATTTTGGTTTTTGACTGTTTTCGGTGGGTAGTGTGAGTAAAGAAGGGGTGTTGCACCGGAACAGCTGTTTCATGAATTGTTGGGACTCGGCTTGAACTGGAAGGTGGCTGAGTGCGAATTTGATCGAGAAAGTAGAGTAGTGTCGTTGCAGATCGAGGAGGCTGAGCATTTGGGGGAGGTAGAGCGCAGCCCGGGGAAGGGGCGAAGGTAGTCTGTTATGAGCACTCCGATGAGATCTTCTTGAGGCATATCAATATATTTGAGTACAAGTGCGAGATCTTGGGTCGGCTGCCTGGCGCAAAGTACAGCCAGACCAAGAAAATCTACCGGGTTTGTCCTCCTTCGGAGGGATTGAGCAACCACTTCACCAAAGGCTTTGAGGCGATGGCTCTCTTGCTTCTGCGAGAAATGCCCGTGGCGGCAGTAGCGCGGCACCTCAAAGAGACAGATACGCGGTTATGGCGGATGCTCAAACGTCGCGGAGAGGCGGCGCAGCCGCAAGCGGACTGAAGCAACCTCACCTGTGAGGGATGCGATGAGATGAGTGTGCGCAAGGGGCACAACCACACCTGCGTCTTTTGTGATCTGCTGGGCAAGCGGGTGCTTTTTGCCGTGAAGGGTCGTGACAAGAAAGTATGGGAAGCCTTTGTCCAAGCCACTGGAGCGCACAATAGTCGCCCTCGCGCGATCAGGGAGGTCTCCATGTATATGCGTGCTGCCTATATCGCTGGATTGGAGGAAAATATTGGCAGCCAAGCGGTGATGATTTTCGACAAATACCATGTCATTGCGCACGTCAACGACGCGGTCAACACGGTCTGCACAGCCGAGATCCAAGTGGGGGATGGGAGGCGAGGGACGCGCTTAGAGGGAGCCGATGGATATGGCTCAAAAATCCAGAAAATCTCACGGACAAACAGAGGGCCATGCAGCAAAGAATCGACACCAAGAATCTAGCTACGGCGAAGGCATATCAAATGAGCCTAACCTTGCAGGACATCTACGCGATTCCGAGTTCGAGCGTGGCGAAAAGAAAGCTGCAAGTCTGGTGCCGCTGGGTTAGTCGCGTTGCCAAAAAGCACGCAATCTTGGTGTTCCTGCAGATGGTCAAATGCGCGAGGATGATCGAGGGTCGCCTTGAGAGAATTTTTTGCCTCACTGGAAGAACAAAACGACCAATGCATTCCTCGACGCTCTCAACAGGGTTTTATCTGCCGTCAAACCAAAGGCAAGAGGGTTCCCCTCGAGCGACAACCTCATCACCATGCTTTACTTCACCGCTCCCAAACTTCGCATTTCTGCTACCCACTGAAATTAGCGAAGAACATTGAAGTACATCTCCAAGGCAGCGAGCCATCTGCATTCAATGTTACCTTTGACTCGAAGGGGGTCGCGAGCTTTGAGGAATTCGCGGACTTGTCGGTGCCGTCCCGTCCGATCAGCTTGAGCGCGACTTACACAACAGGGGTGGTCAAGGCTGGTATTAAGCTGAAACCCAACGAGGAGGGCTTCATGGAAGTGTCCTCCGCGACCGGAAACAAGGCCGTCACTTCCACGAGATTCGCCCTCCCCGACGACGGATCGTTGTCGGGTTGGGGAGGAATTGAAGGTGGAGATGTGGGTTGGAGGCTCAAGCGTCATTAGAGACAACGCGGTTCTGATCTGAAGACTGAGTGAAGGCGCCCCCCGCGTGCAATGCGGCGGGCGCTTTCTTATTTCAGCTCACACGACTGTCAGCGTCCGGCACGCTTGATGAAACGCCCCATTTCAATGCGTGCGGATTGCTTCCATCACTCGCCTCGCTCCGCTGAACACCCCTACCTCCCTCAGGCTGTTCAGCTCAGCGGCTTGGCGAGCCTATCGCCCGCTTCGGACGGTGAAATGCCGCAACAGGCGTGTCTCTTTTCCAACCTTAAAGCAACACCTCCCGAATCACATTGCCCTCCACGTTTGTGAGGCGTCGCCGGACTCCGTTGTGTTCGAAGGTCAGTTTTTCGTGATCAAACCCGAGCAGATGTAGGATCGTTGCGTTGAAGTCGTACAGGGGGTGGATGTCTTTGACTGCCTTGCTGCCGAATTCATCGGTTTCGCCATGGCTCACCCCGGGGCGGATTCCGGCCCCCGTCATCCAGCAGGTGAAGCCGTCCGGGTTATGGTCCCGCCCCTTCGAGCCCTTTTGAAAAAATGGCATCCGGCCGAACTCGGTGCACCACACCACAAGCGTTTCCTCCAAAAGCCCGCGCTCCCTCAGGTCGCGGATCAGCGCCGCCGCCGGCTGATCGAGGATGTTCGCGTGCACGTCGTATTGCTCCTTGAGCGCGTTGTGCCCGTCCCAGTTCAGCTTGCCGCCCGACGCATATGCGCCGTTGAAGAGCTGAACGAAACGCACTCCTTTTTCGACAAGCCGCCTTGCGAGGATACAATTTCGCGCGAAGGCCGCCTTGTCCTTGTCAGTTGAATCCGCCCCGTAGGCGCTCAGCACGTGCTTTGGTTCGGTGCTCAGGTCCGTCACTCCCGGCACGCTAAGCTGCATGCGTGCCGCAAGCTCGTAGCTTGCAATGCGCGCAGCGAGCTTTGTGTTTTCAGGGTTCTGCGCGAGATGCCGCGCGTTCATGCGCTGCAGGAGCATCTTCGCCGAACGGTCCTTCTCATTTGTAATCCCCGGCGCGGTGAGGTGGCGGATCGGGTCGAGAGCGCTCATGGTGGTGCCCTGGAATGCCGCCGGCAGAAACCCCGTTCCCCAGTTGTTCGCCCCGTTTTGCGGTACGCCCCGCGGGTCCGGGATAGCAACGTATGCGGGAAGGTCGGCATTCTCGCTGCCAAGCGCGTAAGTGGTCCATGCGCCGAGACTGGGAAACCCATCCAAAGGCGATCCTGTGGAAAGAAAGTTCTCAGCAGGTCCGTGCGTGTTGCTCTTGCTCGTGAGCGAATGGATGTATGCGATATCGTCGGTCAATTCCGCCAGATGCGGCAGCATGCTTGAAACCCATTTGCCGTCTTTGCCGCGCTGGCTGAACTCATACTGGGGCCGAGCGAGTTCGCCGGCCGGTCCTTGAAAGGTTGTCGCGGGTCCGTTTGGCAGCGGCTTGCCGTCCCATTCAATGAGCTTTGGTTTGTAGTCCCAGGTTTCAAGCTGGCTGACTGCGCCCGCGCAGAAGATGACCACGACATTTTTCGCCTTTGCAGGAAAATGTCCTGCCCGCGGCGCGTAAGGGCGTGCGGGATTAATTTGCACGCTGTCTGCGTTTGCTGCAAGGAGACCGTCTGAATCGAGCAGGTTTGAAAAAGCGATCGAGCCGAGCGCGGTGGCGGTGCTCGATAGAAAGCGGCGGCGGTCTAGGAGCAGGTGGCCTGCGGCTGAAAGGTGTTCGGGATTCATGGCATTTGCGGAGATTCTGGGTTGTGTGTCCTGAAATTCATTTTGTCCGTACCTCTTGCGAGGCGGTGTGTGGCCGGTTTTCTACGGCAGGAACAAAAACTCGTTGCTGTTTAAAAGTGCGCGGCAGAAGGCATCGGCGCCGTGTTGACGCACAACTTCCGAGGCATCGCGGAGTTCGTCCGAATCCACAATGCGCCCGAGCGCGAGTTGGTAGGCCATCCGAACCTGATGGTCGGGATCATCGCCGCATTCGTTCCGCAGACGTTTGGCAAACGCCTCCGCTTGCTCCAACGCAAAACGGCTGTTAAGCAAATTGAGGGCCTGGATGGGGGTCATTGATTCGCGTCTGCGCGCCGTGCTCAATCCAGCGTCGGGGCAGTCGAATGCTCCAAAGACGGCGTCAGGCTCGCGACGCACCTTGTGTGCGTATATCATGCGACGAAGGCCTTCGCCGGAGAAGGATTCGACCGGATTAAATCCGCTCAGCCCGCCGCGCTTGTCGAAAAGATCAAAACCACGTCCGTACATCGCCGGATTCAGACGTCCGCTGACCGAGAGAATTGCGTCACGAATGGATTCGGCTTCGAGTCTTCGCTTGGGAAAGTGCCAGAGCAGCTTTGCGTCGGCGTCTTTTGTTGCAGCGGCTGCGTTGAAGTCCGACGACTGGCGGTAAGTGGAGGATAGGACGATCAGCTTGTGCAGCTTCTTCAACGACCAGCCGCAGCGAATGAACTCGTCAGCCAGCCAGTCCAGCAGTTCCGGATGCGTCGGCAACGCTCCCATCACGCCGAAATCGCTGGGTGTTTCAACCAATCCACTACCAAAATGCCACTGCCAGACGCGGTTCACAATGACCCGAGCCGTCAGCGGGTTTTTTGGATCTGCAACCCAGTTGGCCAGTGCCATGCGTCGTTCCGATTCAGTGAGCGACTGGTCCAGCTTCAGGTCGCCGAAGATAGCCGGGATCGCGGCGCTCACAGCATCTTTCGGTTGCTCCGGATTGCCGCGGTTGAGGACGCTGATGCGGTCCGGTTCACGGAAAACTCCGGCGAACACCTTCGAGGCAGTTTCTGCTGCCGCAAGTTCGCGCTCCATCGCTTTCTTTTCAGCGAAAATTCTCGTCCCTTCTTTTTGTTCCTCGGGCGCGAGCCCGGTGCCGTCAAACACGTTCCCCTTGGCTGCCTCCTTGTCCTTTGAAGGCGGGCGCGTCCGGTCGCTTGAATCACAAATCTGCCGCCACTCATTGTTCTCATCGGCGATCTCAATACGGTAACTCTGTGCGAGGCGGTCTTTGAAACGGCTTGTGCGATCTCTGCCCCACACAACGCGCTCGATCTTCTCTTCACGCGCAAATTCGATGCTTACCCAGCCTGTGCCAGCGGTGTTGGACATCCAGCTTCGCGCGTTGCCGTAGTTGCCGTCATTGACGTAGAGCAAGTCGTGGGTATCGGCGACGATTTTTTGTCCGGAGGCGGTTGCGATTGCGCCGGTGTTGGTGAGCGCGACGTTTTTACCTTCGGTGTTGAAAACCTCCAGCTCGTCCAGACAGGGCTCAAGATTGTTGGTAGATTCGATTGTGAACCGGAGTTTTTTTGCGTTTACCGGGGTAAACCGATCGACGTTCATCTCGGGCTTTGTCTGGGCACGGGGGGTGCCGTTGTTTGCCAGAGGTTCGAAGGAAAGAAGCTTTTGTTGCGCCTTGGCGATCTGTGCACGGAGCTGAACCGCTTTCGCCCGCGCCTGATCGCCTTGTTCGCTTCGAAGTTCGCGGTCTTTGTACTCCACGCCGGCAAAGAAAGACTGCACCGAATAATAGTCGGCGGCCGTGATGGGATCAAATTTGTGGTTGTGGCAGCGGGCGCAGCCGATGCTCACTGCGAGAAACGTGTTCGCGGTGTTGACCACAATTTCATCAAGTGCGTCCTGCCGCGCGAGTCGCTTGGAGGGCTCATCCTTACCGATCTGTCCGGGTAAAAGCACCGAGGCAGTCACCAGAAAGCCGGTGGCAGCGTCTTTGCCTAACAGGTCGCCCGCGAGTTGCTCACGAATAAACTGATCGTATGGCGTATCCGAATTGAGTGCGCTGATGACGTAATCCCGA
>CAMDSZ010000148.1 GCA_945906945.1 Akkermansia muciniphila
CAACATCAGCTTTCCTCTGGTCGGCAGCGTTTCGCTTGGGGGCAAAAATCTTTCCGAGGCGGCGCAAACTTTGGAAGCGTCGCTGCGCAGGTTCTGCAAGTCACCTCAGGTCGCCATCCGAATCGTCGAGTACAACAAGCGACGCTTTACAGTGCTCGGTCAAGTGAACCGTCCGGGAACCTTTGAAATGCCGGACGAAAACCAAATGTCGCTGCTCGAGGCCATAGGAATGGCCGGCGGATATTCGAGAATCGCCAACCCCTCCAAAGTGACCTTGAAGCGGACCAATCCAGACGGACTCGAACAAATCTTCCATCTGGATGCCAAGCGCATGGCGCGGGACAGCGCTGCTGCTCCGTTCCTTCTCAAAACCGGTGACACGATCGTTGTTGAAGAAAGCCTTTTCTAAAAATGGATACCTCACATCAAACCTTAAATTCCGAATCCACCCCTTCAGCTCCGGATACAAAACAGTTGTTGTTACTGCTCAGGGAGCGGCTCTGGATCGTGTGCCTCTGCTGCTTGAGTGGCTGCATCGCATCGATCGCGTACCTGCAAAACGCGCCAAAACTCTACCGAACCAGCTCGGTAGTAAAACTCGAGCCGCGGCCGCACCTTGCCGGGCTTGAGAGCGATCCGGGACCGCGCGGTGGAGCTGACTCCAGCGCTGCGACCCTCGTTGAGTCGTTTTACAGCAGGTTGATGGCCGATACCGCCATGCAGCACATGAGCCTCGAAGGCGACCCGTCCTTCGCCCTACAACCGCTTTCTCCAGACCAAAGCCGGCAACTGCTCCGGAGCTCCATCGCGCTCACCCCGAGGAAGGCCACCGCCTTTCTGGACATCCACGCTCAACACACTAATCCATCTATGGCTCAGAGGCTTGCAAACGGCACAGCAGAGGCGTTCCTTCGTCTTGAATTGGACCAACGCACACTCGGCGCCCGCAATCTGCTCGAGTTTCTCACCACCGAGGGCCAGCGACTAAAGGATCGGCTGCAGAAAAGTGAGAACGCCCTGCAGCTCTACAAGGAAACCACACGCGCCACTTCACTCGAGGACAGGCAGGATACGGTTACGGCGGCGCTCAAAACCCAAGCAAACAATCTTGCTGATGCACGCACAACGCGGATCCGCCTTGATGGCGACGTCGCAAACATGGAGCGCTTCGCCAACAACCCCCAGGCGCTGCTCACGCTGCAGAGCATCGCGCAACATCCAACCATCGTCACCACCCGGGCCCAGATCACGGAGCTTGAGTCGGCGGTCTCCACCCTGCGCATCCGCTATACCGACCAACACCCCAAACTCATTCAGGCACTATCCCAACTTGAGGACGCCCGCTTGGCCCTTGAGCGAGAGGTGCTCGATGTGCAGTCGGTGCTCAGATCTGATCTGGAACGCGCCAGATCGAACGAGCGCAATTTTGAGGAGGCACTCAAGGAGCAGGAGCGACAGGCACTTCTGCTGAACCGGCAGTCCATTGAGTACAAGGTGCTCGCGCGCGATGTGGAAACTGACAGGGCGTTGTATGAGGCGGCATTGAGGAGGGTGAAGGAAACCGACATCGCCAAAGGGCTGCAGCTTGGTGACCTGACAATCTTTGAACGGGCTCCCCTACCTTCTGCTCCATCGACCCCTCAGCCGCTGAGAGTTCTTGCGCTGGGAATCGCGGCTGGACTGATCGTCGGGCTGGGGATCGTAATGGCCGGAGCTCTGATGGATCAGACTTGGAGAAGCTCAGACCAGCTTGAGGAGGCAACCGGCATGCCTCTTCTCGCGATCATCCCAAGCCAACCGAAAAGACTTCGTTCTAGTGCTGGGCTTCCCGTGTTCCATAACAGTTTTCCACCCTTGCTTGCAGGATTTCGCGCACTACGCACGACCTTGCATTTGAATGCTAGAAGACACGGCAAAACGAGCTTCCTTTTCACGAGCGCATGCTCGGGAGACGGAAAAAGCTTTTGCGCGATGGGCTATGCAATGACCCTCGCCCAGCAAGGTATCAAGACTCTGCTGATCGACGCGGATATCTGCTCGCCCAGCCTAGAGAGCGCGCTGCTGGGCACAGCCAGCCTCAGCGGGCTCGCTCAAGTCTTAGAGGGCACCGATCGGCTGGAGTCTGCAGTTGTGCGCACATCGATCCATCATCTGGATCTTCTTCCGGCGGGAAGACGCACTAACGAATCCTCCGAGCTGCTTGCGGATTCAAGTGTCCACAACCTGCTTTGTGCGGCGAGAGCGCAGTACGAATGCATCGTGATCGATTCCCCCCCGGTTCAAAGCGCGGGCGACTCCGTTATTCTTGCGGAGTGTGTGGACAGCATTTGCCTCATTGTCCGGTACGCAGAAACCACGCAGAAACAGGTCGCACGGGCCCTTCGACTGCTGAACCAACAAGAGTCAAAAATCGAGGGCGTAGTCTTCAATGCAGCGAACATCCGATTGCTTCCGGAATATCCAAGTATTACCGGGGTGGCAGCCAAGGCCGTCCCCCACCGCCTCCAGCCGGCGTGATTACTGACCTCAACAGATTGCCCCGCAACCGCACTCCATATATTGTAAACAACTATAACGCTTTATTAAATGCGACCACCGGGCCGAGTTGAAGAAAAACCTGTGTCAGAGCGCTTTTAAACATTTAAAAACCCTGCCAAATCCTACTCTAAAGCAGCTCGCAGCGAACAAACTCCACGATATGCTGCAGTTCTTGATGTCGTCTCCTCACTAAAAAAACCGCACCCTGCAGACACCCCATGAAATGGTTCACCCCCCTTGCCATCCTGCAATGCCTTGGCATCGCGCACGCTAATGAAAACTGGAGCGCCTACCTCGGTGACAAGGGCGCCCGGCATTATTCGGAGCTCAAGCAAATCACCCCCGAAAACGTGCAGTCGCTGCGGCCCGCATGGACTTTTCATGCTGGCGGCGTCGCCGCTAACAACCGCAGCCAGATCCAGTGCAATCCCCTCATCATCGATGGAACCCTCTACGGAACCTCCCCTTCCGTTGAGGCTTTCGCCATCGACGCCCAAACAGGCAAAGAACTCTGGCGCTTCAATCCCACCGACCAGCCGGGCATCACCAAAACCGGAGTCAACCGCGGGCTCATGTACTGGGCAGACGCAAAGTCGCCAAACGACCGGCGCATCTACTTTGCCAACGACCATTTTCTCCACGCACTCGATGCCGCCACCGGCAAACGCATTCCGTCTTTCGGCAAAGACGGCTCCATCGATTTGAAGGAGAACCTCGGCCGCGACATCGGAGGACTCGCCCTCAACGTCACCTCGCCAGGCGTCATCCATGGCGACCTGCTCATTCTCGGAATGCGGCTTGGCGAAGGACCAGCCCCGGCGGCACCAGGCCCGATCCGTGCGTTCAACGTGCGCACGGGAAAATTGGTGTGGCGGTTCAACACCATCCCCCTCCCGGGCGAACCCGGCCACGAAACCTGGCCCCCAAAAGCCCACGAAACTATCGGCGGCGCCAATGTCTGGACCGGGTTCGCTCTCGACGAAGCGCGTGGAATCGTTTTCTGCCCCACCGGCTCGGCGGCTTTCGACTTCTGGGGCGGGAATCGTATCGGCCAAAACCTTTATGCAAACTGCCTGATCGCCCTCGACTCACAGACAGGAAAACGACTCTGGCACCAGCAACTCGTACACCACGACCTCTGGGACCGCGACCTTCCGGCACCCCCCACCCTGATCACCGTATCCCGCGGCGGGAAAAAAATGGACGCCGTGGCGCAGGTGACCAAGTCGGGCCATGTGTTCGTGTTCAACCGCGAAACTGGCGAACCGGTGTTTCCGATCCGCGAAGTGCCGGTTCCCGGCTCGGATCTGATCGGCGAAGCGGCATGGCCGACCCAGCCGTTGCCCGAAAAACCCGCCCCCTTTGCCCGGCAGCTCTTTTCCTACGACGAAATCACGAATATCTCGCCCGAATCCCACCGGCAGGTGTTGGAACGCTTCAGCAAAATCCGCCCGCATACCCCCTTCGCTCCGCCAAGCCGCGAGGGAACCGTCGTCCTGCCCGGATTCGACGGCGGTGCGGAGTGGGGCGGAGCAGCCGCCGACCGCGACGGAGTGCTCTACGTGAACGCCAATGAAATGGCGTGGATTCTCACGATGGTCGAAAACCAGAAGACAAACGATTCCACGTCCATGAGCGGCGAAACCATTTTCACCCAAATCTGCGCCGCATGCCACGGGCTGGACCGGATGGGCAACAAGGCGCAAAACGTGCCACCGCTCTCCGGAATTGAGCAGCGACTCAAAAAAGCTGACGTGCTTGCGATCCTCAAAGCAGGCAAGGGCGTGATGCCTTCCTTTGGTTTCTTGAACGCCACGCAGCAGGAGATGGTGGCTGATTATCTGCTGGGTACAACAGCGACCTCAACAGCCGCAACCAACGCCGCACAGCCAGAAAAAGCCCCGCAGCCCGATTCCGGCGCCGCCCAGAAAGGCACGGCGCTCGGGCAGATTCCCTACACAACCACTGGCTACAACCGTTGGCTGGACGCGAACGGGTATCCGGCCATCAAGCCACCGTGGGGAACGCTGAACGCGATTGACCTAAACACCGGCGAATATCTCTGGAGAACGCCGCTCGGCGAATTTCCTGAGCTTACCGCAAAGGGCGTTCCCACCACGGGAACCGAAAACTACGGCGGACCGGTCGTCACCGCGGGCGGCCTCGTATTCATCGCCGCGAGCAAGGATGAGCATCTGCGCGCCTTTGACAAAAAGACGGGCAAGGAACTTTGGAAATTCAAGCTGCCCGCAGCCGGATACGCCACGCCCTCGACTTATTCCGTGAACGGCCGCCAATACGTAGTGATTGCGTGCGGCGGTGGAAAATGCGGAACACCCAGCGGCGACGCCTACATGGCTTTCTGCCTGCCGTAAAAACACGCTGCCCGTCGCTCGCTTTAGCCGGATCCTCAACGCCAGTGGCTGTACGCAACGATGCACTCCACGCGAGAAGGATCACTCAACGAAAACGCTTCCCCAATCACGCGCTGAGCTGTCACACAAATTCACCGCGTTCCAGCCAAACGAACCCTGCACATGACCATTTCGCCCCAGCCAAAGAACGTTCCGGACAGCTCTGGAATCCGGATCACGGCCATTGAAACGGTGATTCCAGACTCGCTGATGCCCGGTCTGCTTCTGCTGCGGATCCACACCGATCAGGGCTGCATCGGGCACGGCGAGACCTACTACGCTCCTCATGCAGTCGCGGCGATGATCCATGACTGGATGGGGCGCCGTCTGTTGCAATCGGATCCGCTCTCGATTGAGAGCCACTGGCGTTTTTTATTTGAGCGCTGTTCCGCGTTTGGAGGCAAGGGCGCTGAACTGCGGGCGCTGAGCGCGATCGACCTCGCACTGTGGGATATTCTGGGGCAGGTCTGTGAGATGCCAGTTTGGCAGTTGCTCGGTGGTAAAGCCAGAGACCGTGTCAGAGTGTACAACAGCTCGGGAGGCCCCAGCTACGGGCGGCGCACAGGCGCCCAAACCGATCAGGGTTGGCCCGGCCACGGCGATATTGGAAAACAAGGACCGCTCGAGGACAACTGGAGTTCGAACTTCGCTGCCGGCGACCTCGCAGAGGAGCTGCTGTCCGAGGGGTACACTGCAATGAAGTTTTGGACCTTCGACAGGGCCTATCACGAGCACGGCCCGCATTTTCTTCCGTGGAGCGCGGTCAAAGAATGCTTGCGCCCCATGGAGGAAGTGCGCGCCCGGGTGGGCGACCGCATGGAAATCCTGCTCGATGGACACGGCTTTTTCCAACTACCGGCCGCGCTCAGGATCGCGGAGGCGATGAGGGATTTGAAACCCCTTTGGCTGGAGGACGTGATGCGCATCGACAACGCAGACACGCTTGCCGACTTCCGCGACAAGGCGCAGCTTCCTATCGCCGTGAGCGAAATGTTCCCCACACGGGAGGAGTACCGGCTCGTTCTCGAGAAGCGCGCCGCCGACTACGTGATGATCGATCCAACTTGGGTGGGCGGGATCAGCGAAACTCGCCGCCTCGCGGAACTGGCCCAATGCTACGACGTGCCCGCCACCATGCATGATTGCACCGGTCCGCTGACCCTATTCGCCGGAATGCACGTCGCAACCGCGGTTCCGAACGTTGTGTTTCAAGAGTCTGTGCGCGCCCACATCCGCACCTTTTACAGTTCGCTCATCGAAACCAATATCTCCATCGAGCATGGGTTTGCGATCCCTCCCACTGGACCCGGCCTCGGCACCCGACTCCTGCCCGAACTCTTCACGCCCGGGCTGCACAGTTATCGCATTTCGAGGTGAGCCGACCGCGCTGGGCGCCGGATACTTTTGAAATGAGAGCTTCCGCTCGCGCTTTCCTGCGGGCTAACCTTCCCAAAAGAGCGCGCCTCCCCCTCCGCCTCATGAAAACCGCCCCCCGCCACTCTCACCGCATCGGTGGATTAATCCTGCTAAACGCAGCGTTCTTTAATGCGTCGCAGCTCCTCGCGTCGCCATCCGAATCGGGGGGAAGCGTAAAGACAGCGGTAAGCGGCCCAACCGCAATCCAGCAAAGCCGCGAACAGGAAGCTTTCTTCGAACAAAAGGTACGTCCCCTTTTGGCGGACAAATGTTTTTCTTGTCACTCAATCGATGCCAAAAAACAGAAGGGTGGTCTCCTGCTCGATTCACGCGATGCGCTCCTCAAGGGCGGCGAGTCCGGCCCGGCCGCAGTCGAAGGAGATCCGAAAGGAAGCCTGCTGATTCGTGCGGTCCAATACCACGAACCGGACCTGCAGATGCCGCCAAAGGAAAAGCTCATCGCGAAGGATGTTACAACCTTGGAGCAATGGATCCTGAGCGGGATGTATTTTCCCTCCCCGAAAACCGCATCCAGCGCAGCGCGAAAAATCGACCTCACCGAGGGGCGCAAGTTCTGGGCATTCCAACCCCTGGCCAAGAGCAATCCGCCGGCGCACGAGCTGCAAAAAAAGCCTCACGGACGCATCGACGAGTACGTCCTTGGCAAACTCGCAGAACACGCGATCACGCAGGCACCCGAGGCGCCGAAAGCCACGCTGCTGCGTCGGGCTAAATTCGATTTGCTTGGCCTGCCACCAACGCCGGAAGAGGTGGTTTCATTCGCGACCGACAGCGATCCGAACGCCTATGAAAAGCGCATCGACGCTTGGCTAGCTTCCCCGCAATACGGCGAACGCTGGGCGCGGCACTGGCTTGACCTCACACGCTACTGCGACGTAGGCGAGTCGTGGATGGATTCAAAGGGGCAGTCGCACCCGTACCGCGACTGGGTCATCGCAGCCCTCAACGCGGACATTCCATTCGACCGGTTCAGCACTCTACAGCTCGCAGCGGACCTTGCACCCGACGCCGAACCGGCGGATCGCGCAGCGCTGGGATTTCTTGGACTAAGCCCGACCTACTGGAAGGAACTGCAGCTCCCAGTCGAAATCATCAAGACAATCGTGTCAGACGAATACGAGGAGCGCGTGCACACCCTTTCGAGCGTGTTTCTTGGTGTGAACCTCGCATGCGCCCGCTGCCACGACCACAAATATGATCCGTTCACCTCGGAGGATTATTACGGGATTGCAGGTGTATTTGCGAGCACACGCACCTCAGAGCATTCGCTTTCGAAGGAAATTGACGGACAACGCGCGGCCCAACTCAGGCGCGACGCAGCCAAAAACGAGGACGAAATCAAAAAGCTCAAAGCGAAAAAAAACGAAGATCACTCGCAGAAGATCGCGGAGCTGGAGGCAGCTGTTTCCGCAATCAAGGCTGACCCAGCCTACGGCGCACAGCTCGTGACAGGGGTCCGCGATGGAAGCCTGAAAGTGGAGCCGGCCGTTGGGAAACACGGTAGCCGCATCATCTATGAAGACGCGCCTCAAAACATGGCGCTTGAGGTGCGGGGCAATCCGAATCGCACGGGCGGCGTGGTTGCGCGCCGTTTCCCCGCGGTGTTCGAAAAAGGAGCGCCTTTACGCTTCTCTCATGGCAGCGGAAGACTCGATCTCGCAGATGCGCTCTTTACGAATGCGCGGGATTTGGTAGCGCGCGTGATTGTGAACAGAATCTGGGCGGCGCACTTCGGTGTCGGGATTGTTGCGACGCCGAGTGATTTCGGAGCACAGGGGGAGCGCCCAACGCATCCGGAGCTATTGGACGACCTTGCCGGCCGTTTCATCCAAGCCGGCTGGTCGTTCAAATGGCTGCACCGCGAAATCATGTGTTCCGCCACCTACCGACAGGAGTCGGCCGAGCCGACGGCCGCTGATCCTGAGCTAAGGATGCATTCGCGCTTCCAGCGCAAGCGCCTCGACGTAGAGCAGTGGCGCGACGCGTTGCTTGCCACGACCGGTCAGCTTGAGATGAAAATCGGGGGCGCTCCTTTTGATCTAGCCGTTCTCAGTAACAAGCGCCGGACCATCTACGGTTCGGTCAAGCGCCGCGAACTCTCCGACATCCTCCGCCTGCACGATTTTCCGGATCCGATCACACACAGCCCAGTGAGGATGCCGACGACTACGCCGCTGCAGCAGCTTTTTACTCTCAACAGCCCGCTCATGATCGAGCAGTCAATGGCGCTGGCGCGGCGCCTCGCAAAAGAGTGTCCGGAGTCTGCAGCCCGGGTCAGACGCGCTTACTTGCTGCTGTTCGCGAGGGAACCCAGTGCTGCGGAGACGCGGTTGGCACTCGACTATGTCGCCGACGGCGCCGAATCAAACTGGCAGCAGTACTGCCAGGCGCTGATGGGCAGCAACGAGTTCTTGTTTGTTGATTAACCTCCCCCACCCATGCACACCCCGTCACTTCTGAACCGCAGGCAGGCAGTCCAAGGCATCGCAGCCGGGCTGGGCACTGCGGCTCTGGCGGACATTTTGCAAGCGGCTCCCGCCCGCACACCGCAGCGCCCACCCACCGCCAAGCGGGTGATTCATCTTTTTATGAACGGAGGGCCGTTCCAGTGCGACTTATTCGACCCAAAGCCCGAGGCGAACAAGCACGCCGGACAGCGTCCGGAGGGCGCCGACCTTCGCACCGAGCGCCCCACTGGTGCGCTCATGGCCGTTCCGTTTCAGTTTGATCGGCATGGAAGGAGCGGGATTCCCATCAGCGAGCTTTTGCCTTTAACAGCCCGCCATGCGGACGACCTGTGCGTGCTGCGCTCCTTGCACACCGACAACCCTAACCACGGGCCGGCCCTCTTCATGATGAATAACGGGACGCTCACCCCCAACCGGCCGACTCTTGGCTCATGGCTTTCATACGGTCTGGGAAGCGAAAATGAAAATCTCCCGAACTTTGTCGTACTGTGCCCGGGCAGACCCGTACGTTTCTCAGAGCTTTGGTCCAGCGGCTTTCTTCCAGGCGAACACCAGGGAGTTTATGTCAATCACACCCAGCTGAACCCGCAGCAGATGATTCCTTTTTTGAAGAACGCCGAAGTCACCCCTGAGGTTCAACGGCGCCAGTTTGAGCTCATTCAGCGGATCAATCGGGAACATCAAGTCACCCGCTCCAGCGACCCGAACCTCGAAGCTCGCATACGCGCCATGGAAACTGCGTACCGCATGCAGGTGGACGCCTCAGACGCCTTCGACATCCAAAGAGAACCCGATGCAATCCGCGACGGCTACGGACGCGGTCATTTTGCAAACGGTTGCCTGCTTGCGCGCAGGCTCGCAGAACGCGGCGTGCGCTTTATCCAGGTTTACTATGGGAACGGCCAGCCGTGGGATTCCCACTCCAAGCACAACGAAACGAGCCGCAAACTTTCCGCCGACATCGACCAGCCCGTCGCAGCACTGCTGACCGACCTCAAAAACCGGGGTATGCTCGAAGACACGCTGGTGCTCTGGGGTGGCGAATTTGGCCGCACTCCCACCACCGAAAACGCCGATGGCCGTGACCACAACCCTTGGGGATTCACGATGTGGATGGCCGGCGGGGGCGCACGGGGAGGCATGACTTATGGTGAAACCGACGAATTCGGTTTCCGCTCCGTCCACAACAAGGTCCATGTCCACGATCTGCACGCCACCATGCTCCACATGATGGGGTTCGACCACGAGAAGCTCACTTACCGGCACGCGGGAAGAGAC
>CAMDSZ010000149.1 GCA_945906945.1 Akkermansia muciniphila
TGGCGCGCAAATTGGAGGTGCCCCAGTCGAGCGTGATTAAAGCAGGAGTGTTCATGTGCGGAGCGTCTCAAAGAATTTAGCCCGGGGGCGTCAGTGCAGCGTAGTGTGGTATTCATCGTGCAGCCCAGAGCCAAATGCCTCTGCACTTCTCGAGGCGACTGGTTTGCAGTGACCCAAGGGGATGGCCTCTGTGTGGTGCCCTCCGCATGTTGCTTCAAGTTTGTGCGATGGAGTTAAATGCGAAGGCGCTCGTGCTGTGGGATGTTTGCCGTGGAGCTTGAAGGATGCTCGCAAAGCTAAGTTTTTTTGAGCATTGTGGTTGTCGTGAGGCCCTGTGGCACTCGCTCTCACCGTTTAACTCTCCCAGTTTTCCTCATGAAAGTACTCCGTCACATTCTTCTATTGATCCTCATTTCGGTCTGCCCGCTGGCATTTGCTGCGAATAATTCAGATGGGAGAAACACGATTTTATTTTACGGGGGTGCCCTTGTGGAGCGGCTGTTGGAGTCCGGCGAATTGGAGGCGCGGCTGCAGCTGGCGAGCCCCGCAACGGCAATCCACATTCGAGGCTTGGCTTGGACCGGAGACGAAGTCGGACACCGTCTCCGCCCAGAAGGGTATGCCTCGCATCTAAAAAGCACTCTCGCGCTCTGGCCCGCTCAGACCGTTGTAGTGGGGTTTGGCAATAATGAGGCGTTCGCCGGTGAGCCTGGCCTGCCGCAGTTTAAAAAAGACTGGAACACGTTTTTTAGAGAAATCCAGCGGCTGCATCCCAGCGCAAAGGTCTTTCTGCTTTCTCCAATCGCCACGCAGAGCACCCGTTCCTTTGACGCCGGCACCCACAACAAAAAGGTGGCGCTTTACGCGAACGCAATCGAGCAGATTGCGAAGGAGAAGGGCGCCGTGTACGTCGACCTTTTCCGCGCAAGTGCGGAGGAGTTTGCGCGAAACGACCGGCCTCTGACCACCTTCGGCGTGCATTTGAATCCAGAGGGCGCACGTGCTCTTGGAAAGGTCGTGGCGCGCGCACTTGAGCCCGCCAAGGGTACGGATGCACTGGATGAAAAGCGTGTTCGCGAGGTTGCGCTTGCGGCAGCTCAGAAGGCGGAGTTTGCATCCGAGATCATACGTCCGAAAAACGGTGTGGTGTACTTCGGCGTTCGTGTGAGGCCCGAGGAATACAGCCTCGAGATGCCGCGCTACCATCAGCTCGTGGAAAAAGCGGAGGAAGTGGTCAGGGACCTCGTGGCGAATTCTCAAAAGCGGTTCTCGGATTATCCAAGGCCTTCTTTGCCGCCGTTGCCGGAGGGAAAAAGCATCCCGGATCGCTTCAGCGGCGGAGTCTTGAAGGAACCCTCGGAGCAGATCAAGGACCTCACCGTTGCCGACGGGTACGACTTGAATCTCTTCGCTTCAGAGGTGGAGTTTCCAGACCTTCGGAATCCAGTCCAGATCTCCTTTGACGCTCGGGGACGCCTCTGGGTGGTAACGATGCCTTCCTTTCCCCACACCATACCAGGTGAGCTGCCGAGCGACAAAATCCTGGTTCTCGAGGACGTTGACCGCGATGGGAAAGCCGACAAGTGCACTGTATTTGCGGATGGATTTGACGCGCTGGACGGCGTCGCATTTCACGAGCGTGGCGTGATCGTATCGGCACAGCCGCGTATTTTACTCATGCGCGACACCGATGGAGACGGACGCGCGGATGTGCGCGAAGAATTGTTGCGCGGTGTCGATGTGACTGACTCGCATCACGGCGGGATGATCGCCACTGATCCGCTTGGACAGCTGATCTTCAGCGATGGCGTTTTTCATCGCTCACAGTTTGAAACCCCGTTCGGTGTGTTTCGGGGAATAGACTCGACGACTTACCAGATGAATCTCGAAAACGGGCGCATTGAGACCGAATGGCAGGGTATGACGCCAAATCCATGGAAGGTTGCGTTTGATCGTTATGGTTCGATTTTCCAGAGGTTCGGTGGCGGGCATTTATTGGATGGGATCGCGCAAACATGGACTCCGCTGGGCGTCTACCACTCGTATGGAAATGCGACGGTCGTGAACTATGCGAAGGGCTCGGCGATGAGCGTGGTCTCGAGTCTGAATTTTCCAGATGCGTATCAGCAGGGTGTCGTGTCGGCGTCCTTATTGGGCAGCTACAATGTGACAATTTCCTCTCCAAACATTGCTTCGGGGCCGGTGGTGGGCGAGGGGCGGATTGATTTGGTTTCCTCACAAAACTCGGCATTTCGCCCTGTCGATACTGCGTTTGGAATGGATGGAGCATTGTACGTCTCGGACTTCGCGAGCCGGATCATTGGGCATGCGCAACATCCAATGCGCGATCCGCAGTGGAATCACACACGGGGCCGCATTTGGCGTGTGGTTTCTAAGGACAAGCCGGTGAACAAAGACTGGCCCAAAATCGAGGGGGCGGCTGTGCCTGAATTGCTGGCTCTTTTGCTGCATCCCCAGGATTTGGTGCGTGAACATGCGAGAATACAGCTCCGGGCTAAGGGGGCTGAGGTTGCGGCGGCGATTGATGCCTGGGTTGCCGCGCTCAAACCCGGCGATGGCGGATATGATCAGGGCGTCCTTGAGGGGCTCCTGCTGGCGACAGCTCGCGGTGATGCGCGACCGGATTGGATTGCGCAGCTCATGAAATCCACGGACCCGCGGTTCCGTGCCGCGGCAATGCAAATGGTGCGATTCGTTTACAGCCGGTTGGGGGATCCTCAGGGGTTGCTCGCCATCGGCGTCAAGGATCTGCATCCGAGGGTGAGAATGGCTGTGGTGAAAACAGTTTCGCACGTTCGCGGGCTTGCCGCGGCTTCCGGCGGCGCCGGAACGCAGGGGGCGCATGACAGCCACGCCCAAGTGAGCGCTGGCAGCGCGGTGAAGCCCGAGCAGGTGCTCCAAGGGATGAACGCCAGTGAGCCTGCAGTTAGCCAGATGCTCGACGATTTGAAAGCGGGCACCCGGTCTGTAAAAGGGCGCTCAGTGCCGGTGCTTGAAGTGGACCCTTCCACAAAGGTCGAGCAGTGGCTGGCGGTTGCCGAGAGCACCATTCAAATCACGCCTCTGGGCGGCCAAAAGGGGAAGCTTACTCCGGCCAAACAAGTGGAGTTTCGCACATTTATGGAATCTTCCGTGCAGCAGACCGCGCTTTTGAGTGTTAAACACGGGTATCTGGATGTTTCGGTCAATGGCGTTCAAATGCTGAGTGCAGACAGTTCGTTCAGTTCGCAGCAGCAAGTGCAGTTTGATCTGGTTCCGGGCCTGAACAGCATTGAGGTGGTATTCCGCCGTTTGAAGGACAAGGCGAGCCGCCCGCCAGTTTACGTGTACGACATGGTCGGACAGCCGCTGGCGCAGGTGCGCTCCCCAAAAGACGAAGCCGAACTCCAAGCGATGTCGGTGGCATGGAGCAAGGCTCATGAGGCCGATGCAAGCGCTCTCAAAGTTCAGGCTGTCCCGAACTTGATGCAGTTTGCTCCGAAGGAGCTGAAGGCAAAGGCGGGCGCGCCGGTGCGGATCATTTTTGAGAACCCCGATCTGATGCAACACAACCTGGTGCTGGTGGCTCGGGGTGCAGACGAGGAGGTTGGCGTGCTTGCTGATCAGATGGCGACCAGGCCCGAGGGGCTCAGCAAGCAATTCATTCCAGACTCGCCGAAGGTGCTCCACGCAACGCCTCTCGTGAATCCCACGGGGCGTGCCGAGCTGCAGTTCAATGCGCCAAACGAGCCTGGCAGTTATCCGTTCTTATGCACCTTTCCGGGGCACTGGCGGATTATGCGCGGTGTTTTGATCGTGGAATAGGGGAGTAGAATACGCGAATGGCGCGGATGTGTCTCGCCCCAGCGCCTACTCCGAAAGCAGTCGGCATTGAAGTTCGCGCGTGCTAAGCGGGATCGCGTTGTCTTGTGCCTCAATCGTGATTGTGCCCGCTTTGAACAGCGTAGGATCCGCGAGGAGCAGCCGCCCTGTGCGCGCTTCCATCGCAAGGGCGCCGGCGCTATGCGCCTCTTTGATCTTGTAAGTGAGGATCGAGCCCTTGTCGGTGTCTGTGGCCTTGAAGGTCGCGAGCACAGTGCCGGCAGCTGCGGTTTTGGGAATACGGACTTCCGCCGGCCCTGCCAGTTCCGTGATCGGCTGGTTACCCGTCCAGACCGGCAGTTTCGAAACCTTGTCGATTACCTTTGCGCTCAGTCCGGCGTCGCCCTTGCCGAGTCCGTATTTCTGAAAATAAGGAAGCAGATTGCGCTCCGATGCCTGCGAAAATAGGAGCAAAAACCGGTCCCGTTTGGCGTTCGGATCCTTTGAGTTGATCGCATCCATATCCGGGTCCGACCCGGGTTTTTGAAGCCAATTCATCCAACGCGAAAAGGCCTTTTGGTAAATCTCCCAGCCGAAGCATTCCGCAAGCGTGAAGTAGAAGTCGTAGGCGACATTCATTTTGCACGCCTTTGCCCAAGTCCGCTCTGATTCAGGAAAAGCATCCCATTTCTCCAGGTCCGCAATTCGGGTTTTTGCATCAAAGGTGGAGTGGCTGTTGTTGTCCCAAGCCGTGCGGCCGTGAATCAGATTGAGCACAAGTCCTGGAACAAGGTTCACGTCCACCTCGGCATGTGTGGCGATCGTGTAATTGCCGTCGAAGCTGTCCTGAAACGTATGCCCTAGCTCATGAAGAAATCCCCAGTCCCCCTTCTGGATGGCGCGCCGCCCAAGGGCGGTGTGATTTTCCTCTTTCTCCGCAGCGTAAGCCATCAGGACGGGGTAGCCCGCATGCCCGTATCCGACCGAGATATCGCGATCGGTGAGCATCGACTCGGGCCGCTTGCGCCACGCACCGTACCCGAGAATGGTGTCGGCCGTTTCAATAACGGTCTGCCAATATTTCGCGATCGCCTCGGGGTGCTCCTCGGTTCGCAGGAATTCTGACGAAAAATAGCCCGTCCATTTTGGCGTCTCGATGTACCCCCACGCGCCGGGTGCGTTTTTGATATGCGCGTTCCATTGCGCCTCGGTGGTCTTGCCGAGGGTGAATACTGGCGCCTCGACCGCACCTTTGATCGTGGCTTCCAAAGCGCCTGCAGCGCAGTTTTCCGGAATCAGAATACTGACAAGACCGCCGAACGCATTCGCCGCAAGCGTGTGTGCGGCCGCCAGAGGAACGATACGTGTGATTTCCGGAACACGCCGCCAGTCGGCTAGCGCCCAGTTTTCATCGGTGTGGATCCCGATTTCCACCTTTAGTCCCGCGGTTTTCGCGCCTTCTGGAATATCGACACTGATCGGCACGCCGGGGCGGGCGTACACACCGGTTGAAATCCGTGTTTTTTCACCATGGTTAATGAACTTGTTCGGGCCCGTGTTCGCTGTGAATGAAACCGTGCGAACAACAGCGTCGCCTGCGCCCACGGTTCCCGGGAAATCATTCGCCGAGGGGTGGGACGGGGTCTTGTCCGGTGCGAGCCTTTCGAGGATCAGGCGCTGGTAGCGGGCGAGCATCGCATCCACAGGACGCGCTTTTCTGCGCAGGATATTATCCGAGGCTACAGTGACCCAGCCACGGGAAAAATGCAGAGCGTTCAGCGCGCTTTTCAAAGGCTCACTGATCACTTTTGATGCAATGCAGGATTCGATGATGGTTGAGCAAAGCACGCGATCTGCTGCAGAAAGTTTTGCCATCCCCGCTTGATCCGCCGCAATCGCCTCAACGGCGGTCAGCGCGTTCGCAAATAGCGGTAGCGTTGGTTCAATGGTAAACGTCAAGTCCGAGGGTCCGGAACGGAGAAACGCGAGTCCCGCCGGTTCCATGATCGCCTCGCCTGCGGCGAGCGCCTCCTTGGAAGCCGCCCACGGCGTGGAAACCAAAACAAGGCCTCCACCTCTTTCAGCAAATGCGAGAAGCGCCGTCGCTTTTTCCGAAAACGCAGCTGAATGCAGGCTCGCGACGATAACATCCACACCGGCCAGCGTGTTGGCGTCCCATGTCTTGGGCGCCGGGATCCGTTTAGTGTCTGGCGCTGTCCAGTCCTTGTCGTTCACCCCAAGCAATAAAACGGATGGCTGATTTTTCCGCGAAGTCCACACCGCGATGTTCTTTTGCCAGTCCGAACCGCCCTCGGGAACAAGAAGTGCGGTATGCGCCATGACAACGATTCGAGCGCGCTGCGGATCGTCTTTGAAGTAGCCTGCAGCCGCCAGAATCTCTTTTTTCGGTGAAAGAATCAGCGGTATCGATGCGCGGCCCTGCACGGAAACCGCACCGGCGCTCCCTTTGAGCGGGATCTTCTGAATGCCCTTGGTAAGCGCAGCATAGTCCTCGGCCGGAGTTGCCCGCAAATCGACTCCCGCAGCGGCGAGAAAAAGTGCAAAGAAGCGCACGCTTTTTGTGAGTGTCATTTTCATAGAAACATTTTTAAGCGCAGGGCATCTATCGTCTGAAGGAGCTGGGGATTGAAACAACGCCCGCTTCCGGATCGATGGTTTGCTTCAGGAAAGCTTCATCTGCTCCCGGCGCGCCTGTGGTTGCTGTCGCGCTCGTCGTTGCCGAAGCTTTTCCGTTTAGGATGCAATTCACCAAAGTGAGTGCGCCCACGGTGCGGAATTGCATGTTTTCAAAAGTGCAGTTACGCGCCTCCAGCACGGCGTCCGCCCCGACTGTTGCATCCTTCAGATCTCCTATGCGGCGCAGCCAAACATTTTCAAGACGTACGCCGCAGGAATCGCCGGGACCGCTTTTTGAAACACTCAGCGCCTGCTGCGCAGATGAAAGAATCAGCGCGTTTTTCAGCACATAACGTCCGGTGGCGGGAAAGAAAAGATCGTGCCCGATGCAGTCTCGAATGAGCACGCCGTCATAGCTGGTTTCACTGGTGCCGGTGTCGCAGATCCCCGTGCTGTTTCCAATCGAGACGAGCCCAACCACGCGGTACTGCGCGGATTCATGCGCACTGATTCCGTCGTCGCCGCATTCAATTGCGCGGATATTTTCGAACAACACGTCGCGGCAATCACCGTGAATGTTGAAGCCATCATTGTAGGGATGGGTTGCCGTGATATTTCGAATCACGAGGTGCGCATTATCACCGCCCATTTGGACTCCCCCGGAACGCACGGGCACTTCGATGCGCGCATTCTCCAACGACTGTCCCGGTTCAAGGCGAATGAAGAAGGATCCGAATACCTGCTTGCTGTTCGATACTTCGCGGGATGTGTCTTTTTTGAACGTCCACTCTCCGGGGGACAGATCCTCGGGGTCTTTGAACGCAGCGCTTTTGCCCTTTGAGGTGCGCCCCATGTGGTTCATTTGTCCGGCAAACAGGAAAAACCAGCGACCCAAAATCGCGTCGTCCAGACGCGGAACCAGATTGTCGGCGGCAAATAAGCCGGGCGAGACCTCGCGCCAATGCTGCGGGTCGAGCGGATCCGCGCCCTCGAGGGTCGCGCCATGTCCGTCTAGAGTGATTGGCTGGCCTGGCAGTCCTTTCTTTGCATAGAAGCCTGCGTATTCGCGGTAGACCCTTGGCTTCAGATGAATGGTGTCTCCTGGCAGGGCCGCCTTGATTGCATCGGCGATGGTGGCGCAATCCTGTCCGACCTGGATGTCGCGAGCAAGGGCGTGGGGTCCCGAGAAATCCGCGAAAGCGGTAAATGCAGTCAGTATCGCGAAGGCTTTAAGAGCTGCAGACGTTGAAAATGTTTCAAGTCGAAACCCGTGCAGGGGGAATGTATTCATTGGGGGTGGACATCCAATACCTGTTCACATGCAGGGTGCAACAGGATAAACGCGCTCGAACGCAGCGGGCTTTCTCATCCACAAATGAAGAAAGTCCGCTTGATGCGTTTGATGGGTTGAACAGGCAGTTTTGATTGGCCATGAATGCAAAGTGAGCGAAGCAAACGCCGCGCGAACGGTTCAACGCGTTCAAGTCGCTATCGAGTCTCGAATATGACACAGAGATCTCCTTCGAAGGTCCGAAAATCCTTCCCTGCGCGAATCCGCTACGAGTACCGTGACCACGGATCAATCAATTTTAAGTGAGCAACTCTCTTCCTGAACCCAATTCAGCTCAAGCAACCGCAGCCCGAGAGGCGGCGTTGGTGCAGCAGCTCCGTGACTCACACCTGCGCAGCGTGATCAAGGCAATCAGCTGGAGGATCATCGGGACCATCGATACGATGGTGATCTCCTACTTCTGGACTGGTAACACGGGCCGGGCCCTCGCCATCGGCGGGTCAGAGGTGCTGACGAAGGTCGGGTTGTATTACGCGCATGAACGGGTTTGGGCGCGGATTCCCTTGGGAACGCTGCGGCGCCTTAGTCCGTTTTCGAAGGTTGGAGAGGAGGAGCCGGCACAGCTCCGGGATTCAAAGGTGCGCAGCATGCTGAAGGCGATCAGCTGGCGGGTAGTGGGCACGATCGACACAATCTTTGTGTCCTATCTTTGGACTGGAGACACAAGCAAGGCACTCAAGATTGGCGGCACGGACGTTCTGACAAAGATCTTGTTGTACTATCTGCATGAGCGCGTATGGGCGCGGGTGCCACTGGGTACGGTCCGCCGGATTTTCGACAGGGAATCTAAGGTTAAGTCCGGTGCGTAATAGTCGGCACGCGCCAGAGGCCGGTGTGGTGGCTGGTTGGAGTTGTCATTTGTTGTCCAATCACGGAGGGTGGCAGCGCATTTACACCCCTTATGAGCATCCCTAGACCCCCCCTGACAATTCTTCACGCCGCATGCCTCACCCTGGTTGGCACGTGTTCCACCGTCCTCGGCATTGATGCTGCAAAGCTTGCAGCGATCAAGCCGGCAATGGAGCAGAGTGTTTCCTCAAAACAGGCGGCCGGCATCGTGACGCTGGTGATGGAGAAAGGAAAGATTGTCCACCACGAAGCTGCTGGAATGGCGGACATCAACGCCGGCAAAAAGATGGATAAGGACGCGCTTTTCTGGATTGCGTCCATGACGAAGTCAGTAAACGCAGCGGCGGTCATGACCTTGGTGGATGAAGGCAAGTTGTCTCTGGACGAGCCTGCTTCGAAGTGGCTTCCAGAGCTTGGTAAAATGAAGCTCGCTGACGGCAGCATGCCGAAGACGCCCATAACCCTGCGCAGGCTTCTAAGCCACACGGCCGGCATCGCTTTTCCTTCCCGTAAGGCGACGGACGGCGCCATTTCGCTCAAGTCCTACGTCGCGTCGCTGCTGCGCGCACCACTCGCTTTCGAGCCCGGGAGCGGATATGAGTACGGATTCGGCCCCACGGTAGCGGGCCGTATCATCGAGATCGTTTCGGGCATGAAATACGACGAGTTTTTACAGAAGCGTCTGTTTGCCCCGCTTGGAATGAAGGACACGCAGTTTAACCCTGACGACGCCCACAGGGCGCGGATTGCGAGGACCTACACGATGGACGAAGACACTCATGAGCTGAGGCCCGGGTACAATCCTTTTGTCACAAGCGATGTCAGTGTCACGCATATGGTGGAGCCGGCCGGCGGACTGTTTTCGACCGCTCACGACATGGGCAGGTTTTACGCGATGATCGCCAACAAGGGTGAGCTTGATGGCGTACGGATTCTTTCCGCGCCGGCGGTGGCCGACATGACTGCTCCGGTGACGGCCGGCGGCCGGCTTCAAGGATACGCCGCGGGCTGGCAATGCAACACCGAGGAGCAGCGTCCGTGTTCCGCGATGCCCATTGGGAGCTTCGGGCACGGCGGTGCGTTCGCGACCAACGGTTGGGTTGATCCCGAGCACCAGCTTGTGACTGTGTTCCTCGTGCAGAACGTCATGGTGCCTGATAGCGGCAAGCCCAAGGACGCATTCCAGACCCTGGTCATGCAGGCGGCAGGAGTTCCAGCCCCCGCGCCTCCAGTCAAAAAGAAGGCGAACTAAAGGGTTTTTAAGCACCCGGGTAGCGATGGATGTGCCCGCCGGTGCTGGGTTAGTAGGCAGTATGGCGAACATTGTCGGATTGGTTAATCGCCCGTGGAATTGTTGGACGTTAAATACCTCAGGTTTCCGGAGCAGTGGTGGTGCGATTGAACCGGACTC
>CAMDSZ010000150.1 GCA_945906945.1 Akkermansia muciniphila
CTACTTCTTCCCCTTCGGGTCCAAATTCACGGTGAGGTCTTCGGGCGTCACTGTGGATGCGACTCCCTCGGCTGGTACTTCGCCCTTGGCGGTCCATAGGATTGCGTTAAGCATCAGTTTACGCTGGTCGTTATTGCCCCAACCGGAATGGAAATGTCCGCCGGTAAATCCGAATCCGCGGCCACCATCCTCCCGCTCCACGGCCCAAGCCACGGACTGCGGCAACTTGTCCGCCACCGCTTTGCGCACCGTCGGATTTCCAGAGCGCATCCCGTCGGGACGGCTCATTGTCGACTCAGGCGGCACCGCTGAGAGCAGGGACGTCACGCCGCGCATGCCCTCCAAAAAGCGCATGTGGAAGTACCATTCGTCCGTTGTAGAGAAGGGGCGCACTCCGCGACTGATCGGGTGGGTGGGGAACTCAGAGAAATCGGCGGTCCAATGCGGATTCACGCTCCAAGCGGGGTCACAATACCCCCCGAGCCATTCCAGAAATTCGGCTCCGCCGCGATCTTGAGGGACTTCTGTTGCCCAGTGGAGGCAAACCAGACCACAGCCGCGCTTCATCATGGCACGGACCTGCTCGAGGTGATTTTCCTGAAGAATCGGATGTCCGTTAAATCCATCCGCATAGACGACCAGGGTGTCGGCGCGGTCGAGTTCTTCCTGCGCAGGCCAGCCTCCGTTGAGATGCATACGCATTTCCACCTGTGCGCCCACGCCTTCTCTGAGGCATTTGCTCAAGAGCAACACACCCGCATTATGCTCGTGCGCTCCAGGCCCGTGGCTCGGTCTCCCCGCCACCATGACAATGTTTTTGCGGTTCGCTGCCGGAGGACGCGCTGCTTCTGGCTTGAACGCTGGTGTCGCTGGTTTTGATACGGGCGCAGCAGGCGCAAGCGCAGCACCTGGCGCATCCACGGCTTCCAACAGCAGATAGTCAATGCCTGCGCCAAAGTTCGTTGACGCCGCGTTTTTACCCCTCAGCTCAAGCTCC
This sequence comes from Akkermansia muciniphila, assembly GCA_945906945.1. Taxonomy (GTDB): domain Bacteria; phylum Verrucomicrobiota; class Verrucomicrobiia; order Chthoniobacterales; family Chthoniobacteraceae; genus Chth-196. Next base: position 998 of record CAMDSZ010000150.1, read on the forward strand.
AAAACTGCGGTAGGGCCAGCAATTTCAGCAACGCCAAGCACCAGCGCCTCGGTATTGGAAACCTTTGATCCAAACAAATCCACCTCGCCTTGCTCCATCTCGCGCCCAGCAAACCGCGCACGAATGATCCCGTAATCAGGCGCACGGCAAAAGGCGGCCCGCACTCGGAATTTGCCCGCCGCTTTGATTGGTACTTCCAACTTCAAAACGTCGCCAACTTTCGCCCGGCGCCAGAATAGCTGCGAATCCCCGGAAAATACCCCATCCTTAAACCCGCCCATCGCCTGCACCGTGGCCACGCCTGGCGCCTCCAATATCTTGAAGGTTTCCGCCTCCAATGCTTTCTCCACGCGATATCCAGTCCCAGCCGGCTTTTGCGCTTCGCCCGCAAGCGAGACCTGTTGCGGAACTTTAAGATAACCTACCAGATCCCGCATTTGCTCATTGGACAGAGCGCCGAAAAGCCCTTCCGGCATCATGGAAATTCCCGGCTTTTCCTCCGAACGCACGTCCGACTTACGCACCCGTTCCTCGCCCGTGGGGGACTGAACCGTGATGAGTTGATTGTCCTCGGCGCGCACCATGCCGCTTACCACGCGGCCGTCCATGAGCGTGAAGATGTGCAATTCGTAGTCTTTTCCGATGACTGCACTGGGATTCGTGACGTTTTCTAGGATGTAGTCCAAATCGGCGCGGTTAGAACCAGTCAGGTCTGGACCAATTTTACCCCCTTCGCCGAAGAGTTGATGGCATTGCCCGCAGATGCTTTGAAACAAGACGCGCCCCTTTTGGAGGTGCGCCGTTTTCACGTAATTGGGAGTAAGGATCGCCTTCAAGCGCGCATGCTCTTTCGCCGCCGCCGCCGCCTTCTCTCCGGTATTGGAAACGTCCACCTTACCCCAAAGCTTTTCCATCCGCCGAGAAAGCGTTTCATCCTTGAGGTTTACAATCTGGCGCGCGACAAACATCGAGAGGTCTCGAAAGGAAACCGTTTTCGCCTCCACGGCATCCATGAGTAAGTTGGCCGTTGCAATCCGCCCCGAATAGATCTGGAGAGCCGCGGATTTTTCTTTCGGATTAAGCGACGGGTATTGGTCTAAGACCGCTTTAAAGAAAGCCGGCAACGCTTTGGTTTCTGTGGCACTGCCCACGGACAACGTTGCCCCTGCACGCAGGACTTCCATGCGCATGGATGCATCTCCTAGCAAGCGAAGCAACAGCTCGCCCAGTGCCGCATCACCACCAGAGGCCAGCGTTTGCAAGGCCCTCTGACGACGCCCCAAACCAGCCTTAGGATCTTCAGCGAGCGTGCGCAGCTCTTGCCAGGCCTTCGCATCATTCAATGCCGCCCCGACGGCGGTGCGCGCATCGAGCAAATTCTCGCGGACTTCACTCTCCTGCACATTCGCAACCAAGACGCCAACCCGCTCATGCGCCGCTGACCATGTCTGAGGCGCGGGGACTTTGAAGCGCCCTTGCAAAGACTCCGCGAGCGGTCCCAAGAAACGCCTCGCTTCCGCAGCCGTCTCCGCCTGTGTTATCGCTCCTAAGAGGAGAGTATTTGACGTATCATTGCGCAGTTCCGCAAGGCGGCGCACTATCAATGCCGTTGGCAATTCCAAGCGCGACGCCTTCGCCACTTCAAGCGCTTTGGCTGGGCTTTCTGGAACCGCTGACTCCAGCCCATACCAAAGCATTTGGGGCAAATTATGATCTGCCTGATCCTCCGCATGCTGCAGGAGTGCCGAGGCCAGCCCCCAGCGCAAGGGCGAGGGGAGGCTTTGCAAAGCGCTCGCTAACGCCAAACGCACTACCGGCGAGGGATCCTCTTTCGCGAGACGCTCAAACTCGCGCACCAGCCCTTCGCCGACGGGCCCCTGCTGGACGCTAAGGCGCACAGCCCATTGCCGCACATCGGCGTCGGAATCCCTCAAGCGCTCCGTCCAAATCTCCGCATTTCCCGAGGCATTCGTGGAAAACAGCCACCACATGAGGCGCAGACGGGCCTCCGCCGACTCTTGAGACTTAACCAACTCTCTTGCCCGCTGGATCAAGCCCGCATCAATGGGTGCACGCGTAGCAGCTTCCTCAACTTTGCGGCGTGCCGTCCGGCTCAGCCAACCGTTTTCCTGAAGCTGCAATTCCAATGTGGATGCGGGTTCCCAAATCCCGGGAGTGGCTTTCCACGGCTTCCAATTAGCGGCGTACTTGACGCGGTAGAGCCGGCCATTGGTACGGTCCCAAATTTCGGTGTTCCTGGAATGGCATTTCTGCTGGTCGTACCAATCACTAAACACAACTGAACCATCCGGCGCCTGCTTGAGGGTTACCGCTGTAAAATTGAAGTCATTGGCCTTCAGGAAATCAGGCCCATGGGAGGCCTTGTACCCCGAACCCTCAGGGATGAGTTGCTCCTGATTGATTCGCTTGCCGTGAATATTTCCAAGCAGCGGCTGCCCACGATATTTGGCGGGGAAGTTGAGCCCGTCGTAGATGAGCAAGCCACAGTGGGCATGCCCACCGCCAAACTCGTCAGAGGCTCCCTTGTTTGCTTCCTGCCCCATAACCGGTTTGCCATCCGAGAAATGAGTGTGGTCGGCAATCGTTTCGATATTTTTGTATACGTAGGGGTTGAAGTGGCCCAACGGAATCCCCTGGCGCAGGTAATACGCCCCTGGGATGACATGCCAGAAATGCGGAATCACGCAGGCTTCCGAAAAGAATTGGCCCTTTGCGTTGTAATCCAGCCCCCACGGGTTGGAGGTGCCTTGTGCAAATAACTCAAACACTTGGCGCACGGGATGCCATCTCCAATAGGCGCAATTCATGGGAGTGCGGTTTCTTGCTCCGACCGGCCCCGTACACACGCGCACTTGAGACTGCGTGAAGACGCCGTGGCAGCCATACAACCAGCCATCGGGTCCCCAGATAAACGAGTTCAACGTTTCATGGGTGTCCTGCCAACCAAACCCATCCGCGAGCACACGTGGCGCTCCCGCGGGTTTATCGCCGGAGGCGTCCAGCGGTATGTGGAGAAAGTAGGGTGCTGCCCCGATATAGACACCCCCAAAGCCGACCTCAATTCCTGACACTAAATTTAGATTCTCCAGAAAGACCCTTCGCGTTTCATAAACGCCGTCCCCGTTTTCATCGGAGAAAATAAGGATACGATCGGAGCCGCCGAACAGACTGGCCTTTTCCTCAGGAGTCAGCGTGTCAAGATGCGGATCGTCGTCCGGCCTCGGTGTGGGGGGCTCGCCGGCGCGTGTGGGATAAGTGTTGCCCTCCACCACCCAAAGACGCCCTCGCTCGTCCCAGCAGAAAGCGATCGGTTGTACCAAGTCGGGTTCGCTTGTCAGAATGTCGACGGCGAATCCGTGTGGAACAGTCATTTTTGACATCGCGTCCTTCGGGGAGAGCAGCGGCCCTGGATCTAACGCCCAGCCTGCACAGGACAGCAGGATCCCGAGAGCAAGGGTTGTAAGAAGACGATCGGGGAATTTAAAGAGTTTCATGGGATGGGACGGGCTTTTGGCTCGTATGAAGGATAACCCGCGCCGCGACGTAACTCTGCGGACATTTTTTGTTGAACATCGGACACGATTGCGCGGCCTCCCTTGGACCGCACGCGATTGGTGCCCCCACCCAGTGTTCGCTCCCCTAAGCCATGGCGCTGGCTTTGAAGACGTATTCCGAGATTTTACCGGCGCGATACAGATGCATCAGCGAGTCGTCCCAGCTCAAGTTGCCTTCGTAACGTAGCGCGTCTGCCACGGACGTGGCGCCGCCATCGTAGGCGCGAATACGGATAGAGAATCTGCACGCCGGGATCTGCGAGGGGACTTTCGGGTAACGGTCAAGTTATACCTCGCTAGCAAATAGTGTGTCGGGTTCAGCAAGCGCCTTACTTCACACTGCGAAGACGCTTTGTGGTGATTGGAAGCGCGTGTCCTGCCTGGAGTTTGAATAACCCATGAACCGAATCATGGTTTGGGCAATTCTAAAGTTGGAATCTGAGACGCTGCCACGGAAGAGTCAGCGGTATCTCGAACCCAGCGCTGAAGCGCAGCGCAAAGTCGATCACGATGAGGCCGAAGGTTGATGTCACTGGCGAGGTTGTGCATTTCGTCTGGATCGGCTTTGAGATCGTAGAGTTCGAGAGAGGGCACGTGGCCGCCGAGACTTTGAGGATCCATCTCGGCGAGGATGCGGAAGAGATCGGGGAATCGATCCTTCACGCGCAATGTCTCGGCATAGGTGCGGTTGCCCCAGGGGTTCCAATCCTTGCTGTCGGCCTGCACTTGGCGCCATGGCGGGATGAGCTTATCGCGGTAGATCAGGTGCCAGCGACCATCGCAAATGCTGCGCTCCTGCATGCCGTCATTGGGCAAAACGCCACGGTTCGAGATCTCCGCAAAAATGAAATCGTGACCCTTCGCCCCGGGCGTCCCCTCGAGGATAGGCCGCAGCGAGATGCCGTGCGATTTCGGAAACGGCTCTAGCCCCAGCAAGTCGAGCAGCGTCGGCGCGAGATCGAGTTCGCTTGCAAGTAATTCGCTCCTTGCACTTCGCTGCAATCCGGGGCCGTTGATACTCAGTGTGACGCGCAGACCTAAATCGTAGAGCGTCATCTTTCCATGCTGGAAAGCCGGGCCGTGATCGCCGCCAAAGCAGATGATTATGGTGTTCTCCTCTTGGTTCGAAGCACGCAGTGCTGCGAGTGCTTCTCCCACCAACTTGTCAGCCTTTTCAACCGCTGCCAAGTATTCGCTCCAATCCTTGCGCGTGTCGGGCGTGTCCGGCAGAAACGCGGGCAGTTTCACCTCCTCCGGTTTGACTCGAATCTTTAATTTGTCGCTGTTCGGAAACGGCCGGTGGGAAACGCCGACGTTGAAGAAGAGATGCCACGGCTTACCCGTCTTTCCGGCCCGCTCGATGAAGCCTGCGACCGCCTTGCCGTTCTCGCCAGCGATGAACTCGTCATAAGGAAAGCTGTCCACGGGGGCTACATGCAGCTTGTGGATCACGCCTTGGTAATAGCCCGCCTCCTTCAATCGCTCGACCAACGTGGGTATACCTTCATGGAGTCGATTGTTGCGATAGACCGCATTGTTCTTCTCCTCAGCGGTGAGTTGGTCCGCCGGCTTGTGATAATTCGGCGTGTTGTTGAGGATGCCATTCGTGTGATTGTGCAACGAAGTGTAAATGCATGCCTTCGATGGCGAGCATACGGGATAGCCAACGAAGAAGTTCTGAAAATAGACCCCAGACTTCGCGAGCGAATCCATGTTCGGCGTCTGCAAACCAGGCGTGCCAAGGTAGCTCAAATGTGCGCCTTGATCCTCTGTGAGGATGAAGAGGATGTTTGGCGCCTTGCTTGCGGGCTTCGTCGACTCGGCAGCGTGGGCGGCCAGCGGTGTCAGCAGCGTTAGTAGCAAGGCGGTGATGGGGAGGAGAAGATGGCACACGTTATCCGTGATACTTATATTATTTATCATTTCATATTCGATATCGCCTAAATCGCATCGCCGTTTTCTTCGATCTGCTGCCGGACTTCTTTCACGCTGCTTGTCTTGTTGTCGACGGGCGCTTTAGTCTTTTGCGGTTTCTTCCCGGGTTAAGGAGCCTTCGCGGCCGGATCATAAAACGGATTTTTCACAGGAATTACCGCATTGATGTCTTTCAAGTGCTGTCCGATCAGGGCGTCCAACTTCTTGACCATGTCCGGATGCTCGGCCGCCAAGTTCTTCGTCTCGCCGATATCACTTTTCAGATTATAAAGTTCAAAGCGGTCGGTTTGCTCCGGTCCGTCGTAGAAGAAACGAATGAGCTTCCAATCACCACGACGGCCCCACACGGCTGGAACGCCGCCGGTTGCAGGGGCGTAATGCGGAAAACAACAAAACTCCGTGTCGCGCGGGGTGCCTAAACCTAGCAAGGCCGGTTTCTGGCTCACACCATCGAACTTCATGGTCTCTTTAGGCGTTACTCCGGTCATGTCGAGTAGCGTGGGATACCAATCGACGCTCGACAGGAACGCATCGGTGCGTGAGCCCGGCTTCACTTTGGAGGGCCAGACCACAACACACGGTACGCGCGTACCCCCTTCATATATTGTCGCTTTGCCACCACGCAGCGGCGCATTGCTGGTAGGGGGGATGCCGTTAACGGGATCATTTATGGCATACATAGTCCCCCGGGTGCCGTCGACACGGTCATACATGTTCCCCCCGTTGTCAGAAAAGAAAACGATGATCGTGTTGTCGGTGAGCTTCAATTCATCGAGCACGCTCAGCAACTGCCCGACATTTTCATCGAAGGTCTGCACCATAGCACCATAGACAGGGCACCGCTGCGGGTCATTCGGGTCCGCCTTGGCCGCGTATTTCTTGATGAGGTCGGCTTTCGCGTCAAACGGGGCGTGCACAGAAAACGCCCAGTAGTTGAGGAAGAATGATTTGTCCTTGTTCGCCCGGATAAATTTTATCGCCTCGTTCGCCATGCGGTCTTCGATGTGTTCGCCTGGCTTACCCGTGAAATTTAATTCCGCAGGAAAACGCCAGGGTGCTATGTTTTTACCGGCCGGTCCAGGACCAGAATAATGCGGCACATCCACGTCGAAGCCCTGCTCAAGCGGACTGTACGGCTCCTGGCCTAGGTGCCATTTGCCAAAATGCCCGGTCGTATAGCCGGCATCGTGCAAGGCTTCGGCTAGGGTGTAATACTCGGTCTTGAGTCTTGATGCGCTTACTGCCTGCAGAGCAGGCTGAAACGGCGCGGCCTTTTCCACCAACTTGGCTTCAAGACGCACTGCCGGTTCGTGGCAAACGGGCGCAGTTATGCCGATCCTTGCTGGATAGAGACCGGTCAGGATGCTCGCTCGCGTGGGCGAACAGAGCGGATTCGCCGCGTAGGCATTCGTGAACGTCATCCCTCGTTTGGCCAGAAGATCGATGTTCGGCGTTTCAAGGAATTTCGTCGTCCCATAGAGAGTCGTATCACTCCACCCCAAGTCATCAGCGAGGATGAAGATGACGTTGGGACGTTGCTCGGCCGACGCGGAAACTCCTGCGAGTGTCAGGGCAGCGATGACTGCTGTGAGTAAGTGGCGTATGGGGCTCATCGGTTCGTTCTTGGTTAGGTTGTCGTGAGCGCGGTATCACTGGCCCGAAGCAGGCACGCGGCCCACGGGTCGGCGGTTCTTGCCCTTCTGGTTGGTGGCGGAGTCACCAATGTCCTCGCGCATCCTCTCCGCGAGGGCGCGCAGACGTTGCGCGACTTCAGGGTGTTGTCTGATCAAGTCTTTCGTCTCGCCCACGTCCGCCGCGAGATCGTAGAGCGCCTCGGGCAGAAGTGCCTCCTTCGCGGCTCCCGGCTTCCGCTCATACGGGGTGTCGTCCATTGCAGTGCGCGGGAAGACGAGCTTCCAGTTCGCGCTGCGGACCGCCTCTAGTTTCTCCCCGTAGTAGTAGAAGAACGCGTCGTGAGGACTCGGCGCACCGGGCTTGGTGATCAGCGGGAGAATGTCCTTTCCATCGATGATCCGGTCCTGCGGAGGCTGCGCTCCGGCGATACCGGCCACGGTGGGCAGGACGTCCATCGCGGAGGCGATCTCGCGGCACACGAGGCCGGCGGGGATCCTGCCCGGCCAACGCATAATACAAGGAACACGCACGCCTCCCTCCCGCGTGGTCGCCTTCGCCGCCCGCAGAGGGAAGGCCTGGCCGCGCTTGTCGTAAGGACCGCGGGTGTCCGGTCCATTGTCCGAGGTGAACACGACGAGTGTCTCGTCTGCCAATCCAGTTTCATCGAGTGCCTTCAAAACCTCGCCGACGCCCGAGTCCAAGTGCTCCACGACGTCGCCATATAAGCCCCGCGCCGATTTGCCACGCAAGCGGTCTGGGAGATGCAGCGGGATGTGCGGCGCGCTGTAGGCAAGATAGAGGAAAAAAGGTTCCTCGCGCTTTGCCCGCACGAACTTTACCGCCTCCTCGGTGAACCGTTCGTTGAGCGTCTTCTGGTCGGGCTTCGGCTCGACGACCGTCTCGTCGCGGTGGAGGACAAAGGGTTGCATGTCGTTGGGGAACATCATCCCGTAAAACGCGTCAAAGCCATGCTGGCGCGGGGTGAATGGGGCCAGGTGCCCGAGGTGCCACTTCCCAACGCAGGCGGTGGCGTAGCCGCGTTTCTTCAAAATCTCAGCCAGGGTGACCTCGTCGGGGTTCAGCCCAGTCGGGGACGCTGGGAAGAGGATGCCGGGGAAACCCACGCGCACTGGGTAGCAGCCGGTCATGAGTGCCGCGCGGGACGGGCTGCAGACGGAGGACGGTGCGTAATAGTCGGTGAACCGGGCGCCCTCGGCGGCGAGCCGGTCGATGTTCGGTGTCTGGATCTTCTCGAAGCCCGGGCGCTTGTCCGGGGTCCAATAGCACCCGACGTCGTCGTAGCCGAGGTCATCGGTGAGGATGACGATGACGTTAGGTTTCTTCGCGGGCGCGTCTGCAGCGTTGAGCACAGCCAGCGGGGCCAGCAGCAGGAGGGAGAGGAGGGCGCGCATGGGTGACTTGAGTGGGGTGAGGAAGGGGCGAGACCTAAAATCCAAAAATTGGCAGGATTACGACTCGTGTCGTTTCACGCATATTAAGAGGATGTAGGATGACAGATAGTATCGGAGGAGCAGGGGCAGGGTTTTGTTCTGGCTAACGAGTCAACGGATCAACGGGTCAACTTCCCCGTCACTCGCTTCAAAGTGTCGCTGTGGGCGATTTCCTTGCCATCGACGAGCACGCGTAGGCCAGCGCCCCGGTTGTAGCGCGAGCCGTCCTTGTCCCAGAGAATGGTGAGCGAGCGTCCATGGTAGCTCACGTTATCCAGGCAGAAGTAATC
>CAMDSZ010000151.1 GCA_945906945.1 Akkermansia muciniphila
GTCTTCGGTGTTGAGAAACACAACTTCTTTGCGAGGAGTTGTGATGTCGCGCACCACTCGCTTTCGCAAATCTAATGCGTTCATGAGGATTTCCTTGCCGATCGGAGTCACCTGTTTGGCGTCCTCGCTTTCGGTGAGAATCACGCGCAACTCCTCCTCGGAATGCGCTAGTTCGCGCTCGGATAACGGGCGAATTCTTAGGATTTTCCTTAAGACCCATGTCGCCGTTCCGTTCAGGAACCAGATAGCGGGCCTAAATAGCTGGTAAAAAAAGCCCAGAGGAACGCTTACCCAAACAGTGGTCGGAACCGGCTTTGCAATCGCGATGGATTTCGGAGCGAGCTCGCCGAGAACAATGTGCAAAAATGTGATGATGCCGAAGGCGATGCCCACGGTGAGCGTCCGCGCGAGAGGCTCGGAGGTGATGGAAAGCTTTGCGAGTAGGGGGCCCACAAGACCCGCGAGGAAGGGTTCGCCCACCCAGCCCAACGCAAGACTGGCGAGTGTGATCCCGAGCTGCGTAGCCGAGAGGTAGGCGTCCAGATTTTCGGTCACCTCTATGGCCCGTCGCGCCTTCCGGTCACCCGCTGCCTCAAGAGCTTCGAGTTGGCTGGACCGCACCTTGACGATGGCGAATTCCGAGGCCACAAAGAAGCCGTTGAGCACCACCAGCCCGAGAACGATAAATAGCTGAATGGTAACCGGAAGGGCGCTGGGGTTTAATGCAGCTTCGGGATCCATGGTTGTTGACAAAAAAGAACCGAGCCGCAGGCGTGCCTGCGACTCGGGGCAAAGTTGTTGAGTTTGAGTTGGTTCTTACCAGCTGGACTTGGTGACCCCGGGAATCAACCCGTTGGACGCCAATTCACGGAATGAAATACGGGAGAGCTTGAAGCGCCCGATGAATGCCCGTTTACGTCCGCTGTGCAGGCACCGCTTGGACATGCGCACGGGGCTGGCATTGCGAGGCAACAAAGAGAGGCCGATGTAGTCGCCTTCTTTCTTCATCTTTGCACGCAGATCTGCGTATTTGGCTACTGTCGCCGCTTTTTTCTTTTCTCGCTCAATCCAGCTCGTCTTTGCCATAAAAGTATTTGGTGGGTTGGGGAGGTTAAGGAGACAGCGGGGGTTGGTAAATAACTTTTTTGTGTAATCGCAGTTGCGTTCGGCCGCACCGCCTCCTTTGAGTGCTTACGAGAAACATGGGCGATCGTGTGTCAGAGGCGATTTTCTGTGCTTTTGCGATAGAAAACCTTCACAAGAGTGAGGCCCTCGGCCGGAGCGCAAAATGAGCTTTTCCTTCCGCCCGGTCCCTCTAGCAGGCCCTGCAGCCATTCTGGGGTTTGTTTCCCCTGGGCCACTCGAACCATCGAGCCGCTCATAAGGCGCACCATTCTGTAGAGAAATCCCTCCCCCTGGAAGCTGAGCGAAAGAAGATTGCCGTCTCTGATCAGGCGGATCTTGTGCATCGTGCGAACGGTGCTTTTTTCGGTTTTTCCCCGGTTGGCGGCGAATGCCGCAAAGTCGTGCTTGCCGGTGAACATTTCGCACAGCGCCTTGAGAGTCGCGCGGTCAATTGGCGAGGCAACGTGCCAGGCGCGTCCCTTTTCTAAAGGATTTTGAAAGCGATGGTTCCAGATGCGGTATGTATAGAGCTTTCCTGAAGAGCTGAACCGGGCGTGGAAACCTTTGGCGGCCTTTGTGGCGCATAGGATTCGCACGGTTCGAGGCAACTGTGCGTTGATGGCTCCTGCCCAGGCATTTGCGGCGAATTTGTCCTTGGGCACGTCAATGTGTGCGACCTGTCCGAGGGCGTGTACACCGGAGTCTGTACGCCCAGCGCCGTGCACCACGATCCGTTGCCCTACAATGTTTGCAAGTGCGAGTTCAATCGCATCTTGGACGGCGTTTTTGCCCGTTTGACTCTGCCATCCAGCGAAAGCTGCTCCGTCGTAAGCAATCTGCATTTTGAGGCGGACCATGCCCTCGGGCGCCTGATCCTTGGGGTTCGGCGAGTTCAAGGGGAAAGCATGCTCTGAGAGTCCAGCCATCCCTGGAGGATCATTTGTGCGGCCACCTGATCCACAACCGACCGGCTGTTCTTGGCGTTTCGGCCCGCCTCTTGGAGCGCGCGCTGGGCGGCGACAGTGGTGAGGCGTTCATCCCAGAGAATCACCCTCAATCCGGGATGGTCGGCGCGAATGGCGGCGGCGAATGCCTCCACTTTTTTGGCGGCCTCGCCTCGGGTGCCATCCATGTTCTTTGGCAGCCCGATCACAATGACATCCACGGACTTGTCTGTTATCACCGCCTTGATTCGCTCGAGTGCCTTCGGATTGTTCTGAACCGTCTCCAGAGGGTGCGCGAGCATTCTCAATTCGTCGGAAACGGCTAGTCCGATGCGGGCATCACCGTGGTCAATTCCTAGGGCGCGGTTCATAAGTACAGTTGGTGTCTTGAGGCGATACAGCAGGCTTTAGCGTCTTTCGCGGAAAAAGGCTTGGAGCATGACGCTGCAGTCGTGCTGGCGCACGCCCGAAGTGATCTCGCACCTGTGGTTTAGGTTTGGATGTTGCAACAAGTTCATGAGGCTTCCTGCGGCCCCGTCTTTGGGGGAGGGGCATCCAAAAATGACGCGGTCAACGCGGGCGTGCACCAGTGCCCCTGCGCACATCGGGCAGGGTTCTTTGGTCACATAAAGCTGGCAGTTTGTGAGCCTCCAATCCCCGACGGCCGCCTCTGCCTGGGTGATGGCCAGAATTTCCGCGTGGGCGGTGGCGTCCTTGAGTTGTTCGACTTGGTTGTAGGCTCTTGCGATGACTCTTCCCTCCAGAACAACGACGGCGCCCACCGGGACTTCCTCCTGCTCCCACGCTCTTTTTGCCATGCGCAAAGCTTCTCCCATGAAGAATTCGTCGCTTTGGAGGTCGATCAATGGTTGCATGAGGCTTTGATTTGTTGGCGTCGCAATCTAACCAACTTATCGGGCCCCGTTCCAAAGAATACGAAAGAATAGTCAATTCGGGATTTTGATTGCGTTCCTGCCCGGTTGAGCTTTCAATCCCGCCCCCATTTTAAACCTCCGAGGAGGATCTGTGTTATGTCAGCGATTATTGCCAAGATTAATAAGGAACAAACCAAACAAGACGTCACCCCTTTCAACGTGGGCGACGCAGTTCGCGTACACACCCGTGTGGTCGAGGGAGATAAAGAGCGTATTCAGATCTATTCCGGCATTGTGATCGGTCGCAGGGGCACCGATCTGAATGAGACTTTCACCGTGCGGCGCATCTCGTACGGCGAGGGTGTTGAGCGCGTGTTTCCGATTCATTCTCCGCGTGTTGCGAAGATCGAAGTGGAAACCCAGGGTACTGCGCGCAGAGCCAAGCTGACTTATCTCCGGACCCGCAAGGGCAAGCAGGCAATGGCGGTACGCGAGAAAAAAGTACGCTAGAAATCTTCGTTCTTATGGGGATTGGTGCTGTTTCGCCAAAACTCCTACCATGACGGCCCGGTGCACGCTCGAACACGAGGAGCGGCTCCGGGCCGCTGGCTTTACAAGCATTGCGGGTGTCGACGAGGCGGGGCGGGGACCGCTCGCAGGGCCTGTAGTGGCTGCTGCGGTGATTCTACCGCGGGGGTTTGAGCATCCGGTTTTGAATGACTCAAAAAAGCTCACGGCGCGCGCTCGTGAAAAATTTTTTGCTGAGCTTCAGGCCGCGCCCGGCGTTCTCAGCGCGATTGTGGAGGTGGGAATCGAGGAGATTGATTCACTGAATATTCTGCGGGCCACTCACGAGGCGATGAGGAGGGCGGTTAGTGCGCTGCCTGTCGGTGCTGACCATGCGATCATTGATGGCCTGCCCGTGAAGCCTTTTCCGATTCCACAAACCGCCCTCGTCGGTGGGGATGGATTGAGTCTTAGCGTGGCTGCGGCAAGCGTGCTTGCCAAGGTCTGGCGCGATATGAGGATGCAGGCTCTTGATGCCGAGTATCCGCAGTACGCTTTTGCGAAGCACAAAGGCTACGGGACCGCGTTGCATTTGGAGAGGCTGCGCGCACATGGAGTCTCACCGGTTCATCGCCGCAGTTTTGCGCCCGTTCGAGAGCTTTCGCTCGGAAGCGAGAGCGGCTTGCGCGCGGATGGCGAAGTGGCCCGCTGATGGGCTCTCGCTCTTACTGGGCGAAAGGTGGATAAGGCCCCGCAAGTATGATCTTGGATCGAGTGGAGAGCGGGTTGCCGAAAAGTTTCTGCGCAGGAGCGGTTATAAAATTCTAATGAGGAACTACGTGCCGCGTCGCGGTGGGGAGGTGGATTTGGTATGCCGCGTGAGGGGAAGGCGGGAGTTGGTATTCGTGGAGGTGAAGACCCGTTCGAGCGAGGAGTTTGGTGCGCCGCATGAGGCGGTGAACTGGCGCAAGCGTCAGCGCTTGATTCGGTCCGCAAGTGAGTGGCTCGAGTTGCTGGATCAATCCGATGTGAGCGTCCGATTCGACATTGTGGAAGTGCTGTCTGCCGGCAAGCGGTGGGAGGTCAGGCACTTGGCGAACGCGTTCTTCGCGGCAGAAACACTGCACGCTGGGGGCGTCCCGCTTATCCCGGGGGCCAACCGAGGGGACGTCCTCCCAAAACATGGATATGGAGGTGTGGCACAGTCTCACCCCCGTCGCGTCCGTGATTAATGACGATCCTGAAGCCCGAGTTCGAAACCCCAAGAGCCCGAGCGACTTCCTGTGTCGCGAGTAAAAGCTTTCCCAGAAGCGACTCGTCCTCCGGAGTTGCCTCGCCAACGCGTGTAATTACCTTCTTTGGAACAACCAGTACATGAACCGGTGCCTGCGGGGAAATATCATGGAATGCCAGCCAATCCTCCGATTCCGCCACAATTTTTGCGGGGATCTGGCGCGCGATAATTTTTTCGAAAAGGGTCATGGCTGGGGGGGAGTCGAGAAGGGGGTTATTGAATCGAAAAATGCAATGGACTGCTTCCTGCGAGGCGAAAGAGGCGGTGCCTGAATAGAGCCACGAGCTCATCAGCGATTTGCTGACATTGCGCGCACCACTGCATGCGCCCGAGTATCAATTTTACCGCGGGAGCCAATCCCTCTATCGCGATCCTGGAGGTGATTCCGTTCGAGAGCAGATGTTCGCAGGTTTTCGAGCACTTCTCAAAGAACTCGAGTTCGAATCCTGGGCTGCATCGCTCAGCGATCTCCAATAGCGACACCGCGATTTCGAGTCCGTCTTTAAGGAAGTGCGGAGCAACCTCGCTGTAGCCTATCCCTTGCAACGCGGTCCGAACGGTGGACTGGAAGCCTTCCAGCGAAAAGGGCTCCTCGGAACGGAGCGCCTTTAAATAGACGGTGACAGTGCGGGCGACCTCCGTGGCAGGCCACCACTGGGAGTAGCCGGCTGCGAGCGCAGCTTTTTCCAAAGAGTGCTGAAGCCATTCCGCATCAAGGGCGACCGAACCGCCTCCGATTTTGATAAGTGGTGGTTCGTCGCAGAGGCAAATCATGTTTTGAATAGTTCAGGTTGCAAAACACTTCGTTTCGGACGGCGCTCCAGCAGCTGAATTTCGTCTAAAAACTCACCAATGTCCTGAAAATGCCGGTAAACTGATGCATAGCGGACGTAGGCCACCTCATCCAAGGAGTGCAGATGCTCCATCACCCTGCTGCCAATCAGGTGGGATGGAAACTCGCGGTCGTAGGACGCCTCTAGGCTTGAAATGATTTCTTCCACCGCCCGCTCCAGAGTGGAGCGACTGACCGGCCTCTTCTCGCAGGCCTTCAGCATGCCCTGCAGGATTTTTTGTTTGTCCAAAGGCTCCGAGCGGCCGTCTCGTTTAACTACCCGGATCTCTGAACGCTCAATCTCCTCGTAGGTGGTGTAACGGAAGCCGCATCCCACGCATTCCCGGCGTCGCCGAATGCTTTTCCCGTCTTTGGAGGGACGGGAATCAATTACTTTGTCTTCGAGCACGCCGCATTTGGAGCAATACATTGCGTTGTGTTAGCAAATCGTCGGATACGTCCCTTAACACAACCGGTGGTATGAGGAAAGTCAAGCTTCGCTTTATTTGGGCCGCTAACAGCCTGTTTTGGCCCTCTGTTCTTCCGGACCGCTGTTAAGATGGGTTAGCAATCTTTTGAGCGAAGGCTTGCGGTTGGGGCGCTTCTGAGGCCAAAGAAAGCGATGCAGTCATTGATTGAAAGCGTCAGAAGCGCGCGGGAGCTTTCTCCTGCCGAGTGTGAAAATGCGGTGGATTGGCTCGCTGACTCGGGGGCCAATGCCGATGAGAAGGGCACTTTTTTGATCGCCCTGCGCGAGAAGGGGGAGACGGCGTCTGAAATTGCGGGCTTTGTGGAGGCGCTTTTGAATCGAGCGGTGGATCCAGGCATTCGGAGGCAGAACCTTGCTGGTCCCGTGATCGACGTTTGTGGAACCGGTGGGGATCGGTTGGAGCTGTTTAACGTGTCGACGGCTTCAATGTTTGTTCTGGCAGCGGGCGGGGCGGTCGTCGTGAAGCACGGGAATCGGGCGATTACTTCACAGTGCGGGGGGGCTGATGTTCTGGAGGAGTTGGGCGTTAAGATTGATCTACCTCCTGCGCGTTTGGCTGATTGCGTGGAAGAGCTTGGTCTGGGATTTGTTTTTGCTCAGGCCTACCATCCCGCCTTCAGGGTGATCGGGCCGGTGAGGAAGGCGTTGGCGGAACGGGGGCAGTCTTCAATTTTCAATCTCCTCGGGCCGCTTTTGAATCCTGCCCGGCCCGCCTATCAGCTGGTGGGCGTTTACGCGAAATATCTGCTCGAGAAATATGCGATGTCTCTGCACGGATTGGGGCGTTCCGGTGCGTGGGTCGTGCACGGCCAAGGGGCAGATGAACTGACTCCGGCTGGTCCTTGTGATGTGATCGCAGTGGGTGCTCTCGGACTTTCTAAAATGTCAATCGATCCAGGCTCCCTTGGTGTTGCCTATGCACCTATGGAAGCGCTCCGAGGCGGGGGGCGGGTGGAGAATGCAGGCATCCTTCGTCGCATTCTCAGCGGCGAAGAGATCGGAGCAAAATGCGATGCAGTGCTTTTGAATGCCGCCGCTGGGTTTGTCGTGTGCGGTTTGGCCAAGGATATGGCCGAGGGGTTTAGTGCCGCGCGTGATGTGCTGCAAAGCGGGCGAGCACTGGCGAAGCTCGATGCCCTGTGTTCGTTCTCCAAGTCCGTCTGAAGTCCCTTTGAGGCATCAGGCGGGGTGGTCTTTGGACACTGTTAACCGCGGAGCGTCAATCGACTCCAACAGAGCGGGCATCCCTATTAAGGGAAATCAACTGCGCGCGTAAAGGGACGCGAGCGCTGCGTTCATTCGTGCTTATTTGCCGGCGGTCACAGGCTTTCTTTTACAGACGCAGAAGTATAGTCCCGGTTGAGTTGCCCGATGACTGTGGCTGGAATTTCAGCGGGGCAAACGGCCTCGCACGCCAGGTAGTTCGAGCAGTTCCCGAAACCTTCGTCGTCCATTTTCTTAACCATCGCTAAAGCGCGGCGATCTCTTTCGGGTTGGCCCTGCGGCAGCGAAGCAAGGTGAGTTACTTTCGCACCGACAAAGAGCATTGCGCTTGCATTCGGACATGCAGCAACGCAGGCCCCGCATCCGATGCATGCCGCGGCTTCCATCGCGCGATCTGCTTCCGTTTTCGGCACGAGAATGCAGTTCCCGTCCTGAGCGGCGCCGACATGCGCCGTAATGAATCCGCCCGCCTGTTGAATGCGGTCGAATGCGGAGCGGTCGACGGTTAGATCTCTCAAGACCGGAAACGCACCCGCACGGAATGGCTCAATATAGATGGTTTCGCCATCCTTGAACTTCCGCATGTAGAGCTGACAGGTCGTGGTCTCACTTGGTCCATGGGGCACCCCATTGATCGTGAGCGAGCACATCCCGCAGATGCCTTCGCGGCAATCGTGGTCGAAAGTGATCGGCTCCTCGCCTTTTGCGAGCAGGTCCTCGTTCACCAAATCCAACATTTCCAGAAACGAGCAGTCCTCCGGGATGTTGCGAGCCTCATAAGAAGAGAGGGCCCCTGCACTTTTGCTGTTTTTTTGCCGCCAGATTTTGAGATGGAGGTTCATTTGTAGCTGCGGGTGGAGAGTTTCACTGATTCGTAGACCAAAGGTTCCACATGGCGCACGGGCGGTTGGTTGGCACCTCGATACTCCCACGCGGCGACGTGCGCAAATTCGTCGTCGTTGCGCAGAGCCTCGCCGTCGGGGGTCTGGTATTCCTCGCGGAAGTGGCCGCCACAGGATTCGTTTCGCGTGAGCGCATCCATGCACATGAGTTCGCCGAACTCTAGGAAGTCCGCTACGCGGCCGGCCCGTTCAATCGAAACATTCAGAGATTCGTTTTCGCCGGGGACGTTGGCATTCTCCCAGAACTCCTGACGCAGCGCAGGAATGCGGCTCAGCGCACGAGTCAGGCTCTTCTCCGAGCGCGCCATTCCACATTGGTCCCACATGATCAAGCCGAGTTCACGATGGAAAGATTCAACGGACCGCTTGCCCTTGATCGCTAAAAGTTTTTGGATTCCGGCGCGCGCCTCGGCCTCGGTCTGTTTGAAGGCCGGGTGGTCGGTGCTCGGGCGGTTGCCAAGGTTGGGCGCTAGATAGTTCCCAATAGTGTAAGGGATCACGAAGTAGCCATCCGCTAGGCCCTGCATGAGCGCACTTGCTCCAAGGCGATTTGCGCCGTGATCAGAGAAGTTCGCTTCGCCCAAAACAAACATTCCAGGGATGTTCGACATCAGGTTGTAGTCCACCCAAAGGCCGCCCATCGTGTAGTGGACGGCGGGGAAAATGCGCATCGGACGCTTGTACGCATCTTCTCCCGTGATCTGATGGTACATGTCGAAGAGGTTTCCGTAGCGCTCACGAATTTTGCTCTCGCCGACCCGTTTGATGGAGTCCGCAAAATCCAAGTAAACTCCCAGTCCGCCTGGTCCAACGCCTCGCCCTTCGTCGCAGGCTTCTTTGGCCGAGCGCGAGGAAATATCGCGGGGTGCGAGGTTGCCGAAGCTCGGGTACTTTCGTTCTAGATAGTAGTCTCTTTCGTCCTCAGGAATTTGGTCTGGGGTGCGGGAATCCCCCTTCTTTTTTGGAACCCAGACGCGGCCGTCGTTGCGTAGAGATTCGCTCATCAAGGTCAGCTTTGACTGATGGTCACCGGAGACTGGAATGCAGGTCGGGTGAATCTGAGTGTAGCAAGGATTCGCGAAAAGCGCTCCTCGCCTGTGCGCCCTGTAGGTCGCTGTGACATTTGATCCCTTCGCGTTGGTGGAGAGATAAAATACGTTTCCATATCCTCCGGTCGCAAGAATCACGCAGTCCGCAGCCCAGCTTTTGATTTCGCCGGTCACAAGGTTTCGCGACACGATTCCTTTGGCATGACCATCCAAGAGAACTAAGTCTAGCATCTCGGTTCGGTAATGCATTTTTACTGTCCCCGCGGCGATCTGCCGGTTCAACGCAGCGTAAGCCCCAAGCAACAGCTGCTGACCAGTTTGCCCGCGTGCATAGAAGGTCCGAGACACCTGTGCGCCGCCGAACGAGCGGTTGTCTAGCAGCCCGCCGTACTCGCGAGCGAAAGGGACGCCTAGAGCGACGCAATGGTCGATGATGTTGACACTTACCTCGGCGAGCCTGTGGACGTTCGCTTCGCGCGAGCGGAAGTCACCACCCTTGATGGTATCGTAAAAGAGGCGGTGAACAGAGTCGCCGTCGTTCTGGTAGTTTTTTGCGGCGTTGATGCCTCCTT
>CAMDSZ010000152.1 GCA_945906945.1 Akkermansia muciniphila
TGGCTGTCGGTAGGGTGGATGTGCCGGGTTGGTTGCGTGCGATCAGCCGACCGAACCTTCCATTTCAAGATCAATGAGACGCTTGAGCTCGACCGAGTACTCCATCGGAAACTGGCGCACCAGATCGTTGACGAATCCATTCACGCTGAGGCTCATCGCCTGAGCTTCAGTCAGACCCCTTTGCATCATGTAAAAAATCTGCTCTGCGCTCACCTGGCTCACCGACGCTTCGTGCTGCACCGAGTTGCCAGAACCCCTCACCGTGATGGCGGGATACGTGTCAGTGCGGCTGGTGGAATTGATGAGCAGCGCGTCACATTCCGTGTTGTTTTTGCATCCCTTGAGGTGCTTTGGAATGTGCACCAGCCCGCGGTACGATGCCCGGCCTTTGCCGATCGAAATCGACTTGGAAACAATGTTTGAAGTGGTCTCATCCGCCGCGTGAATCATCTTCGCGCCGGTGTCCTGATGCTGGCCGTTGTTTGCAAGCGCGATTGAGATGACTTCACCGCGCGCCTTGCGTCCTTTGAGCACGACGCCCGGGTATTTCATGGTGAGGCGTGAGCCGATATTGCAGTCGATCCATTTGACCTCGGCTTCCTCGTGGGCCACGGCGCGCTTTGTCACCAGATTAAACACGTTGGCGCTCCAGTTCTGCACCGTGACGTATTGGATCTTCGCGCCTTTGAGCGCGACCAGTTCCACCACCGCGGAGTGCAGCGTTGCAGTCTCAAACTTTGGCGCGGTACAGCCTTCCATGTACATCACTTCGGAGCCTTCGTCGGCGATGATCAAGGTGCGCTCGAACTGTCCGAAATTCTCTGCGTTGATCCGGAAATAGGCCTGAAGCGGGTGCTTGAGCTTCACGCCGGGCGGAACGTAAATGAACGAGCCGCCCGAGAAGACCGCGGAGTTGAGCGCGCTGAATTTGTTGTCACCGGTGGGGATGACCTTGCCAAACCATTTGCGGAAAATTTCCGGGTATTCCTTGAGGCCCTCGGTGGATCCGACAAAAATGACGCCTTGGTCGCCCAGCGCCTTTTTCATGTTTGAATAGACCGCCTCGGAATCGAACTGCGCCTCAACGCCAGCGAGGAATTTGCGTTCCTGTTCTGGAATGCCGAGGCGCTCGAAGGTGCGTTTGACGTCGTCGGGCACGTCTTCCCAGGAGCGCGTGGGCCGTTGCGCGTTGGCAAGGTAATAGCGGATCTTCTCAAAAATAATACTATTGAGGTCTTCGCTTGCCCAGTTGGTGGGCATGGGCTTGGAAAGGAACACATCCAGCGCCTTGTGTCGGAATTCACGGATCCAGTCCGGTTCGCCTTTGACGTCGACGATGTAATCAATGGTCGCGTGCGAGAGGCCCACGCCCGCATCAAAGGTGTGCTGTTCGGGGTAGTGAAAATCGCCTCGTGTGCGGTCGATTTCGATTTGGCTGATAAGTTCCGTAGACATTTTTGGGTTCCTTTTCGGAGGAGGTGGATCGCGAGAAAAAAAAGCTTTTCTGAACAGGGAGCGTGTACGGCGCGAGAGCATCGCGCCGGGGGCGTTCGGGGCGTTAGGCTGGCACTGGTTCGGCGAGTTCTTCGCGGATCCAGTCGTAGCCTTTCGATTCGAGTTCCAAGGCGAGTTCCGGTCCAGCCGTGCGAACGATGCGGCCACCGAGCAGCACGTGCACCACGTCCGGGCGGATGTAATCCAGCAGGCGCTGGTAGTGGGTGATTAGCAGAACGCCGAGCTTGGGACCGAGCTGCGAGTTCACCCCGTCGGCGACGATCTTGAGCGCATCAATATCGAGACCGGAGTCGGTCTCGTCGAGAATGGCGTATGCGGGGTTGAGCATCTTCATTTGAAGCACCTCGTTCCGCTTCTTTTCGCCACCAGAAAACCCTTCATTGACCGAGCGGGCAGTGAAGGTGCGCGAAATTTGGAGCGCGTCCATTTCCTGATAAAGGTCCGCGTAATACTCGGTGGCCTCGAGCTCTTCGCCGGATTTGAGGCGCGCTTGGAGGGCGGCACGGATGAAGTTCGCGTTGCTGACGCCGGGGATTTCAACCGGGTATTGGAAGGCGAGGAACAGTCCTGCCCTGGAGCGCTCGTCGGCCTCCATGGCGAGGATGCTTTTGCCGTCCATGAGAATGTCGCCAGAGGTGATCTCGTAGTCTGGATGGCCGGCAATGACCTTCGAAAGCGTGCTTTTGCCGGACCCGTTCGGACCCATGACGGCGTGGACGCGTCCCTGTTCGATTTCCAAGGTGAGGCCGCGCAGGATTTCCTGACCGTCTTTGACCCGTGCGTGTAGATCTTTAATGAGAAGGCTCATGCTGTTCGTGGGCTAGGCTTGTGGCTGAAATGTGGGGTTGGTGTCCGGGGAGGTTTGGACAGGGAGAGGTGGTGATTGCTGAAAGCGGGGCCGCGGGGCGGAAGCCTCGGAGCAGGCGGAGCAGAGGCCCCGGAAGGAGACCTGCTGGTCGGCGATCTGGACGCCCTCGGGCAGGTCCCAGATTTCCGAGGGCACCACCGGGTTGCGCAAGGGCAGGTCGGTCACCGAGTTGCAGCTGGTGCAGAAGAGGTGCGCGTGGTCCTGTTGGTTGGCGCAGAAGCGGGAAGGCTCGCGCTCGTGGTTGACCGTACGGACGAGTCCGGAGGCGGCAAGGGTGTCCAGGCAATTGTAAACAGTTGCCAAAGAAATGGATGGCATGCGGGTTTTGACGCGCATGAAGACATCGACGGCGCTCGGATGGTCGGCCTTGGCCATCAGTGCTTCGAAAATGGCCTTGCGCTGCTCCGTCTGCCGGAGGCCTTTTTTGGATGGAAGTATTTCCGAGGATGCGGGTTCTGCTGGGGGAATCATAGCGGTCGTGTCTTTCTTGACCCTACACGCGGGGCTAATCCTTATCAAGAATTGTTCTAAATAAGGATTGCCCCCAGAGGCGAAGGCCTCGTTTCACGCCTCCGCTCACGCTGCGCCGGAGGGCGCGGCTACGAGTTTTCGCACCACTTTGCCCAGGCCCCTCTGATCGCCTTTTCGTAGGACCGGGTGAAGGCGCGTCCATCCGTGAGTTTGCGCTGCATTTTTTCCCGCATGGACCCCCGCAGTAAGCCGAGTGCATTCAGGTCGCGGGCGGCGGCAACGGCGATTTCAATGTACGCGTCCCGGTCCGAAGCGATCCACGAGTCCAAGCCGATGGCATGGGCGAGTGCGGCTCCGGCCCTCGAGGTGGGGGAGTCGCCGGCGAGGGTGACGGTGGGAATACCCATCCAGGCTGCGATGGCGGAAACGGTCAATCCGGCGCACGGAAAGGAGTCGAGGGCGATATCGACGCGGTTCAGGAGGTTCCAGTACTGCTCGCCATGCTGGAGCGGAAGAATGGTGAAACTTGCGGGATCGATTCCCGCCTGCAGCAGCATGGTCTCGAGTGCGTTGCCCTCCGGTGCCACGGCGATCAGCTTTGAACCGGGAACTTGACCGAGGATCTGCGCCCAGGTTTGCGCCACGGCCGGATGGATTTTCGCGACGTTGTTGAACGATCCGAATGTGACGCCGGTGCCTGCGCCTGCGGGCAGCATCGCCACGGCCGGGGCATCAAGTGGCGCGGCAAAAGCGAATGCGCACTCGAGCCGGAGCAGCTCTTCGGAGTGCAGATGTTCGGTGAGTCCCGGCGGGTCCATGATCGCGTCGGAGATGCGGTAGTCGATTGAGGACAGTCCAGTGGACTGCTGCATGCCGATCATCGTGATTTGGACGGGGGCGGGTTTGCGGGCGAAGGTCATCAGCCGGGTGCCCTCCGTGTGGCAGGAGAGGTCCACGAGGATGTCGAATTCATGGTTTCGGAGCTCCTGCGCAAGCTCGCTGTCCGAGAGATTGCTGGCGTTGATCCAACCGTGACAGGCCTGACGGATACGTCCGGTCACGCGGTCATTCCACTGCGCCGACGCGACTGCCCAGACTTCAAACTGCGCGGCATCGTGAAACCTCAAAATCGGCTCAAGGAAATACGCGACCGAGTGGTCCCTGAAATCTCCCGAAACGTAGCCGATCCTCAATCGGCGGTGAGGCTCGCGGGTGTTGGAGTGAGTCTTGCGCTCGGCAAGCAGCGGAGACTCGAATTTGCGCGCGAAGCTTTGCTGTTCATTAAAAACTTCGGTCGACGAGATGCCCGGGAGGTAGTTGAGTCCGTGAATGTGGTTGGAGGCGATGAGATCCGATTCCGGACTGAGGTCGCAGGCTTTTTTAAAGGCGAGGGAGCTTTGTTCGGCGAGGCCAAGCCGTGAGAGGATGATGCCCAAGTTCATATAGCCCGCGGCGAGTCGGGGGTTGCGTTGCAGGCAGGATTCGATCGTCCTGAGCGCATCCATGAAACGGTGGCACTTGAGGTAGTACGTCGAAAGATTGATCTGCAGTGCGGGGTCCTGTGAAATTTTGGTTGCCGGTTCCGCGAGCCTGAGTGCTTCGTTGAAAAGGCCGCGGCTGTAGAGCAGGAAGCCAAGTTGGAGGTGAAGCTCCCATCTTGACGGGCGCAGCGCAATCGCGCGGCGTATGCTTCGTTCGGCCTCGATTGCCTCGCCGTGCTCCAGCTGTAGCGAGGAGAGCATCTCCAGTGCCTGCGCGCAGCCTTCGCCGTGTTCGCTCGCTTTTCTTAGAAGCCGTAAGGCATCCTCGCGGTGTTCAAGGCGCTTGTATCCCGCCGCAATCTTCAGAAGGTCTGCGCTCGTGTGCGCACAAAGCGTTTCCGCACTCCGCAGCTGTTGGCGGGCGTCCTCCGCATGCCCGAGTTTGTGAAGAACATCCGCAGCGATCAATCTCTTGGCGAAGCCCGCTTTCGTATCGTTCCCACCCGCGGCATCGAGCACCGCATCGAGCATGGCAGCGCGCGGATCTGATTCCGATTGTAGCCGCTCCGCAAGTGCGCGTATCAGCTCCGTCGGATCCTCCGCGAGCGAGGCCTCCGAAAGACAGCCGGCGACAGACAGGAACGTTGTCTCCGTTTGATGCGCAGCGGTCAGCGGCTTGGCGGAATTGGCTTCGACGGCGGCTTCACTTGGCGGATCGGCGAGGGGTTCATTAAGGGGCGCTCCAGCGTTTTTTCGTGCTTCGATTTCCAAAATGCACTGGGACGCGCGCGTTTTGTACTGAGCGTGCTCGGGTTTGGTTCGGAGCAGTTGAAGAAGAAGGGGCATCGCCTCGCCGTATTGCTTTGATGCAGCGAGTGTGGCTGAAAGGTTGTTTAAGAGTTCCTCCCAGTCGGGTTTCAGCGCCAATGCGCGCTTGTAAGCGGTGATGGCAGCTGGGCAGTTGTGGGAAAACACCAGCGCATTTCCGAGGTTGTAGAGCGCGACCGCCGAGTCGGGGTTAAATCGTACGGCGGCGCCAAGGCACTCGAGGGCTTCCTCGGTGCGTCCCAGCTTGCGGAGCACGGATCCCGCCTGGCACAGGCTCGGCTCCGAGTGCGGGCAGAGCGAGATGGCGTGACGGTAGTGCTTGAGTGCCTCCTCAAACCTGCCCTCGGCTTGAAGGCAAGAGCCAAGCGCGTGATGCAACCCGGGGTGATCGATATTTTCTGAAGCTGCCCTGGTTAAAAAGGCGGTCGCCTCCTCGTTGCGTCCGGCTGTTGCAAGCGCTTCTGCGATCATGCCGCATCGAGCGGCGCCTAGACCCGGCAAGCCGGAGAGCTGCGCCGCGAGTGCAACCGCATCGGCATGCCGCCCGGAACCGAGCAGCCCGCCCAGCAGCTCGAATGCCTGGTCTGGGTTGTCGGTTTGTGCGCTTGGTGGCATCCCTTTGGGTGGTCGGCTCGCGAATGGGCGTCGTCTATTCCGTGGGCTCCGGCATGAACAGCACCGCAATCATGCCAGGGATAAAAATCACCGAAACCGCCAGAAGCGTCCCGCGGAAATCGCCCACGCTCGAGAACAGGCCGAAGTAAACGGTCCCCGCCGCCGCAGCGATGCGCCCGATGTTGTAGCAGAAGCCGGCGCCGGTCGTGCGTTGAAGGGTTGGAAAAAGGGGAGGCAGATACATGGTGAACAGTCCGAAAACACCTGAGAAGAAGCCGATCGTAACATACCACTTCCAGAGCGTGGAGAAGGACGAGGATTCCGGAATGTGAGCCGCCGCGCAGGAAAGGCCCAGACCTGCGAACATCCAGAAAATCGACTTCCTGTAGCCGAACCGCTGGGCGAGCCAGCCGCAGAAGAAGTTGCCAACAACGGAGAGGCCGATCACTCCTGCGAACACCATCGAGAGAGCCTTCTCCCGATCCCCCACGGCCAGACTCGCAAGCTCTGGAAGGTTGCGGATGTGTTGGTTGTGCCAGAACATGAACGCCCACCAGCCGGTGAGGCCCGACGCGCACACAACCATGGAGAGTAGAGTGATCCTCCTCAGGGGAGCCCTAAAAAGCGCCGTGATGCTTCCCCTCTCTGCATCGTCTCCCTGCGACTTTGCCGCCGTCCATTCCTCCGGCTCCGGCACATGCCGGCGGATCCACCACACCAGCACCGCAGGCAGTACTCCGACGAGGAAGACGCATCTTGGAAAAATATCCCAGCCTTCCGGGAGGACCGGATTAAGGGCGGCCCGGAGAGGTTCGGAAAAGTTCGAGAAAAGCCAAACCACAGCGCATGCCAGAATCACCCCCAGATTCACCCCCGACTGGAGCACCGCTGCAATCCACGGCCGCCAGCGCTTTGGCCAGGTTTCCGAGAGCAGGGAGGAGCCAACCGCCCATTCGCCTCCGATGCCGAGCGCCGAGAGAAAACGGCAGATCATCAGCTGCCACCACGTGTCAGCGAGGAAGGACGCCCCGGTAAAAATCGCGTAGAAGAGAACGGTGACCGCCAAGGTCCGGGTGCGGCCGATGCGATCGCCGATCCGGCCAAAGAAGCCGCCGCCCAGAGCCCATCCGATCAGGAACGCTGCCTGGATCCAGGAAGACCGGGACTTGACCAGGGGATCGGAATTAGCCGTGGCGTGGACCAACTGCATGACGAAGGGGGCTGCCACCAGCGTGTACAGGTGCATTTCGAGTCCATCGAAAAACCATCCGAGCCACGAGGCCAAGCCGGTGCGCCATTGAGTTGGGGAGATTTCCTTAAGCGACCGCGCTTCTTTTCCAGGGGAAGTTGTCATGGGAGTTGCGGGATGCTTCTCAGAGAAGTCCGTATTTTGCAAGGCGCTGCTCAGGGCGTTTTAAACCCGCCCCAAAAACGCTTGCTGGACGATCGGGTGCCGATTGCTCAAAAAGGAGTGGCCTCCCTGCGGCCGTTGCCTGCAGGCTGGCGATCCATCTATTACATGAAGACTCCCGTTCGAATTGCTGTGACTGGCGCCGCCGGTCAAATTGGTTACTCGTTATTGTTTAGAATTGCGTCCGGCTCGATGCTTGGCTCGGACCAGCCGGTGGAGCTCCATCTCATCGAGGTTCCCGGGGCGCTTGGCGCGCTAGAGGGCGTGGTGATGGAGCTGGAGGACTGCGCCTTCCCTCTGCTCAAAAAAGTGGTTCCCACTGCGGATCTGGACGCAGGGTTTTCGGGAGTCAATTGGGCGCTGCTGGTGGGTTCGGTCCCGCGCAAGGCGGACATGGAGCGTAAGGATCTGCTTGGAATTAATGGCAAAATTTTCACGGGCCAGGGTCAGGCGATCGAACGCAACGCCGCGTCGAATGTGCGGGTGCTGGTGGTGGGCAACCCGTGCAACACCAACTGCCTCATCGCAATGAACAACGCGCGGCAGATCCCCGCGGACCGCTGGTTTGCCATGACCCGCCTGGACGAAAACCGCGCCAAGTCCCAGCTCGCGCGCAAAGCGGGCGTCGAGGTTTCAAAGGTCACCAACCTGGCGATTTGGGGCAACCACTCCGCCACCCAGTACCCCGACTTTTTCAATGCAAAGATCGATGGGCGTGCGGCTACCGACGTGATCACAGATCACGAATGGTTGAAAACCGATTTCATCCGCACCGTCCAGCAGCGCGGGGCCGCGATCATCAAGGCCCGTGGCGCCTCCTCCGCTGCGTCCGCTGCCAACGCGGTGGTTGACACTGTTCGGTCCATCGAAACGCCTACGCCGGCGGGCGACTGGCATAGCGTAGCAATCTGTTCTCAAGGCGATTACGGCATTGAAAAGGGGCTCATCACCTCCTTCCCCATGCGCACCCTGCCCGGAGGCGGGCTTGAAGTAGTGAAAAACGTCGAAATCGGCGAGTTTTCTCGTTCTCGGATTGACGCGACCGTTCAAGAGCTGAAAGAAGAACGTGATCTGGTGCGTGACTTACTCGGGTAACCGAGTTTTGATCGCCTCCGAGGCGGGGCTCAGATGCTGAGAAGTCTTCAAAGAACGAAAGTTTCAAAGAACTTTTTATCAGCCTTAAAGCAGACCTTTCCTTTAACCCATAACCTACTGTTAACTGTTATTGTATGTCGGAAAAATCAATCGAAGAAAAAGTCAAAGATATCATCGTCGAGCAACTTGGCGTGAATCCAGAACAAGTCACCGCCTCTGCCGCCTTCATCGGTGATCTGGGTGCAGATTCCCTCGACACTGTCGAGCTCGTCATGGCGTTCGAAGACGAATTCGGCGTGGAAGTCCCGGACGAAGACGCGGAAAAGCTTCTCACTGTGAGCGACGTCGTGAAGTACATCGAAGAAAAAACCGCTTAATTTCCGCCCCTCCCTCGGGAGTTGCTTTGAATGCCTCGCGTTCCGCGCGGGGCAAACGCAGAAAGAAGACACCAAGTGTGTCTTCTTTTTGTTATCCAGAAGTACCCCGCGAAGTCTGGAATCCTCGGCCCCGTCCTTCGGATTCAATCTCGTCCTCCATCCATGTCGGATCCAGTTCACTCCCCCTCTCCCATGTCAAAAGCGCTTAAATTGCATTTTCCTTTCGGCTTGATCGGCATGCGCCAGTTTACCCGCTTTGAGCTCCACCCCGCTCCCGATAGCCCTCCGTTTTCGCTCCTGCGCGCTGAGGGGGATGAGTCCACCGAGTTCGTTGTCTTGGATTGCATGGGCGTAGTGGATGGTTACGAGGTCGTTCTGAGTGACGAGGAATCCGAGGCGCTTGGCATCAGCTCTCCCGAAGACGCGATGGTTTTAAATATCGTCACCATCCATTCAATGGACCCGACTTTTGTGACGGTGAACCTGGCCGGGCCACTCGTGGTGAATCGCTCCACCCTGCTCGGGCAGCAGATTATTCTCAGCGGCTCAAGCGCCCATTCCACCGAACACACCCTCGTTGATCAGCGGGGCGGATCCTCAATCTAACCCGCAAATGCTGATACTCAGCCGACGTGAGGGTGAAAGCGTGATGATTGGCGACCACATCGAGGTGCGGGTCTCCAGGATCGAGCACGATGTTGTCCGCCTGGGGATCGTTGCGCCTAGGGATCTCCCCGTCTTCCGTGAGGAGATCTACCGCAAGATTCGCGAGGCAAACAGGGAGGCCGCGCGCCGTGGAGCCGCGGCGCTGCCGCAGATATCCCTCCCAAAGCGACCCGAGTAGGCGGGCGAGTGGGGCAAACACCGGAGGGATGGGCATCGGGGAGGGCGGACACTCAGGGGCGCTTTGAGCGCGCCGGGCGGGGCGGGGCCGAAGGAGGGGAGAAGCCTTGGAGAAACTCGAAAAAAACGCGAAGGGACCACCGTGGACAAAAACGCTTGTGATCGGGCCTGCCGTTTAATACCCTCA
>CAMDSZ010000153.1 GCA_945906945.1 Akkermansia muciniphila
ACGGGGCTTGTAGGTCGTAGCCTCGGGTGAAGTGCGTTCGACACGGAGACTTGTTTTTCCACCAACACCTCCTTCCTCGGATGGGCGCTGATGCGTAACACATCGCGCCCCATGACGAAATTGAGGATGTGGCCGCGCTCGCGCGTTACGCGATTGGAGAGCTGGCGGAGGAAGCATTGCATTCGAGACGAAACTCAAAGCGGGTATCAGCTTCGGTAAAGGCGAAGTGGCGTTACTTGACCGGCTCGTGCCGGCATTGGCTGCACTCGAAGGCACGCAACACGGTTGTCTCTGCGCCAAATCCAAACGCGGCGCCCACATTGCGTGCGTGCATGAACATCAATACGGTATTCATGGAGTCGTGCTTCATTGCCCCGAGGTGCTCAGGCGCAGGACTGGTCACCCTCCGTGTTTGCCTTTGCCAACAAAGGAACATCTGCGCCGTGCGCGCTTCCCACGAGTAGAGGCAGGCAAAGTGCAAGTTTGACGCTAACAAGTCGCTTCATGCAGACAGTCGACGTCGACTACTTGCTCGTGCTTGGTGTTCCGTCCAACTGAGGCTTCACTGCCTGCAAGCTTTCAGGGAGCTGCGCGCCAGCGTTGGGACTTTCGTCTTCGATGATAAAATGCGACACGCCCTTCGTCTTCGCTGCCGAAATCACCGCCGGGATGTCCACGCGGCCCGCCGCCAAGCGCACCATCAGCGGACGTGCGGATTTTGGATTGGCCACATCGGGCTTCGCATCGCGAGCCAGGTCCTTGAGATGCAGCGAGCAGATGCGGCTGCCATGCTTCTCAATCACATCCGCCGCCTTCGCTCCGCCCCACGCGACCCAAAAAACATCGAGCTGAAAGCTCACCGCGCCCGGTTCGGTGGCCGCGATGAGCACATCGTAGAACGTCTCGCCCGGAGCCGTTGGCGAATCTGTCACCATGAAATCGCCCGCGTGATTGTGATACGCAAATCGCAGACCAGCCGCTTTCAAAGTCGCGCCGTAGCGATTGAAGTTCGCCGCCGCCTTGAGCACCTGCGCACGATCCAGTGGAGCCTTGTGCGGCAGGATGGGGCACACCACCTGCACCGCTCCGAGGGCTTTCGCATCCGCAATGACCTGGTCCATGTTTTTCTCCAAAGTCTCCGGCCGCACATGATGACTGGAACAAGTCATGCCCCGCTCCTGAAGCAATCCGCGCAATTCCGCCGCAGGCAGCTTCGTGAAGACGCTTGTTTCAATGTCCGTGAAACCTTGCGCTTTCAGCCGATCCAGAGTGCCCAGTGTATCACGATCAAACTCTTCCTGAAGGCTGTACATTTGTAGCCCCAGTGCAAAGGCATGGGAAGAAAGCGCGAGCAGCGCGGTAAGCAGGAGGGTGTGTATGGGTTTCATGGTTGGAGTGGGAACAGGCTTTACGCGATGAGACCCTTGATCACCGTGCCGCCGAATTGGCTGAGCTGCTTGAATCGACCGGCGTGGTAGTAGGTGAGTTTGTTGTCGTCGAGGCCGAGGAGGCGCAGGAGGGTGACGTGGAAGTCGCGGACGTGGGCTTTGCCTTCGACGGCGGCCATGCCGAGTTCGTCGGTGGCGCCGAGGGTGTGGCCCGCGTTGCAACCGCCACCGGCAAGCCAGATGGTCATGGCGTTGGCATTGTGGTCGCGACCGTAGGCGGTGCCGCCCCGCACGCCGTTGTCGGGGGTGCGGCCAAACTCGCCGCACCAGACGATGAGCGTGCTGTCTAGGAGACCGCGCTGCTTGAGGTCGGTGATGAGGGCGGCGATGGGTTGGTCCACGCCGCGCACGAGATTGCCATGGGCGCGCTCGATGTAGTCGTGGCTGTCCCAGGAACCGTTGTAGAGTTGGACGAACCGCACGCCCTTCTCGATGAGCTTGCGGGCGAGCAGGCACTTGCGGCCAAAGGAATCGGTGGCGTCGTTGCCGATGCCGTAGAGTTCCTTTGTTTTCGCGTCTTCTTTGGACAGGTCGAGCGTCTCGGGCACCTGCATTTGCATGCGGAAGGCCAGTTCGTAGTTGTCCATGCGCGCGGCGAGTTCGTCGTGGCTGGGATGCTGCGCGGCATGCGTGCTGTTGATCTTGGCGAGCAAGTCGAGATTGCGACGTTGACGCTCGGTGCCTACTCCGACGGGTGGCGTGAGATCGAGAATAGGCGAGCCTTTCGCACGGAGCGGCGTGCCCTGAAAGCTGGCGGGCAGGTAGCCATTGCTCCAGTTCGCCGCGCCGCCCTGCGGATAGCTGACTTCAGGGAGGACGATGAATCCGGGCAGGTCTTGGTTCAGAGTGCCAAGGCCGTAGTTCACCCATGGGCCGATGCCGGGGTCGCCGCCGAAACGGTTGCCGCAGTTCATCTGATACATGGCGGTGGGGTGGTTCACGCTGTCCACGGTGCAGCCGCGGAAGAAGCAAATGTCATCCGCGACTTTCGCGAGGTGCGTCCAGTTGTCCGCCATGTCCGCGCCGCTTTGGCCGGCTTTGATGAATTTGAAGGGGCTCTGCACATAGTAGCGCTTGCCGCCCTGCATCGCGGAGGCCTGCTTATCCTCGCGGACGAATTCCTTGAGGTGCATCTTTGCCAGCATGGGCTTGGGGTCGAAAGTGTCGATGTGCGACGGTCCGCCCTCCATCATCAGGAAGATGACGTTCTTCGCCTTTGCGGGCAGATGGCCATCCTTGGGCGCGAGCGGATTTTTGTTCGTCTCTTCGCCGAGCAAGGAGGTGAATGCGACACTGCCGAGGCTCGCGCCCAGGCCATAGAGGAAGCCGCGCCGTGTTGGAGCGTGTAAAGCGCGGGCTCCGGCGCAGGGGAAAAAAGGTAAATGCTTCATAGCGCGAATTGACAAACACCCCGGTAATACATAGTTTTATGCATGATCAAGACCATCTCAAAGATCGGCAACTCCCAGGGAATCATCTTTGACTCCGCGCTTCTCCAACTGGCGCATCTCAAAGTGGGCGATGAAGTGAATGTCCAAGTCCATGCGGGCGGGACGATTACCATTGCGCCCATGAATCCCTCAGTGATTGAGGCTTCCTCGGCAGCAGAGACGGCGCGGCAGCTCATCCACAAGAACAGTGAACTCTTCCGCCGACTGTCATGAGTGCTGTCATCAAGCATCCCACAGTCGAGGCTGTAATCGCCATTCACAGAGAAGTCCTGGCTGCTCATGGAGGCAGTCCGGGGATGCGCTCTCGTGAGCTGCTGGAGTCTGCCGTCGCTGCACCGCAGGCCACGATCATGGGCTCGCCATTGATCTCCGACCCAATCGAAATTGCTGCCGCCTACTTCTTCTACCTCTGCAGCAATCATGCCTTCGTCGATGGCAACAAACGTGTCGCACTCGCGACGTGCCTTGTGTTTCTCAGTGAAAACGGGTTGTTGAAAAACGAGACCTTTGATATCGACGAATGGGAAAACCTCACTCTCGCTCTCGCCGCAGGTGTCCTCAGCCGCAATGAGGTCACGACCAAGCTGCGCACGCTGGTAAGCTGAGGGTTCAATAGACATAAGCGAGCTCGTTGGAATTGAGCAGCACGAGGCAGACATCCGCCAAGGCGCGGGTGCGCGCATCGACATCGGCGGGCTGGAGGTCGGGCACGAACTCTGCGTTGGCGTGCAGCGTTTCGCTGAAGGAAAACTTCTCACCGGTGTTTTCCTCAATGGCGTCTCGGCGCACTTCGAGCGGTGGTTTTGCAGGCGCGGGCGCGGTTTGTACGCGCGGAGTGGTTTCGCGCCAGTGTGCGAGGCAGTCACGTTTTTCCTCCGCGCTCGGCACACGCGATAACACGAGGGCGAAGAGCCGCTCGATTGCCTTTTCATCCTCGGACGCTTCCTTGAGAACGCGATGCGCGAGCGCGAGGGCGCGGGATTGGGTGGCCTGGCTGTTGAAGAGGCTGAAGACCTGCGGAGTGACGGTGCTGGCCTCGCGCCGCTCGCAGGAGAAGTCCGGCGCGGGTGCATTGAAGACCTCCAGCATCGGGTCCGTGAGGCCGCGCAGTTTCAGGGAGTAGAGTGAGCGGCGATGGCGCTGCTCAGGCTTGGGATTGGGCACCCAGGCGGAGGCAAAGGTGCCCATGACCTGGCGCGGTTGTAGGGCGGCTTCTAGGTTGATCTCAGGCCGGTTCGGGATGCCGCCGAGGGCGCGGTTCAGCTCGCCCGTGGCTGCGAGCATGGTATCCCGCAACTCTTCCGCGCTGAGGCGGCGCGCTTGAAAGACGGCGTAGCTGGTGCCGAGGGCGTCTTTCTCCCGCAGGGACTTCAAATCAGGATGCGTGGCGCTGCGGCCATAGGCCTCCGAAGTCATGATGAGGCGGTGCAGTGCCTTGAAGCTCCAGCCGCTCTCCACGAACTTCGCCGCGAGCCAGTCCAGCAGTTCGGGGTGTGTCGGCTTTTTGCCGGTGCTGCCAAAGTTGTTCGGATTCCCCGCGAGCGGCTGGCCAAAGTGCCACATCCATACGCGATTCACGATGGCCCTCGTGGTCAGCGGATTGTCCGCGCTGGCGACCCATTCCGCGAAGGCTTTGCGACGGCCTTCAATGGCGTCCGGGATCAGCGTCTTTTGCACGGCACCGAGCACGCTGAGGACGCCGGGTCTAACCTTGGTGCCGGACGCAAAGGGATCGCCACCGGTGAGGATGCAGGTCTCTTCCAGCTCGCCCGCGCTCATCCTGTCGGGGGGCATGCGCAGCGGAGCGAAGACGGTTTTGTATTGCCGGGTGCGACCGCCATAGACGGCCAGAGCGTAGGGTTCATAGCGATCCAGTTCCCACCGGAGTCGCTCCAATCCCTTTCGCGCCACGCGTTCCATGCCGAACTGCTCTGGCGTGAAGCCGACCAGCCTGGGAGGGAAGTCCCCTTCCGGTGCCCCGGCATTGGTAAGCGTGTTTCGTGCGGCGGCGAACAGGTCCGAATACTTGCCGAATTTTCTGACGGTGCCTTGCTTGGGAGCCGCGGGATTTCGGGCGGCCTCGACGGCGTCATTCCACCTGGCCGGCTCCTTGCCGTTGTCCTTGAACCAGCGCGCGGCGTTTTCCAGCAACACGGCGTCGAGCTTCGTCAGAACGGATTCATATTCCGCGATGCTCTTTTCGAGATAGGCGCGCTCTTCGAAGCCCTGCGTGTTCTCTTCCGCAAGAAATGGCGCGGCCCGTTCTGAGAGCTGTGTCGTCGCAAACACAGCCTGAATCGAGTAGTAATCATGGGTGGGCAGGGGATCAAACTTGTGATCGTGACAGCGGGCGCACTGCAGCGAATGCGCAAGAAAGGTCTCGCCCACGCTGTTGGTCACATCATCGAGGAAGCGCTGTCGGGCTATTTTTTCGACCTCCATGCCGGTCAGCTCCCACGGACCCGTGCGCAGGAAACCCGTGGCGATTATCTTCTCAGGATCGTTGGCGTCGATCTCGTCTCCGGCGATCTGTTCCTTGATGAACTGGTCATAGGGCTTGTCGCGGTTGAAGGCGCGCACTACGTAATCGCGATACCGCCACGCATTCCCACGCTCGTAGTCATTCGAGAAGCCCGACGAATCGGCGTAGCGGGTGACATCCAGCCAGTGCTGCGCCATGCGCTCGCCGTAGTGCGGAGAATCGAGCAGCCGGTCGATGAGCGTCTTCACCGCTGCGTTCGCATCCCTGGGTAAATCGCGCTCAAACGCCGCGACCTCTTCTGGCGTTGGAGGCAGTCCGGTGAGGTCAAACGAGGCGCGTCGGATGAGGGTGCGGGCATCGGCGGCAGGCGCCGGCTCAAGGCCGGTTGGCATCTTCGCCGTGATGAAGTCATCCAGCGCCTTCCCGCCATTCTGCTTCGCCAAAGGCTGATAAGCCCACAGGCCCTCGAGTTTGTATTTCCGATTCGCCCACTCGGGCGACAATGCTCCCGTTGTCTTCACCGTGATGCCATCCTCCGAGGACCACTTCGCCTCGTTTGCCTTTACGATTTGTTTTTGCCGCGCCTCATCCGGCCACGGCGCACCGCCCCCGATCCAGTCCTTGATCCATGCGATCTGCTCCGGCCGCAGCTTGTCCGCCTCTTTCGGTGGCATTGCCTCCCACTCATCGTGGCTCCGCGTCACCGCGAGATACAGCGGACTCTCCTCCGCCTTGCCAGCGATGAACCCCGACTTCTTACTGTCACCACCTTTGAGCGTGGCTGCAGGCGTGCGCATATCCAGCCCGCCCTTGATTTTCGCCTCATCATTGCCATGACAGGCGAGGCACCTCTCATGAAAGAGTGGCGAGATTCGCCGTACAAATAAGACTTCGGCGTCCGTGTTCTGGGCACGCAATGGCCAGGCGGCACCGACGAAAAGCAGGATGAAGGGTGTGAGTTTCATGGTCTTCGCAGCACATGCCTCAAGCCAGAGTCCAGCCGCCATCAACCATCAGCACCTCGCCGGTGATGAGGCCGGAGTCCGGGTGGCAGAGAAACCGCACGGCGTGGGCGATGTCGTGGATGCTTCCGACACGCCCAACGGGGATGCGTGCAAGCACGGACTCACGAAACTCGGATTGCTCCAAAAACGGACGGGTGCCAGGCGTCATGAGATAGGTGGGTGCCACGGCATTGACGGTGATGCCCAGCGGCGCCCATTCGAGAGCCATGCTTTTCGTCAACATGTTCAGCGCGGCTTTCGACGAGGAATAAGCCACATGGTTCATGATCGCGACGCTGGCGGCCTGTGAACTGATATTCACAATGCGGCCATGCTTGCGCGGTTCCATCAGGCGCGCGGCGGCTTGTGAACACAGAAAGGGACCCCGCGCATTCGCGGTCATGATGCGATCCCATTGATCGGCTGTTTCATCGAGCGCGGCGCAGTTCGCGCCGTCGCCCGCGTTGTTGACGAGAATGTCGAGGCGCCCGGCTTCGGACTCGATCTGCTGGAAGGCGCGCGCGATGCTCTCTGGGTCAGATACATTGAGCTGCACCGCTCGTGCGGAAACACCAAACGCTGCCATTGGTTCCGCGAGCGCCTGCACCTGCGCATCGAGACGGCAGCCGAAGTAGACGGTTGCGCCTTCCTCGATGAGCTCGCGTGCGATGCCGTAGCCAAGGCCCTCCGGATCATTGGCACCAGTCACGAGGGCGATTTGGTTGTTGAAAGGGGATGTCATGGAATCGCTGTGGGTTTGGTGATTTGGTTCACTTCACTTGTCCGTGTTCAAAGAGCGTCTGAATCTCTGAAGGACTGAGCACGTCATGATAGATCGCGAACTCGTCGATGGCTCCGTTTAGGGTGCGGATGGGGAACGGGTGACCTTGGGTTGGCAGGCCCCAGTTGCCCAGTTCACAGGGCCCGAGGATGATAGGGCGGCCCGGCTGATGCAAGGCCGAAACCTCGCGGCCAACTTCCTTGCCATCGAAGTATTGCAGTGCCATGCCCGAAACATTGTCGTAAGTTACCGCAAGATGGTGCCAGCGACCGAGACTGTCAGCGGTAACAACGGGCTTGGAGTAGTAGACCTGATTGTATCGCGCCGTGATGCGCTTCTCACCCGATGCTGCGTAGCCAATGGAAAACATGAGGCTGCCGTCCTCATAGATTTGCCAATGCGGCTCGCCGGAATCGTAGCCATCGGTGAGCAGTAGCGAGTTGTATTTCTTGTCCACGGAATCAACTTTCACCCAGCAGGCAAAAGTGAGGGCTGCATAAGTTCCATCCAGGTTCATGCGCACACGGTCGCCGGGACGCTTAAACTCCAGCGCTTCCTTTCCCGGCCAGCGCCCTTGCGTCCACTGAGCGCCGACGGCGCCGCCAGCGCGTATCTTGTCCTGTGGGTGGGCGAAGTTGCTGACCAACCTGTCCCACCGGTCATCCGGGGCATGCCGGAAGGTATAATAGGCGATGAGCCGCGGATCCTTGCTCACCCCTTCCGACCAAGTCTGCCATTGCTGAAAACGACGTTGCTCACGCTGGCGGATGAGACCCTGCAGTTCACTGATCGGAAGAAAATCCTCCGGCAACACCCCCGCCGCAGTGGAGGCCAATGACATGCCCACTTTCAGACTCGCGGGAGCCTTGTCCTTCGTATGAACGATCACTTCGCCCTCAAAGACATGCACAGCGCTGTCCCGGCCCTTTACATTCAGCGCGAACTCCGTGCCGAGATCCTCGAGCTTCACATCCGGCGCGTGCATCACAAAGCCCTTTGCGGCTGGTGGCACATGCACGCGCACGCGACCTCTCACACAACGCGCTTCCCATGCCGAGAGAATCTCCATTTCGGTGGCACCTTCGACCAAAACCGTGGCACCGCTGAAAAACTCGATCTGCGCCACACCCTTGTTCAGGGTCAACTTCCCCGGGGCGATGGTGTCCCCACTGCGCACGTTGGGTTCAGAAAACTCAGCATCCAAAGTCTGACTCAACACCGCGACCCCATTGGACGTCGCCTCTTTATCCACCGCTTTGCGAGGCCAGATCACCAACGCCAGCAGGACAATCGCCGCCGCTGAGGCAATGATCGCAGATGCCCGCCATCGCACCGTCAGGCGGCCGACCGAGGGCTGCATGATCCTCCCTGTGTTCAACGCCGGTTGCTGGAGCAATCGTGCGTGCTGATCGGCAAGTTCTAAATAAAGGCGTCTCGCCTGCCAGTCATTGCGGAGCAGGGCCTCGAGTTGCGCGTGCTGATCCGGCGTGATCTCACCGTCAAGCTTGGCATGAATCCGGGATTCAAGATTCATGAGAGTCCCTCCGATTGAAGCTGGCGTGTTACACAATCGTGCAGCCGCTGGCGCAACAGTTCCAGATTCCGAAACAGCGTACGACGGCTCATTGCGAACCGCTGCATCATCTCCACTGCCCCCTGACGCATCGCATATCGACTGGTGACGAGTTCCTTGTCCCGCGCCGTCAGGGTCTCTAAACAAAGATCCAAAAACCGCAGCCGCTGATTGAGTTCGGGCTCCATGCGCTCCCGATCGTGCGCCAGCAAGTCGATTACATCCTCGGAGAACAAAAGCGGCGAGCGCGCGGCCTTATCGCGATGCTTCTGCACCTGCAAATAAGCAAACCGGTATGCCCACGGCAAAAACGGCAGCGAGAGATCATACCCGTCAAATTTCCGATACAGCGCGAGACTCGTCTCTTGTAGAATATCCCGCGCATCCGCCTCGCACGCCACAAGGCTGAAGATGTAACGAAACAAGGGCTCCTGATGCTGTGTCAGCAGCAGGACAAGCCGTTCGGTGCGTTCGGGGGGGGCAGAGCTCATGAGCAAGGTTCACTAGTATTCCCGCAAAACCCACTCCGAGTGCCAAAATTCTTTTCACAAACGGGGAAGCGGTACGGCTCGCGCCTCACCATCGCGGATAGTTTTCGGCCCGTGATGCCTTTGATCATTGCATGACCGGAGTGGGCATTAGCGAATCCAGATGCCTTTGCCGGTGCCGCCTTTTGGTGTGGTTTTCGGGTAATCGGGGTTGAGTTTTTGTTCGATAACTTGGACGACTTGTTCGATGGGTAGGTCGTTTTCTGCGTCGCGAGTGCGGACGCCGGTGACAATGAGATTACGCACGGTGCAGTCGAGGTTGGGTGAAAATATTTCGGTCCACTTTTCTGGAGTGCCTGGACTTCCGCTCAGCCAGGTTTGCGATTTCGGCCCGAGTGCGATGAGGCGAAAGTCGGTGGGGACGGGGAAGAGCAGCTTCAC
>CAMDSZ010000154.1 GCA_945906945.1 Akkermansia muciniphila
CGCGTTGTTTAAGCCCATGGACCGGATTGAGTGCAGGAATGCGCTGGGGCTTTCGGGGTTTGTGGCGGGCTACGTCGGCCGACTCGTGGAGCGAAAGGGGCTGATGGATTTGGTCAACGCCCTCGCCTTTTGTCCGAACCATGTGAATGTCGTGTTTGCAGGCAGTGGCGACTACCGGACGGCCATTGAGCAGCGCGCAAACACCCTCGGGCTCCAAGAGAGGATCCGTTTTTTGGGGCCGCACCGTTTGGAGGAGCTGCCGAGGATCATGAACGCGCTTGACGTGTTGGTGCTGCCTTCGCGGACGGTCCCGAGCTGGATGGAGCAGTTCGGCCGCGTCATCATCGAAGCGCAAGCTTGTGAAACCCCGGTCATTGGAAGCGACTCCGGTGCGATACCCGAGGTGATCGGAAATGGAGGGATCGTCTTCCCTGAACGCAATGCACGTGCCCTCGCCTCGGCAATCACCAAATGCGCAGCGAACCCGGAATGGGTCCGCAAAATGGGCCGCAATGGCAGGGAGCAAGTTGAGAAGGAATTCACATGGCAAAAGGTGGCGGCGCAGATGCGTGAAATTTACAAAGCCTGCCTCGACGGCGATCCAAGCCAAAAGCCCCATCACAACATTCACGCACCTTCATTGGGCGGCTCTGAAATCCAGAAACCCGTCACGGCATAAATTAAAATTCTGCACCTATGCAAACACCGATCCGAATCTCATTTCTTGACCACACGGCTAAGCTAGGCGGCGCAGAGCTTTCCCTCTTAAACACGCTTCAAAAGCTGGATCGATCGCGTTTCGCGCCATTTGTGATTCTTGGGGAAGACGGCCCCCTGGTGCAAAAACTAACGGCCGCAGGCGTGGATACATGCATCGTTCCGCTCGAGTCTGCGGTCGCAGATGCAAAAAAAGATCAGCTCGGAGCAAGCAGCCTTTTGAAGCTTAATGCGGTTTGGAAAACCCTCAAATACTCGTGGCGGGTGGCGCGCCTGATGCGGTCCAAGAGGGTTGATCTCATCCACACAAACTCGCTGAAGGCGGATATCATAGGGGGCCTGTGCGCCTGGTTCACGGGCCTTCCACTCATCTGGCACATCCACGACCGTCTGGAGGGGGCGTATCTTCCAAGACCGGTAGCAGCAACCATCCGCCACCTGTGTAGGTGGCTGCCGGATTTTATCGTGGCGAACTCCCAGTCGACACTCGACAGCCTGCGCTTGCCTACCAGAGACAGGAGTGCGGTTATTTTTGAAGGTATTCCTCCTGAACAAAGGCCTGCATTCACTTCCGCATTGATACCCCCCCCGGAATCGAGCGGCAGCATGGCGACAGTCCCCGTTTGCGATGATGTAAGTGGGCTGAATCAGACTCTCTTGCCCGGACCGGCCAACAAACCAGCTGTTGTGGGAATTGTCGGCAGACTCACCCAATGGAAAGGCCAGCACGTACTCATCGAAGCCGCAGCGCTGGTGCGCGGACGCTTTCCAAACACCATTTTCCAGATCATCGGGTCCGCGATGTTCGGGGAGAACAGCTACGAGGCAATGTTAAAGCGGAGGGTGATGGAACTGGGGTTGGGAGACTGCATGCAATTTCTCGGATTTCAAGACGACGTCGGGAGTCTTCTCGACCGTCTTGATGTGCTGGTGCATGCCTCGATTCTTGAGGAACCCTTTGGAAGGGTCATTACCGAAGGCATGCTTGGAGGGAAGCCGGTGGTTGCGACTCGGGGCGGGGGTGTACCGGAGATTGTGCTGGACGGCATCACCGGGTTCTTGGTTCCGATGGCTCACGTTGCCGGGATGGCAGACGCAATCTGTAAGCTGCTGGAGGATCCGATCCTTCGCGAAAAA
The DNA here is from genome assembly GCA_945906945.1 of Akkermansia muciniphila. Taxonomy (GTDB): domain Bacteria; phylum Verrucomicrobiota; class Verrucomicrobiia; order Chthoniobacterales; family Chthoniobacteraceae; genus Chth-196. The sequence continues at coordinate 1,855 of CAMDSZ010000154.1, forward strand.
ATGGGAAGGGAGGGTCGTAAGCGGGCAAGCGAACATTTCACAACCAATCAAACTGTCCCGCAGCTGGAGTCGCTGTTTGAGCGAATTGGTGGAGCCCACAGGAGGCGCGTTGCGGTTGATTAATAATCGTGGCGCAGCGGGCAAGCCGAATCGGCAAGAGAAGTGCGGTTACTGAGCTCAGTGATGATTCATGAAAGCGCTCGATTCCAATTAAGAAACACGGGAAGGAAGTTGGCGTATGAACCAAAGGACGCGGATTCACGGATCCCTTTTGTTACGCGGGCCTCTTAAATAAAGAGGCACTCTGGGGCTCCGCGCTCCCATGGGGGACCCTTCTGCTCACATCCTTTTTGGGCCCCTTCTTGTCAACTTTACACCGAGGGCCTGCGCCTTAGGCGTGCAGCAAACGCGCCATCAGAAACGTCGCAATGCGGCAGCGCGATTCTCTCCGCCTCAAACTCTAATTCCGGGAACAGGGCCAGAGCCTGCTGAACCACCTGCTGGTTCTCCTCCGGTTCAATTGAGCAGGTGCTGTACACGAGCACACCGCCTGGCTTCAAGAGCGACACTGCCCTTCGAATAAACGCCAACTGTTGCACGGGCATTCGGATGAAGTCCTCTTCCGTGAGGCGCCACCGGACATCGACCCTTCGACGGATGACTCCGGTGTTCGAACACGGAACATCAAGCAGTATTCGATCAAACAGCCCCTCCATGAGCGGTGAATCAGCCTCTGGGGGCATGAGGAAGTCCGCCTCTAAAACCCGCACCATCGAGGCGCCGAGGCGGTTCACATTTTCACGTAACCGTGCCACCCTGGAGGCGAAGATTTCACACGCGATCAAGTCCCCTGTGTTAGCCATTTTCTGGGCGATGTAAGCTGTCTTGCCGCCCGGCGCCGCGCAGGCGTCCAGCACGCGCTCCCCGGGCTTGGGATCGAGCAGGTCGGGAGCTAGCAGCGTACTGGGATCCTGCATGTAGCCAAGTCCGCCAGACAGTGCGTCCCTTGGGATCCCGGAAACACGCAGCACGTCCGGATGGCTGTCGACCGGGGTGTATTCTCCTTCGCTCAAACCCATGGAGGAAGCGTCACCCTCTGGAAACCTCAAACGGTTGATTCGAAAAAAACTTTCGGATGGGACGTTCTGGATTTCGCAGAGACGCGCTGCTGCGTCTAAGCCGAAGCGATCTTCCCAGCGCTTCCACAAAAAATCCTGGGTTGAAAACCGCACCGCGCAAGACTGGGCAGCCAGCGCGATTTTTAACGATTCACACTCCCGAACCGCCCTACGCAGGCAAGCGTTCACCAAACCGCGCGCCCGGGGCAGCGCGACGCCAACCGTTTCAAAAACGGCAGCGTGCGTTGGAATGCGCATATAAAAAATCTGGTACAAACCCAGCCGCAACGCGTTTCGGGTGAGCGGGTCCACGGCTGCAGGACGTAGTTCCGAGATCCAAAAGTCGAGCGAACGCAATCTTCGCAACACCCCGAAAAACAACTCCATCAAAAGAGCGCGATCCTGTGGCGAAATAGAGTGCCGATCAAAAACGGAATGGAGAATCTCGTCGGAAAAGGTGGTTCCTTTTTCCCACTCAAGCAAAGCGCGAACACACAACTGCCTTGAACTTCCGGTCATCGTGTTTGTTTTGTGTCGTTCAACAGCTCGCCCGAGCATCGCGAAAAAAGCAGCAGTGCGCGATTTTCATGCGGTTTGAATCAGCCGAGCCGGCCGATGACTGCTACATCAGGTTCGCGGCGACTTCAGCCATCGGGCTGCGTTCGCCCTTGAACAGATTTACGTGCGCCATGAAGGCCTGCCCCTGAAGACGGTGGCGGGTGTAGACAAGCCCGTTGGTATGGGCATCCACGTAGGGGTTGTCGATCTGCCCTAGATCACCAATGAGGATGATCTTGCTGCCCCGTCCCATGCGCGTCACGAGAGTCTTGGCCTCGTGGGGCGTGAGCTGCTGGGCCTCATCCACGATGAAAATCGAGCGAGGAATCGAGCGCCCTCGGATGTGCGTGATAGCCTCCACCTCAAGTAATCCAGATTGCAGCAGAGGCTCGTAAGGCTTCGCCTTCACGATGGCTCCCTCCGCCCGCCCATTCGGGTAACCCTTGGGCGCGGCTTCAACGCCTCCGGATTTACGAGTGCTCGCACGTTTTTTCTCGAACTGCTCGGGCTTGCGCGGACGCGCCAACAAATGCTCGAGCGCGTCGTAGGCAGGCTGGAGCCACGGCTGCATTTTCTCCTCCAAACGACCCGGCAGATACCCGATGTCCTTGCCCGTGGGCATGATCACACGGGTGATAAGCATTTTCTCGTACTCGCTGTTCTGCACCTGTTCGAGGGCCGCTCCCACGGTCAACAGCGTCTTGCCGGTGCCGGCTTTGCCATAGACGGTGATCAACGTGATTTCCGGGTCGTACAGTGCATCGAGAAGAAAATGCTGTCCAAGGTTCAGCGCCTGCAGGCTTCGTCCTCCGCGGATGCTCAAGTGGTCGCGTCGGAGCGTCCTGAATTGACCGCCGCCGCAATAGCGCGCAGGCACCCCATGACCGTGACTATCGCTGCTACCGACGATCAGGTATTCGTTGGTAATGAAATTCTGCGCCTCCTCTGGGAGCTCGATGTGGCCCTCGCTCGCAAAAGCCTGCACTCGCCGGCCGGGTAGTTGCAGGTGCTTGTAATCCTCGACGCCGCTTTGTTTCTGGGTGCGCCGGATGTCCTGGTCATCCTCAACCCGGTCAGTCTTGTAATCCTGAGCCTCGAGTCCCAAGGCCCGCGCCTTGAGTTGCAGATTCAAATCCTTGGTTACAAGAATAGTAGGAAGCGTCTCTGTATCGGCAAGATGCGCTGCTACCGCAAGAATCCTATTGTCCATCCTTGAGAAGTCTGGAAACAGGCTCCTTGCCCGTTCAAACCTCTCGCTTCCGGAAACTTGTCTCCACTCGCCTCTCTCGAACCGGACTTGAGGATTGAGGCACACGCGCAGCTGACCGCCATTGGGAAGATCAACTCCCGCTTGCATTTGTGACGAGGACGGAAATCTCTCATTGAGCTTGCGGTGGACTTCCCTGGCATTAGCCCCCCTTGTGGTGTTCTCCGGCTTGAATTTATCAAGCTCTTCCAGCACCTCGACGGGGATCCAAACCGTGTTCTCCTGAAACTGGAACATGGATTGCGGATCGTGCAGCAAAACGTTTGTATCGAGAACAAAGTGCTTTCTGGTGGACGGCGGGATGGCTTGCATGGGCGGTGGAGACTACCCTCTCCACAACCAGCGATTTCGGCAACAGCTTTCACGGCTAGAATACAACCGCGCCATAACCGCGCTGTATGATGGCCAGTCGGTCGGCGAACTACCGATCGAGTGAGAGTGCACCCGGCGGGGGTCGAACCCACAACCTCTGCCTTCGGAGGGCAACGCTCTATCCAGTTGAGCTACGAGTGCGTCTTCTCAAAACCCTGCGTCCTCAGGGCACCGGCATCTTCGCCCACGCGGGTGCGCTGTCGAGACTTTTCCCCTCCCCAGGCTCATTAGAAACCCGTTCAAAGGCAATCAATCCGCTTACCCAGGACTCAAGAGCGTCACAGCAAGACACCGCCAGACAGACGAAGCGAATTCCAAACAAACCGCGGCTGTAGCGAGCTGAACCCCGCAGTGGCTCTGGACTGTACCGGATCAACAGAACCGGGGAGCGCCCGCCCTGAACCAAGAGAACGAAGTGCGGTCTTTTGAAGTCTTTTCGGGCGCACAGAGCGACGCCGATGGGGCGAGCATGCGGAAATGGTGCCAGGGGGGAGAATTGAACTCCCGACCAAGGGCTTATGAGTCCCCTGCTCTACCTCTGAGCTACCCTGGCCCGAAAGAGGGTCTCGAGCCTAAGGGAACTCCCCAACCGGTTGCAAGCGGAGAAGAGCAAGACCCCACCTGCCGCTTTGCTCGGAGCTTCCGGAGCGAGCGAGCACTTTGACTCAAAATGCAGGCTGGACGATCGCTCACCCCTCCTGTTCAACCGCTGTGTGATTTTAAACCGCCGCCCCCCCACATTTCATGCATTCCAACTGGCCGCGTGCCTCGGTCTTCTAACGTGCGCCCCCAGCCCAGCCGCTCCGCCAACAGACGCGGGTCCGCGATACGAGACCCGCGCAGAACATGACCCAAACGGGATTGGAAAATTTTACATGGGCCGCGAAATCGCCCACGTCATGGGCCACCAAGCCGCAGGCTGGCTCGAGCGCCCTGACCGCGAAACGGAGGAACGCACCGACCTACTCGTGGAAGCGATGCAACTCAAACCCAAAGAGGTCGTCGCGGACATCGGCGCCGGATCGGGCTATTTCTGCTGGCGAATGGCAAAATTAGTGGGCTCCGAGGGCAGGATTTTGGCGGTCGACATCCAGCAGGAAATGCTCGACCTGCTCCAACGCAACATGGCGAAGCGACAGATCACCAACGTTGAGTCTGTTCTCGGCGCCACCGACGACCCGAAACTTCCTCCGGCTAGCGTCGACACCATTCTTATGGTCGACGTTTACCACGAGTTCGATCAGCCCTACGAAATGCTGCGCGCCATGCACAAGGCACTCAAGCCAGGCGGCCGCATCGTGCTGGTTGAATTTCGCGCGGAGGATCCAGCGGTGAACATCAAGCGGGTCCACAAAATGAGTCAGGAGCAGGCCAAAAAAGAATTCACAGCCATCGACGGACTCAACTGGGAACGCACCATCGACGTACTTCCGCAGCAGCACATCCTCATTTTCAGAAAAAAATCCGCCGCGAAATAATCTCACCGCGACAACCGCTTTTAAGAACATGCCACCCCGCCTCGCAACTCACCGTTTCACCTGGACCAAGCGCACTCCAGCAGCCTCCGCAGACTCATGGTTTGCCACCCTCTTTGATATCGGCCCCGAACGGCTGATGATCACCGAAACTGTTGGTTCGAAATCCGCAAAGGTGCAGGCGCATGGACTCACCTCCAAGGAGGCACAGCAACTGCGAGCCATTCACGGAGGAAGCGTCAACGAGGCAAAGTGGCTGACTGCTCAAAACCCGCCGCAGAGGGCGCCCATCCGGGTGCGTGGAAAGTTTTCGGTGGTCAGCACCGAACTCGAAAAAACGAAGGAAATGAAGGCAGGACGCGCGCCTGCGATCTGGATTCCCGCCGGGATGGCGTTCGGAACAGGAGAACACGCCACGACAGCGATGTGCCTGCGGCATCTCGCGGATACCGCCCAGCTGCATCGGGGTAGTATGTGGAGTTTTCTAGATCTCGGAACGGGTTCCGGGATCCTAGCGATGGCCGCACAGCTTCTGGGGGCAAAGGACGTTTTGGGAACAGATTTCGATCCCCACTCAATCCGCACGGCAAAGGAAAACGCCACTAACAATTCCATTCGCGGGATCAAGTTCAGCCGCTCAGATGTGCTGCGGTGGACCCCACCGCAGACTTGGGACATCGTGGCATCAAATTTATTCAGCGGCGTACTGATCGAGGCCGCTCCGGTTATTTCGAGTGCGGTCGCCCCCGGCGGACATCTCATTCTATCGGGGGTCCTGCGCGAACAGGAAGCAGAGGTGCTCAAATCTTTCAAACGGGAGAAGCTCGGGCTTCTGAAAGTAACCCGAAAGGGGAAGTGGATCAGCGCGGTTCTCAAGCGCCCGCCAGCCTTAAGTGGACAGCGCCAGAAACCCAAAAGCGGTCGGCGCTAAGAGCGTCTCAAACGGACGGCGTTCAACACAACACTCACGGAGGACAGAGCCATCGCGGCCGAGGCAACAACCGGGCCCGGCGCCCAAGGAATCAGCGCCTCAAAGGCCCCGGAAGCGAGTGGTAGCGCAAGCAGGTTGTAGCCAAAAGCGAACGCCAGATTCTGGCGAATCACAGCGAGCGTCTTGACCGAAATCTCGCGCGCCTTGAGCAAAGCGTGAAGATCAGGGCGCATCAAAGTGACTGCAGCCGTTTCGCGCGCAATCGCCGTTCCCTCTGCCATTGCAATTCCCACATCCGCCTGCGCCAAGGCGGGAGCATCATTGATCCCGTCCCCGACCATCGCAACCAATCCGCCAGCCTCGCCGGAGCGCCGTTCACCCTGCTTCTTCCCTGACATCTGGAGTCGTTCAACAACATCCCTCTTCCCCTCCGGTGGAACACCCCAAATCACCTCCGTGATTCCGACTGAGCTCGCAACTTCCCGCGACCGATCCTCGCCGTCACCAGTTAGGAGCACCAACCTCACTCCGTCTGCACGCAGTTGCTCCAGAACAGCGCCCGCCTCGGGACGCACTTTATCCGAAACCCGAAACCAGCCTGCAAACTCGCCATTGACCGCAACCCACATGCGCGGGCTGGCTCCGGGTTTGTCTGGTTCCGGCAAATCAATGCCCTCCGAGTGCATCAACTCCGTATTGCCCGCGACGATTTCGCACCCCTCCACCACTCCCCTCAATCCGCGTCCGGGCACCGACTGAACAGATCCCACCTGGGGCACTGCCAGCTTGCGCTCAGCTGCGGCGCGAACCACAGCCGCCGCCACCGGATGATGCATTCGAGACTCAAGAGCGCCCAGCATCGCGATCAAACGTCCCTCGAATCTTCTGTGCTCCCACCACTCCGTCACCTCCACAAACCCGCACGTCAACGTGCCGGTCTTGTCAAAAATAATGGTGCCCACGGAGGCCAGCTGCTCGAGAGCGAGACCGTTTCGAAACAACACACCGCGCAACGCCGCCGCCCCGGTCCCCGCGAGCACGGCCACTGGTGTCGCCAAACCCAACGCGCACGGACACGCCACCACTAAAACCGAAAGACCATGCCACAATGCATTCTTCCACGTGCTCGCGATGGGCCCGCTCACAAGCCAGCACAAAATCGTCAGCAACGATGCAACAAGCACCCCCCACGAGAACCAGCCCGACACCTTGTCGGCGAGACGCTGGATCGGCGGCTTGCCCATTTGCGCCTCGCGTACAATCCGGATGATTTGCTGCAAGTAAGCGTCACGGCCCTCTCGCGTGACTGTAATCACGAGTCCCGCGCCCCCGTTCACCGTCCCTCCAACCACCGGATCGCCAACGCCGCGCCAAACAGGCACGGGCTCGCCGCTCACCCAACTCTCGTCCACGAATGATTCGCCTTCGCAAACAATACCATCGACAGGAATGCGTTCGCCAGGCGGGACAACAACCCGCATCCCCACCTTCACCAAGGAGAGAGTTACCTCACGAATCTGCGAATCCTCTCGTACCCGCACCAATTGCGGCTGTATTGAGACCATTCCATTCAGCCAGCCCCACGCCTTCAGTCTGGTTCTGCTCTCCAACCACCTGCCCAAAAGCGCGAAGGTGACAATGCCAGCAGAGGCTTCAAAAAACGCCGACTCCATCGATGCGCCTCCAACTCCGCTCGACGAACCGGCCGCAGAAAGCGCGACAAACAAGCTCCCGATCCAAGCGGACAACGCCCCAAGTCCAACCAGAAAATCCATGTCCGGGGCTCGCCTTTTGAACGCCGCCACCGCACCCGCCAAAATCGGCCGGCCAGCCCCAAAAACAACCAGTCCGGAAACCACAGATTCAATTACCAAACGGTTCGAGAGTCCGGTCTCCGCGCGGTGCACCGCAAAGAAATGCTCACCCATCGAAACAATCGCCAAGGGCAGGAATCCGATCAGAGCGAGAATCCAGCCCC
>CAMDSZ010000155.1 GCA_945906945.1 Akkermansia muciniphila
AAAACCGAGTCGGAGTCCATTTCGCTCCAAATAAAACAGTGTAGCTGTCGGCAGTTTTGACTTCCGCCGCGACCGCCTTCGCAAGCACCGCGGATTCCTCCAACGCGGCGGCAAGCTTCTTTTCCAAATCGGGCCTCTTCGGCTCGGGAGCACGCAGCAATTTGAGCCTCGCGTCCGCGACGAGCTTCTCCTGCCTCGCCGCAGCGCTTTTTCTCTCGGCCGCAACCGCGGCGGCCCTCAGCGACTGCTCGTTAGAATCGGCACGCCAAAGAGCCCGCATCGCTATGGCACGCGACTCGACGGAGAGCTTCTCGGCCCCCGTAAACTGATGCGTCTTCTCGGCGAGCGACCATTCAGCCTCCGACTCCAAAACAGCTTTCGTAAGAAGCTCCGAACCGGAGTCCTTCTGCGCAACTTCCTTCGCTTTCGCAAATTTTTCGGCAGCTTTTTTGAGGTCCTCGGCGGCAGCTTCTAGGCTTTTGGCAGCCGTCGCCACGTGTGCCTCTAGAACCCAAGGCTGGCGCTGGGGTTCATGTGCAGCGAGAGGAAGCTCGATGGGCACCACATCGAGCTTCGCAAAGTCGAAAACCGCAGGCACACCCGGTGAAATCACAGCCGATTTGTCGGGCTGGCTTTCCTCGCCTCGCACGAACCTGTACGTCACAGCCCGTGTGTCCGCATCAAACGCTCGCGGAATCCCATCCTTTTCCAAGTCGGCCCCTCCTGCCGTCACATCGATGCGCACATGATACGGCTCGAAAACTGCGCGCAACCGGTAGAAGTCTGTTTGCGATATCGGATCGTACTTGTGATCGTGACATTTGCTGCAGTTGAACGTGAGCCCGAGGAGCCCCTTGCCGACATGCTCCACGGTATCCTCCATCCATGTGTTTCGGTTAAAGAGAAACCAGTTCCGCGCAAGAAACCCGGTGGCGCGGAGCTTCGAGGCGTCCTCCGGGGCGATTTCGTCCGCGGCGAGCATGAGACGGACCATTTCATCGTAGGGCGCGTCGTTGTTTAGCGATTCAATGATCCAATCCCGCCAGTGCCAGATGTGTTTCTGAGAATTCCTGAGCTGCTCACCCAATCCCCACCAGTCGCTGTAGCGCCACACGTCCATCCAATGGCGGGCCCATCGCTGGCCGTGCCGCGGATCGGCCAGCAACTTTTCGACAAGCGCCGGATACCACTCCGAATCCGGCATCGCGTTGATCACGGCCGTTTCGTCCAAAGTGGGTGGCACTCCAACGAGGTCGAGAAAGAGGCGCCTCAGGAGGATGCCACGCGGAGCACGCGCCTGAGGCAAAAGCCCTTTTGCGGCGTGCCGCGCAGAAATAAATGCGTCGATGGGGTTCGCTGCCCACTCCCGGTTTTCGAGCGAGGGCACTGGGGGCCGTGCCGGGGGACGAAACGCCCAATGGTCACGGGGATCGGGCTCGGGCTGTTCGCCGCCGGGAGCTGGCGCGCCTGCGGAGATCCACTCCTGCAGCATCCTGACCTGGGAAGCGTTAAGCGGCTCCCCCTCGTGCCTGGGGGGCATATGATCGTCGGGATCCGAACTTAGCACGCGCACAACGAGCAGGCTTTTTTCCGGATACCCGGGGGCTACGGCGGCACCCGAATCGCCGCCCTTGCGAATGGAGACGGCGGTGTCGAGCCGGAGACCGCCCTTCTGTTTCAGCGCGCCGTGACAGGCGTAGCAACGCTCCTGCAGAAGCGGTTTCACCGACTTCACGTAATCAGCGGCTGCAAACCCCGTACTTCCACCCGTGGACGCCGCGGCAAAAAGAAGCACCGCACGCGTGCGCAACGAGCCAAAGAGAGCGGAAAGAAAACAGCTGGGGGGTAGCGTGTTCATCACTGGACGAAAGGACTACACCAGCCTGACACCTTGAACAAACTTTGCACGACCCCTATTTGCAACACGCCCCTCACGATCACTTGGGACAGCACCCCGTAAATTGGACTGCAAAGAAAGTGCACCGCCTTGGACTTGAACCAAGAACCTAGTGATTAAGAGTCACTTGCTCTGCCAATTGAGCTAGCGGTGCTTTCGAAATCGAGGCGGGAGTCTGATTAGTCCAATAGAAAACGCAAGTCGGATTTCCATTGAGCCCCGCCCCACTCACAGCCTGCACAACCGCTCGGAAACATCCCGCTCGCTACCGGGATCCCACCGCGAGCAGGGTTTGAAACGCTGGATTCGCTTCGTCGCGAGAAACAACCTCCACATCCACTCGGCAAAACCCAGCGTCCTCAAGAAACCCAGCCACAGCCGACTCCGTGAAACCAAGCCAAGTGTCCGCGTATAGCTCCCGTGCCTGCTCAAACTGGTGCGCAAGCAAATCTAAAATCACCAAACGCCCTCCCGGACGCAGGATCTTATACGCCGACTGCACCGCTCGCTGCGGATTTCCGGCGTGATGCAAAGCCTGCGAGAAAACGACCAAATCCACGCTTTTCTCCTCAATCGGAGGCTCCTCGATATCCCCCAACCGATACTCCAAGTTCGTAATTCCGTTTTCAAGTGCAAGCGAAGCCCCAAACTCGACCATCTTTTCGGAGTTATCCACTGCGATGACTCGCTTTGCACGTTTGGCGAGCAGCTGTGAGAGGTGCCCCTCTCCCGCTCCCAAATCAGCGATCACCATCGGTTCCACCAAGGTGAAAAGCATCCGCGCAACCCCCTGCCATGTCCGGCCAGGCACATAGGAACGCCCAAACTTACCCGCCATACGGTTAAAATACTCGCGACTCAAATCCGCCCGCTTCGCCCGCAGAACCCGAAGCGCCCGCGAATCCTGCCTTGTCTCCGCAATTTCGTCGCCCGCCGCCCGAAGCACCTCTCGAAGCTGCGCCCCAACCTGATCCGTCTCGAGCGCGTAATAGATATTCTTGCCAGCCCGACGGTCGCACACCAATCCGGCGCCCCGCAACTGGGCCAGGTGGGAGGAAATCCGCGACTGCCCCATCCCGAGAATCTCTTGGATTTCGGCAACCGAAAGCTCCTCCTGCTGCAGCAGCAACAGAAGCCGGATCCTGGTCTCGTCGGCAAGAAGCTTTAGGGATTTAACAATTGACGCCATCGGATGGACGACAATACATTGACACATCATGATGCGTCAATATATCAACAGCCCGATTGCAGCGGGCACCTAAGCTCCCAGCACGGCCGACGCAGCAACTCCAACCCCACACCATCCATCCCACCCGCCTCAAATGTCACGTCGTTCCATTTTCTCCTCCGAATCCGTCGGCGAAGGTCATCCCGACAAAGTCTGCGACACGATCTCCGACGCTGTCCTCGATGCGTGCCTAACCCAAGATCCCACAAGCCGTGTTGCTTGCGAAACCTACGCTAAGAGCAACGTCGTTGTCGTCGGCGGAGAAATCACCACACGCGCATCCCTCGATTACACCGCCCTGGTACGCCAGGCCATTCGCGACATCGGCTACACAAACGACGACGATATTTTTCACGCGGACAGAGTTTTTGTGATGAACATCATCACATCGCAGTCGCCCGACATCGCGCAGGGAGTCGATGCACGTGCGGCCGCTGGAAAAGACACTGATGAACAGGGTGCAGGAGACCAAGGGCTCATGTTCGGATATGCCTGCAATGAGACCCCCGAATTGATGCCCGCGCCCGTCATGTTCGCTCACAGGCTGGGACGCGCGATCACAAAGATCCGCAAGGCTGGAGTCGTGAACTGGCTGCGTCCGGATGCAAAGACACAAGTCTCAGTGATCTACGAGGGCCAAAAGATCATCGGCATCTCCAATGTCGTGATTTCAACGCAACACGCGGAATCCGTTACACACGAAACCATCCGTTCTTTCCTCATCGACGAAGTGATTCGCAAGGAACTTCCAGGCGAGTTGATCACCAAAGACACGCAATTTTTAATCAACCCAACGGGGAGGTTTGTCGTTGGGGGCCCGCAGGGCGACACGGGTCTAACCGGGCGCAAGATCATCGTGGACACCTACGGTGGAATGGGCCGCCACGGGGGCGGTGCGTTTTCTGGCAAAGATCCTTCGAAGGTGGACCGTTCGGCAGCGTACATGGGACGCTATGTTGCCAAGAACGTGATCGCATCGGGGCTGGCAGACCGTTGCGAAGTTCAGTTTGCATACGCGATCGGTTACCCAGACCCGGTGAGCGTGAATGTGAACACATTTGGCACGAACCACGTGGCGGAGGAGAAAATCGAAAAAGCTGTGACCGAGGTGTTCTCTTTCAAGCCAGCCCACATTGTGCGCGACCTTGACTTGCTGCGGCCGATCTACCTGAAGACGACCAATTACGGACACTTCGGGAAAGCCGATCCGGACATCACTTGGGAGCGTACGGACAAAGCCGAAGCCCTCAGAAGTGCAGTGTAGAGCTGAAAAGAAATCCGCTTTTCGAACAACAACACAACAACCTTTCCCAGAACAAAACGCCCGCAACCCAATCCAAACACCATGCTAACTGAAACCCGCAAACAAACTGACTTCAAAGTGCGCGACCTCTCTCTCGCCGACTGGGGTCGCAAAGAGATCTCCATCGCCGAGAAGGAAATGCCGGGACTGATGTCCATCCGCGAGAAGTATGCGCCGCAGAAACCGCTGAAGGACGTGCGCATCACTGGATCGCTGCACATGACGATTCAGACCGCGGTGTTGATTGAAACTCTGGTGGATCTTGGCGCGAACGTGCGCTGGGCGAGCTGCAACATCTTTTCAACACAGGACCACGCCGCAGCAGCGATCGCTGCGAGCGGAATCCCGGTTTTCGCATGGAAGGGCGAGACGCTCGAAGAATACTGGTGGTGCACGCAGCAGGCGGTTTCTTTCCCAGACGGCAAAGGACCGCAGCTCGTGGTGGATGACGGTGGCGACGTAACGCTCGTTATTCACAAGGGCAACGAGCTTGAAAACGGCAGTGATTGGGTCAACACGCCAAGTTCCAACACGGAAGAACAGGTCATCAAAAATCTGCTCAAGGAAATCCACCGCGAAAACCCGATTTACTGGCAGAACATCGTCAAAGAGTGGCGCGGCGTTTCCGAAGAAACAACCACCGGAGTGCACAGGCTCTACAAGCTCCAGGAACAGGCAAAGCTGCTGGTTCCCGCCTTCAACGTGAACGATTCCGTCACGAAGTCGAAATTCGACAACCTCTACGGGTGCCGGCACTCGCTCATCGACGGTCTCAATCGCGCGATTGACGTGATGATTTCAGGCAAAGTGGCGGTCGTGTGCGGCTACGGCGACGTGGGTAAGGGGTCAGCTCAATCGCTTCGCGGTCAGGGAGCACGCGTCATCGTGACGGAAATCGATCCGATCAACGCGCTCCAAGCAGCCATGGAAGGATACGAAGTCACCACTCTCGAGGACACCCTCGGCCGCGGTGACATCTACGTGACCACCACCGGCAACGTGGACGTGATCACTTTTGATCACATGAAAAAGATGAAGGACCAGGCGATCATCGCAAACATTGGCCATTTTGATAACGAGATCCAAGTGGACCGCCTCAACGCAGCTCCCGGAGTGAAGCGAACCAACATCAAGCCACAGGTGGACAAGTACCACTTTGAGGACGGTCACGAAATCTTCCTGCTTGCTGAAGGGCGTCTAGTGAACCTCGGTTGCGCAACCGGTCATCCAAGCTTCGTAATGTCCACCAGTTTCTCCAACCAGGTCCTCGCACAGATCGATCTTTGGAAGAACCGCGACCTCTACAAGCCGTCGGTATTCGTGCTTCCTAAAAAGCTCGATGAGGAAGTCGCCCGCCTGCACCTCGATAAGATCGGTGTTAAGCTCACAGTCCTTACCAAGGAACAAGCAGACTACATCGGTTCTCCAGTCGAGGGCCCGTACAAGCCGGAACATTATCGCTACTAAGCGCGGTTGTTGATCTAACAAACGCCGCTTTCGGGACACTCAGGTGACCGAAAGCGGCGTTTTATTTTGCAGATGCTCCAGAATATCGCAGGCAGGACCCGAGTGGACTGCGATTGAATGAGCCATCCGCTCGGCGACTTTCCTCAGCTTCCGAGCTACTACCGGGCTACTGAGAACCGGAGCATCCGACTCCGCCCCACGCGTCGATCGCGGCCAACCGGGCAAGACAGCTAAGCGTATTGGCGTCACGAACCTCGCCGCTTGCAACCATTGCGCGCAACTCCTGCGACGAAAAAACTTTTACATCCGTGATAGCTTCGCCGGGGTCATGGTGAGCTCCATGCGGACTTGGCTGGACTCCCCTCACCCACATCAAATGGCAATGCTCGTCGGTAAAACCCGCGCTTGTGAGGAAGTGCTGAAGAGGCACGAGTGCGGCATCGGGGGCCGGCTCGTATCCGGCCTCTTCCTGAAGTTCTCTCAGACCCGTTTCACTGATCGCTTTCCAATCGTGACGACCACCTTGGTCAATCTGGCCGGCTGGAAATTCCCAAAGTGAATCCTGAATCGGCACGCGTTCCTGGCGGATCATCACAAACCCACCGTCGAGCGTTTGAGCGGCGACGCACACGCCAGGCTTCCGATGGCAAACAGTCCACTCGAACGCGCTGCTTCGAGTCGGTGAACTCATCCTCACCCGATGTATTTCCACAAAAGGATTTGAGAACAGCACCTCCCGCGCATGCGTGACCCACCCCTCGGCCGCGGCGACAAAATCGTGAAATCTCATCAGTGAAAAAGTGCAAGACGTAAGAATCCCGAACCCTCACGCGAGGTGCGCTTGCCAGCGGGCGATTTGAGAAGCCACATTCTGCGGCGACGGTGCCCCAATCGCCTGCCGTGCCTCCATGGACCTAGGGACATTGAGGATGGAATGCACATCCCTTTCGAAAACACTTGAGAGCCCGTGATACTGCTCGAAAGACAATTCTGTGAGTTCGCAGCCCTTCTCCGCACAAAGCGCCACGGCGCGGCCGACCACTTCATGCGCCTTGCGAAAGGGCATGCCGTGATTGACAAGGTAATCGGCGAGATCCGTCGCCAGAAGATTCGGATCAGCAACAGCAGAAGCGCAGCTTGCAGCATTCACTTTTGCCGCTCGGAGCATGGGCGCAAAAACCGCGAGCGCCGCCTTGACCGTATCGATGGAATCAAAGATCGCCTCCTTATCCTCCTGCATGTCCCGGTTGTAGGTCATCGGCAGCCCCTTCATGAGAGTCAACAAGGACATTAGGTTTCCGTAGACGCGGCCGGTCTTGCCACGGGTGAGCTCGGCAACATCCGGATTTTTTTTCTGCGGCATGAGGGATGAACCGGTGGTGAAGGCGTCGGAAAGAGTTATGAATCCGAACTCCGCCGACGCCCACAAGATGACGTCCTCGCTCAGCCTGGACAGATGCATTGCAACGATCGCAAGCGCGGCGAGCAGCTCAATCGCAAAATCCCGGTCGCTTACTGCATCCATTGAATTCTGCGTGACTGACGGAAAATCGAGCAGTTCGGCTATGAGCGCGCGATCAAGCAGGATCGTTGATCCCGCGATCGCGCCGGACCCGAGAGGCATCACATTCATGCGCCGGCGGCAGTCGACAATCCGCTCCCAATCGCGCTGCGCCATCTCAACATAGGCAAGCAAATGATGGGCAAAAAACACGGGCTGCGCCCGCTGCAGATGGGTATAGCCGGGTATGACCACTCCGGCGTTTGCCGAGGCGAGCTGGACCAATGCGGACTGGAACTCTCTGAGCAGCTTGAGAAGTGAATCGCACTCCGAGCGCAGGTAGAGGCGGATATCGAGCGCAACCTGGTCGTTTCGGCTGCGCGCAGTGTGAAGCTTTGCACCGGCGTCACCGATGCGCCTTGTGAGCTCCGCCTCGATGTTCATGTGAATATCTTCGAGCTCCTCCTTGAACTTGAATGTGCCCGCTGCAATCTCCTGCCCAATCTCCTGCAAACCCTTCACGATCGAATCGCGCTCCGCCTGTGAGATCAGACCTGCCTTCAGAAGTGCAGCCGAATGCGCGACAGACCCCTCGATGTCATGGGGCCATAGCCGCCAGTCAAACGAGATGGACTCTGAGAACTTCTGCAGTAGCTCTGCAGTTTGCTGCTGAAAGCGGCCTTTCCACATAATCAAAAAAAAGAGAGTGCAGCGTTGGTGCTAGTGCAAAAGCCGCCCGCTCGGAAGGCAAAACGCCGCGGGATGTGTAAAGTTTCCGATGCGATTTGAGCACCGGCAAGCGTTCGTGGCGGGGATCCGCCGCTTTGCCGGGCCCAAAGGGCTCATACCCAGGCAAGGCATGTTCATTTGCCAGAGAGCAGGATCCGGCAGTTTCGTTTCTTGGCATGCCGATGGCTGATGCTAAGATTTGTTTTAGCTGGAGGATTGCTTATCGGGTGGCACACTCGAACGCTCCCCTGATCACCCTCTCGTCCCACCCATGAGTAACCGTCTCTGGAAAATTCTCGCCTCTCTAAAGCTCACCGTTGTCCTGCTCGTTTTGAGCACCTTACTGGTATTCCTTGGCACCCTCGCTCAAGTCCACGAGGGTCTATGGGAAGCGCAAACCCGCTGGTTCAAGAGCTACATCATTCTCAAGCGCAGCGGGGATGCATGGTGGGTGCCCCCAGTTTTTACGGGCGGCTACACTCTGGGTTTTTCTCTCCTTATCAACCTAATCGCGGCCCATCTCCAACGGTTCCAGCTGAAGTGGAGCAAAGCAGGTATCCACTTAACTCACGCGGGCATCATTATTCTGCTCCTCGGACAGCTCGCAACAGACCTGCTCTCTCGCGAAAGCTTCATCAGCTTCATGGAGGGGGAGACCCGCGCAGACTCCGAGTCACACCGGGACATCGAACTTGTGGCATTCATGCCATCGGACCAGTCCGGGAAGGAACGAGTGGTTTCATTCCTTGAGCCCGCCCTGATCGCCGGGAAGGAACTTGCGAACTCAGAACTACCCTTCCGCATTAAGGTTCTGGAACAGGGAACAAACTGCGAAGTGTACTCCCACGCGTCCCTTAAGGAGGCGGCCTCCATGCAAATGACGGCGCTCGGGATGCTTGAATCCCGTTACAGCTCCGCGGAGGCGATTCCATCGGAGGCCGAAAGGGCGATGGAAAATGACGGTCGCATGGCGGTTTGGCGCACGGTGCTGCAAGAGTTCGGGGAGAAAGATCCGGACATCGTTTCATCCGTAAAAAAAATCGCAGCCGACCCGAGCCGGGAATCCAAGTTCAGAGAACGGATCAAAAGCGCGTTTCGAGAGCAAATGCTGCGCTCTTTCCAGATGATCCCGCCGATGGAGGCGGCGAGCTCTCAGGCGCTGGCACGCAAATACACCGCGTCACAACTTGCAGCGGGCAACCCACTGCCTCTGGATGCCCTTCCTAGCTGCGCATCGCAGGGTGCTGGCATGAACGCATTGCTCAATCCCCTGCCGCCTGCGCATGGAATGGATCAACGCAACGACCCATATACGAAGGTAGAGATCCTCGCAAAGGACGGCTCACTTGGAACCTGGGTCT
>CAMDSZ010000156.1 GCA_945906945.1 Akkermansia muciniphila
GGTTCTTGGGCGGTTGAGGGGCTGGTGCGCTCGGCAGTGGGAGGGGTGACGATGGTGGATTTAGACGAGGTATGCGTCACAAATACCAACCGCCAGCTTCCGGCCCTAGAGGGGGCCGTCGGGCGGCCGAAGGTTGCAGTTCTAAGCGAAAGGATGCAGGCCATTTCACCGGCTTGTGAAGTTCGAGCAATCGAAGAGTTTTTTACAGCTTCATCTGCAGACCGTATTTTGTCCGAGAGTTTCGATTGGGTGGTTGACGCGATTGACCACCTTGGCCAGAAGGCGCTGCTGATCGCGGAGTGCAAGAGGCGTGGCATTCCAATTTTGACCGTCGGGGGTGCCGGGGGAAGGCGCGATGGAACCCGGGTAAGAGTCGCCGATCTTTCGGAGACCGGAAACGACGCTCTCCTCAAGACGCTGCGGAGGGATCTCAGAAAGGCCTACGGGTTTCCCCGCGGCGCTGGCGAAGGGTTCGGGGTGCCCTGCGTCTATTCGGCGGAGCCGCAGGTTTACCCCTGGTCCGATGGCCGGGTGTGCGAGGCGAAGGAGGACGAGGGTGGCGGTTTGAAGCTGGACTGTGCGAGGGGGTTTGGTGCGGCAAGCTTTGTGACTGCGGCCTTTGGCTTCGCTGCCGCAGGTGAGGTGGTGAAGCGGATAGCGCTAGGGGGCGTCAAAAACGCCGCAAGGAGGTCGGGTGCGCCATCCAGGGCTTCGAGCGAAGCTCAGGGGCTTGACACCCCCTCCTGTGGGCGTGCCTCGGAGGTTTCAGCTTGAACCGCGGGCGCGCATGGCTCGGATTGGCGGCAGCGGCCTGCGTATTGCTGGTGTCCGGCTGTCGGTCAGAAAAAGACCCTTTGTCTAGCACGCCCAAGCTGGCATTGGAACATCTGCAGGGAGAAAGTTTTAAGTCGGTTTACTTCAACGGTGGCGCTGTGGCCGGCGTATTTGCTGCATGGCCCAGCTGGCTCAACGAGGAGGATCGTGCCATTCGCTCGCCTAGAGTGCGCGCCATGGCGCAGGCGGCGCTAAGCCCGAAACTTTTCCGGCAACTAGATCGGCAGGAACATTTTGATGCCGTACTTTTATGTGGGGATCCTATTCAGTTCAAACCGCTCCTTGAACACCTTGTGCAGTCCGGCGACTGGGCTCTGGATTGGCTGGATCCCTTCAGCCTCGTGTACGTGCGCGGAAGCGAGGAGTCTTTCTCTGCGGAACGAATCTCCAATGTGGTCCGGCGTTGGGATGCGGCTTCGAAAAAAAGCAAAGCCAGCGCCTTGGCGGGAATTTCTGAAAGGCTTGTGGCAGCGCACCGCAAGGATGCTGGGCTTCAGATGCTCGAGCAGGCGCATGCGGTGAGCGACGATGTTGCCGAGGTCTGGGTTGCCGAGGGAAACTTCCGGTTGGCGCGCGGTGAGATGGAGAAGGCTGTATCGGCTGCCGACCGCGCCTTGGGGATAGACAAACGCAACCGTGCAGCCAAGTCCGTGAAGGCACAGGGGCTGTATTTTTCACGCCATTTCGAAGACGCCTACCTTCTTTCCAAGGAGCTTTTGGACGACTCTCCCGATGATCCTGTGATGATGTTCAATCACGCGAAAATTTCCCATGAAGTGGGTGCAATCCAAGAGGAGATCGGCATTCTGCGAAAACTGGTCCGGATTGCGCTCAAGGAGGGACGCTCAGCATCATGGTTTCGGGTTTACTTGGGTCAGGCCCTTGGAATGACAGGGAAGGGCCCGGAGGCGATCGCTGAGTTTGACTTGGCTTTGGGTGACGTTGATTTACCCGAGGACCAGAGGCAGACGGCAGAAAACTACAAAAAACGGATCGAAAAGATGCTGGAACCGATTCGGATCACGAAATGAAGGTTGGCGGGGGGCATTGCCTTAGGTCAGATTAAGCGGAAGTATGAGCATCCTCTTTACAGCCCTCGCTGGCGGCTCCCTCGGGGTCGCGTGCGGCCTGATTTGGCGACAGAGGAGCATTATCCGCGAACTCAAGACTGCTCGTGAACGCGTGGTGACCGAGGAGGCGCGCGTTTTTGACTTCTTGCATGGGTTGGGTGAGGCGCTCAACGGAACTGCCCGCCGGGCGGATTTGCATGAGCTCATTGTGCGCGGGGTGCTGAGAATTTTGGGGGCCCAGTCGGGCGGGCTTTACTTGGTTGGCGAGAGCGGCAAGGAGTTGCATCCGTCGTTTGTTTCACGCGGTTGCCCTCCCTTGGTGAATTTCCCCCTCGCGTCGGCGAAGGATTTGCCTGCCGATCTGGACGCCATGCAGCGGCATCTGCGGTTGAAAAATGTGCGCAAAGGCGAGGGTGTTCTGGCGGAGGTTTGGGAGTCGGGCAAAGCCCAGATTCTTTGTTGCGGTGATGATAGGTTGGACGTGGCGCGTCAGACGGCATCCGAGGCTGGAAATGTGGCGGTAGCGCCTTTGCTCTATGGCGGTCGCTGTTTTGGGGTGCTTATTGTGGCCCGCGCGGATGCCACGGAGCAATTTTCCTCAGCCGACGGTCAGGTCCTGTCGACTTTGGCGGAGCAATCCGCCTTTACTCTCCGTTCCGCGGAAGTTTTCTCGGAAGCTGCGGAGAAGCGCCGGATCGATCACGATCTTCAAGTTGCCTACGAGATACAACGAATCTTGCTTCCCTCAAAAGCTCCCAAGTTTCAGGGGTACGACCTTGCGGGAATTAATGTTCCTGCAAGGCATGTGAGCGGGGATTACTATGATTTCCTCAACGTAGACTCCGATCATTGCGGCGTGGTGATTGGGGATGTCTCTGGAAAGGGGGTTCCTGCCTCGTTGATCATGGCGACTTGCCGGAGCGTGATTCGGAGCGTTGCGAGCGGGGAGCTTTCGCCCGCATCCGTTCTCAAAAAGGTGAACGCGATGGTGTTTCCCGACATGAAGGAGGACATGTTCATCTCGATGGCTTACGTGCTTTTGCATTGCGATGACACCAGGGTGATTCTCAGCAGGGCAGGGCATGATGCCCCCTTCCTGTACCGCGCCGGGGATAAAAGTTGCAGCCGTGTGAATCCACCTGGAATGGCCGTCGGTATCGATGGAGGCGCGGTTTTTAATCGAGTCACCAATGATTTTGCTCTGGAGATGTCTTCAGGCGACTGCTTGATTCTTTACACGGACGGCGTGACTGAGGCTCTGGATTCCTCGGGAGAAGAGTTCGGTGTCGAGAACGTCACCCGTGTGATCGTGGAGAGCGCGCCGATGGGCGCCGACGTGGTGGTGGAGCGGCTAACGGCAGAGTTGAAAAAATTTGTTGGAGAAGCTCCTCAGCACGATGATATTACATTGATAGTAATCTGCAAGAAATGAGCTCAGAAAACATCGTTAAGACAGACAAGGAAATGGAATCTGAAATCCTCAATGGAGGCGGGGCAGACCTGCTCGGTGAATCCGTGGACTCCGGGGTTTCCCTGCTTCAGGCGGACCTTGAAAAGTTCCGCGACCTAGCGCTTCGCTCGCAGGCGGATTTCGAGAATTACCGTAAGCGGTCTATTCGGGAACGTGAGGAGGCGGTGAAGTTCGCAAACTTCTCGCTCGTTGAGAAGTTGATGCCAATTCTCGACAACTTCGACCTTGGATTAGAAGCTGCTCGGGGCTCGAACGGCGCGGAGAAGATTGTTTCCGGGATGGAAATGGTGCGCCGGCAAATCGAAGATTTTTTGACTCAGATCGGGGTGGAAACATTGCAGGCTGAAGGGGCTGATTTTGACCCGAACCTTCATGAGGCGGTCGCGCAGGAACCGCATCCGGAAATTGGCGAGGGCAAGGTTGTCCGACAGCTCAGGAAGGGCTACCGATTGAAGGACCGATTGGTGCGGGCATCCTTGGTCGTCGTTTCTGGCGGGCCAGCCTGATTGGGTTTTCCAGAGATCCTAATCTGATGCGGTCGTAGCCCGGCGGCGGCCCGTTTTTTGGGGCACCTGATCTTTTAAGCCTGTCCCCGAACTCCCTGCTTGGGAGAACATGTCGTCCCGCTTACAATTTTCCACCCATTCATGGCATCCAAAAGAGACTATTACGAAGTGTTGCAGGTTTCCAAAACGGCTTCTGCCGAGGAAATCAAGCGGGCCTACCGCAAGATGGCGGTTCAGTTCCATCCCGATAAAAACCCGGGAGACGCATCTGCGGAGGAAAAGTTCAAGGAATTGGGCGAGGCGTACGATGTGTTGTCAGATCCTGAAAAGCGGGCGGCCTACGATCGGTTTGGGCACAACGCCTTTGCCCAGGGTGGCGGCGCCGCTAGAGGTGGAGGGGGTGGTGGATTCCATGACCCGTTCGACGTCTTCAGGGAGGTTTTTGGTACAGGAGGCGGCGGCGGAGGGGGGGGTATTTTTGAACAGTTTTTTGCTGGGGCTGTGGGAGGCGGGGGGCGTCGAGAGGACCGCAACCGTGGGGCTGACTTGCGCTACGATTTGGAGATAAGTTTGGAGGAGGCTGCGCGGGGCTGTGAAAAGGATGTGCCTTTGGAAAAGATGGAGAGGTGTCCGGTGTGCAAGGGGTCCGGGGGAGAGCAGAGTGCGAAAGTGGTTACGTGTTCGGACTGTCGCGGCCGCGGTCAGGTATTGGCGTCGCGGGGCTTTTTTCAGGTGGCCCAGACTTGTGGACGTTGCCGCGGTACAGGGCAGTTGATTGATAAGCCATGCAAGCGTTGTTCGGGCGAGGGCAGGCTTGAGCAGCCTTCGCGCATCAAATTGAAAATTCCGCCTGGTGTTGAGGATGGCAACCGTTTGCGGTCGACGGGTCAGGGGGAGGCGGGTGTGAGGGGAGGGGCCCCAGGCGATTTGTACGTGATCGTAAGCGTGAAGCGGCACGAGGTTTTCGAGCGTGATGGGGCAAACCTGTATTGTGAGGTGCCAATTTCCTTCACGACGGCCACTCTTGGGGGCGAGGTCATTATTCCAACCCTTGAGGGGAAGGCTCAGCTTAAGGTGCCTGCGGGAACTCAGGGTGCAACGATGTTTAAGCTCAAGGGTAAGGGGATGCCTCAATTGAATCGTGGCATTTTCGGTGATTTGCTTGTGCGGGTCCTGGTGGAGGTGCCAACGAAATTGGACGGTGAGCAGAGGCGAAAACTTGAGGAGTTCGCTGCGTCGATGGGCGAGGATAACTCTCCCATCCACAAAAGCTTCTTTGAGAAGGCGCGTGAGTTTTTTAGTTAAGATCGGAGTCTACTCGTATGCCGCGGTTCTATGCACCACCAAGCCAGTGGGACGGGCAGCGCGTGTCGCTCGATGTCACTGAGGGCCGGCATGCGGTGGAGGTGATGCGTTTAAAAGAGGGCAGTAGTCTCGTTGTTTTTGATGGGGTTGGCAGGAGCGCGGTCGCTGTGTTGAGGTCTTACTCCAAGCGAGGAGTGGATCTCGAAATTGAGTCCGTGCGCTCCGATCCGAAACCGGAGTTCGGCATCACGTTGGTTCAAGCTTTGCCGAAAGGTAAGCTGATGGAGTGGATTGTGGAGAAGGCCGTTG
The DNA here is from genome assembly GCA_945906945.1 of Akkermansia muciniphila. Taxonomy (GTDB): domain Bacteria; phylum Verrucomicrobiota; class Verrucomicrobiia; order Chthoniobacterales; family Chthoniobacteraceae; genus Chth-196. The sequence goes on from CAMDSZ010000156.1 coordinate 5,496, forward strand.
AGTTAGGTGCGACTAGGGTGATTCCATTGCTGTCGGAACGTACGGTGGTGCGTCTGGACAATGATGAGCGCGCGCGAAAGCAGGAGAAGTGGTTCCGGGTCGCAGTGGAGGCCTGCAAGCAATCTGGACAGAATTGGATCCCTCAGATTGATGCTCCTCAAAACATTGGCGAGGTGCTGGCGGCGAGCCCCCAGCCGGTAGAGCTTTGTTTGATCGGTTCACTCCGTGCTCACGCCCGCCCGATCTCTGAGATTTTCGCAAAAACAAAAGTCGATTCGGTTCGTTTGATCATCGGTCCCGAGGGCGATTTCAGTGAAGCCGAGATGGATGCTTTTTTGGCAAAAGAGGCCGAGGAGGTCAGCTTGGGCAGACTGATTCTGCGTTCTGAGACCGCCGCGCTTTATATGCTGTGCGCGGTATCATGTCTAAAATAACATCCTTCAGCCGCCCTTAAGATCCAAAGGCTGGGTGAGTAGAAATTCTTTCGCGAAAATTTAGCGATCACTGTTAGTGTTGACGTGATGAAGTTGGCTTTAATCTCAAGGAATTGGACACACGCAGGGCGTTTTTGTTTTTTATGGTGCGCACTCGTTGCTGCTGGGTTACGAGGGATAGGTGCCTCCACGAGCGGCTTGCCCGAGGCTCCATCTGTGCTGAAGCTTCCGCTTGCGCGGGCCAACCCGTCTGTATCGCTCTACGGCGCTCCGTCTTTGAATTATTCGGCGGCTGGACCTTGGGGGCAGGTTGAGTACTTTGAGGTGTTCCTTGAGGCACCCGCTGCGATCCTGAAGGTTTCGGAGTTTTCCTCATTTCGCTCGGTCTGGCACTTTCCAAAAACGACCGTGGCAGAAGTCTTCCAGATGATCTCGGACTTGGATTTGCCATCTGATCTCCAAGAAAATCTTTGTGATAAAAAAAGATGGAGCGAGGCCGAAAACACAGTTTCGGTGAGCGTTGATCGCGAGATTTTGGAGCAACTCCCACAAAAATCGCGGGAGCACATTTATCGTCGCCTTTCTGAAAGCAGCCTCAACCGGTTTCAGGTCGAGCCTGAGGTGGTTTTTGCAGCAAGCCCGCGTGAATGGCTTCAAGAGTATGAATTTGAAGAGGAGTTAGTCAGATTTGTCGAACTGACTTGCTACAAACGTGGAGAATGCGTCGTTTTCTCCGATGTGCTAGCCGCACTCTCGCTTTGCCGCTCTGACGAGGAGCGAATCCGCTTCAGACAGGCTCTTAGCCGCACCCCGACAATTGTTGCGAAGGTGCTTCTGAATTCGGCTAATGTCGTTGACATCGCCGATTATTGGGGGAGAGGCACGCGTTTCAAAAACACTCTTCCTTTTTTGCAATCAATGGCCCGAATTCCAGGTGTCGATAAGATCGATGTGATTCATCTTCTTCCGTCGAGCGTACGCAAGATTCTTTATACTTTTCCAAATCCGCTGCTAACGGAAAACGGCTATTTACCAGATTGCCATTGGACATCCTTAAACTTTTTCAATACCGACCCGCTTGAGCGCCTGAGCGACCCGATTCAAGCGACACAGTACACGCTTGAAAACTTCCGAGTTGTGGAAGCTCCTTATCAGTGTGGTGATGTACTTTTTTTCACTGATATCAAAACGGGCGATGCGTACCATTCCTGTGCTTACATCGCTGACGACATCGTTTTTACAAAGAACGGTAGGTCACCGCTTCAACCATGGGTGTTGATGAAAATCGAACAGGTCAAAACATTGTACGATCTGCATTTCCGGACGCAGACAGTGGCCTACAGGCGGAAGCAGTGAAAGTGATTTGAACGTTTCAAGCCGCTCAAGTTATTCTCGGAAGGTTTGTAAATCAGAGACCCCTCGTTGGCTGCGTGGGCGGGAGCAAATCAGGTGTGGAATTGAATGAAAAACCCCCGCTGAACCAAGTGGGTTAGCGGGGGCTTTGGGGCCAAGACCTGTTACCTGTTTCGATTATGCGTTTCGGTTGATGCAGTTTAGATCTTCGAAGGAAGCAAGCAGGCGCTTGCTTGCGGAATCTTCTGCGGCACCCAGCCATATCCGCGGGTCGTAGTATTTCTTATTGGGCGAATCGGCCCCCTTTGGGTTGCCAATCTGCCCCTGCAAATATTCCCTATTCTTTGATTCGTAGGCGCGGACTCCGTCCCAGAACGCCCACTGAATGTCGGTATCAATGTTCATTTTAATCACACCGTACCCGATGGCCTCTCGGATCTCCTCGCGCGTCGATCCTGAACCGCCGTGAAAAACAAAATTTACTGGTTTTTGCCCGAGTCCGAATGCTTTCGAAATATGGTCCTGCGAATTTTTGAGGATAGTTGGCTTGAGTTTCACGTTTCCGGGCTTGTAGACCCCGTGTACGTTCCCGAATGCGGCGGCAATGGTGAAATTAGGGCTTATTGCGCTCAGTATCTTGTAGGCCTCCGCTACTTCCTCGGGCTGTGTGTAAAGTTTGGACTCCTCGACCCCAGAGTTATCAACGCCGTCTTCCTCGCCGCCCGTGACTCCAAGCTCAATTTCGAGCGTCATCCCCATTTTGCTCATCCGACGAAAATATCTCTCGCAGATTTCTAGGTTTTCATGAAGAGGCTCCTCCGAGAGATCTAGCATGTGGGAACTGTAAAGCGGTCGTCCAGTCTTCGAGAATTGCTCCTCACTTGCCGCCAACATTCCATCCACCCATGGCAGAAGCTTCTTGGCGCAGTGGTCGGTATTCAAGATCACTGGAACCCCATACGCCTTTGCTGCGATGTCAACATACTGGGCTCCCGCAATACCGCCCTGAACTGCACCAAACTGGTTTTCCTTGCTGACGTTCTTTCCAATGAAAAACTGAGCCCCGCCGTTGGAGAATTGAATCATCGCGGGCGAGTTGATTTCGCGGGCCGCTGACAAGGTCGCGTTCACCGAGTCAGTCCCAATGCAGTTCACGGCGGGAAGTGCGTACTCATGGGTTTTTGCGTGTTCAAGAAGCTCTCTGACTTCTTCTCCGAATAGCACGCCTGGACGAAATTTGCGATTAGAGGACATTCCGGTTGTTCTACCAGAGTGCGTTATCCCGACAAACGCTAAAGTTCCAGATCTTGATACTTAGGGCCTTGATCTGGGACAGGTGATGAGTTTTACGCGACTTGGTCGGTCTCAAATTGGAGTGTGTAAAGCTTCTGGTAGAGGTCCGATGAGGACATGAGCTCGGAGTGAGTCCCCTTCGCCACTACCCTGCCTTTGTCCATGACGATGATTTCGTCCGCCCCTAAGATCGTTGAAAAGCGGTGTGCAATTGCCAAAACCGTGCGGTCTTTTCGAAGAACGCCAAGGGCATCGCGAAATGCGTGCTCGGTCTCTGGGTCAAGGTTGGAGGTCGCCTCATCGAGCAGCAGAATTGGGGCGTTCCTTAAAATGGCGCGAGCGATAGTCAGTCGCTGCTGTTGTCCTCCAGACAGGTTGCACCCTTTGTCTCCCACAACGGTCTGATATCCCTGAGGTTGGTTGATAATAAAATGGTGGGCGTGGGCGATTCGGGCTGCCTCTATAACTTCCTCAGGGGAGGCGTCCGGTCTGCCATAACGAATGTTGTTCTCGATTGTATCGTGAAAAAGGAAAAGATCCTGGTTCACAATGCCGATCTGTTCCCGGAGCGATGCTTGGCGTGTTTTTCTGAGATCAATTCCGTCCAAAAGGATGCTGCCTTCCTGCGGGTCGTAAAAGCGTAGAACAAGCGACAGGAGGGTGGATTTGCCCGCGCCGCTTTCCCCAACCAAGGCGTAGAATTTGCCGGGTTTGAAATGCAGGTTGATTCCATCCACTGCTGGCATGGATTCAGGCCGGTACTTGTAACTCACCGCGTTGAATTGTAAGTCGCCGCGCGCACGAGGGATGTCTACCGCGTCGGGCGCATCTTCAACGATCGGGC
>CAMDSZ010000157.1 GCA_945906945.1 Akkermansia muciniphila
AATGAACTTGGCGAGAGCCGAAAAGGGAGAGAACTTTTGAGAGCATTGTTTTGTGCGGGAGCTGAGGTTGCATTTTGTGTTACAACTCCTTTCAGCCACAGTATTTCGCACGAGACAATGCCTTTTCTAATTTCGGAGTTCAGGTTAAAACCTCCTCCAACTGGTCGAGGCAGCCCCGGAACGGCACGCTTGCCGGGGCATAGCCAGAGTCATTCTGCCCGAGCCAGCCCACCGGATGGATTCCTAGATGGTTCTGCCTCCCAAGCACTGGCGCGAGACGGTTCACCGCCTCATGCGTACCCACAATGAGCGCGCGATGACGGTGAGGCCCGTCAAAGCAGATCCGCTGGAGAATCGCAGGCCCTATGCGGTGTGAGAGCCACAGCGCAACGCACACGACAGCCCAGATTGCGCCCCCTTGCCACATCGCCAACGACAACCGCCCGTCCAGCGACCATTGGACGGCGGCCATCAACGCTGGCACCACCGTGCGCGCTGCAGCCGCCGTCCATGAGCGTGAACCATCCGCAACGAGTGACACCCCGCGCCAAACCGCATCCATCGCGATACCAACCACCCATGGAAATGCCAGGGATCCCAACCCCAGAATGCCACGATCCATCATCAATGCTTCGACATGTTCCCGGAGCATCCAAAGCACCCAGAGAACCATCATCATTTGCGCCGCCGCAAGCAGTACCACCATGCCTCTCACCCGATAAGCCAACATACACGCTCCCCTCCCCTTGGGACCGCGCCACCCAACCACATCATTGGAGAAACGCCGCCCCAATCATGAATCGATTACCAACCCGCCCGCAGACGGCCATTCCCGCCTCGGATTCATCACAAAACCGCAGCACGCAGCTCCACCCACGCGCGGAATTCGCCACTCGCACCGGAGTGCTACTCTTTCGTGATTTTCAACACCCGGTTGTTGTAGCTGTCCGTAATGTACAACTCGCCTGTCTTCGGATGCACCACCACTCCGTGAGGCCGCGCCAAACCGCATTTCTCGGGCGCACCGTCCACTCCGTCGCTGCCCTTCTGTCCCGTTCCGGCCACCCGCTCAATGCGCCCCGTGCTGGGTACATAGCGGCGCACAAGATTGCTCTCGGCATCCGCGATGATCACGGAATTGTCGCGGTCCACACAGAGATGCTTGGGACCGTTCATCAGCGCCTCCAATGCAGGGCCGCCGTCGCCGGTTCCTCCCGCCTTTCCCGAAGCGTTCACCACCGTACGGATCTTGCCCTCCTTATCCACGACACGGAGCGCGTTTCCGCCCCGTTCCAAAATATAGACGTTGCCCAGCCGATCCGGCGCGACCGCCCTCGGATCGACGAGCGGCGACTCCGCGGCCACCGCGCCATCGGAGGGCACTCCTTTTGACCCATTGCCCGCAACCAGCGAAAGCTTGTGCGTCGCCATGTCCAGCACGTGAACAGAACGCAAATCCGCGATGTACAACTTCGTTCCCGTAAAATCCAACGTGATGCAATACGGCCCGTTACCGCGCGCCTTTTCGAACGCAACCTCATACCCCGCGACGGCATCCACCCTGCTAGACGCCACGTCCACCTCACGCACCCGCCCGTTCCAAGTGTCGGCGATCAAAATGTTGCCCTTGGGCAGCACTGCGAGATTGTGCGGCCCGTTGAACTTCGCCGCCAGCGCCGGACCGCCATCGCCCAAAAACCCGGGCTGGGCCAATCCCGCGACATGACTCAGGACGCCAGAGGCATCAACCTTCAAGAGCCTGTTGCCGCTGACCATTTCGATAATCCACATGTCACCGGCAGCGTCAAAATCGGTCCCGAAAGGCTCCTTCAACTTTGCGGATTTTGCAGAAATGTTCACCGCGTCCTCGCTGCCTCCCGCCACCAGCACGATTCGGGGACTCGCCTGTACAGCGGCGACTGAAAGCAGGCTGACAATCCCGAAGGCAAGTGATTTTCCGAGGCTACGCATACGGCTCAGAAACAACCGGGAAGAACGAGGCGAGAATTTCATAAAAAGCGGGGGGGGATTTTGAATAAAACTATCGGGAAAAGAAAAACAGGCGCGCGCGTGCTTAGATCACATCACGTCGCGATGAAAGCGCCCACCGGCGGGATGCGCTGCACACCCCGGCCGGCGACTGCTTTTTACATCTTGATGGACTGCATGCGACGAGCGACTTCCTCGACGTTCGCCCTGGAGTTGAACGCACTGATGCGGAAATAGCCTTCGCCCGCCGAACCGAACCCGCTGCCTGGTGTGATAACCACATTCGCGTCCGCAAGCATCCGGTCGAACATCTGCCAGGAAGTGGTTCCCGACGGCGTGCGCACCCAAAGATAAGGCGCGTTCACCCCGCCCCACACCGCGAGGCCCGCATCCTTGGCCGCCTGCCTTAGAATCTGCGCGTTGCCCATGTAATGCCGGATCAAGGCGTCGACCTGAGCCTTACCTTCATCAGTGTACAGGGCCTCCGCGGCGCGCTGCACGACGTAGGACACCCCGTTAAACTTCGTGCTCATCCGCCGGTTCCAGAGCGGGTGCAGCGCATGGGATTCGCCATTTGCGGTCCGCGCCATCAGGCTCTTCGGCACCACGGTGAACGCGCAGCGCGTTCCGGTAAATCCGCCGTTCTTCGAGAACGAACGGAACTCAATCGCGCACTCGCGCGCGCCCGGGATTTCATAGATAGAATGGGGAATGCCGGGCTCGCTGATGTAGGCCTCGTAGGCCGCGTCGTAGAGCAAAATCGAATTGTGTTCGCGCGCGTAAGCCACCCATGCCTCGAGCTGCGCGCGCGTCGCGACCGAGCCGGTCGGATTGTTGGGAAAACACAAGTACACGATGTCCGCGCGCTCTTTCGGCACATCGGCCACGAACCCGTTCGCCTCTGTGCACGGCAGATACATCAGGCCCTCGTAGGAACCCGCGTCATTCGCGTCGCCGGTGTGGCCGGCCATCACATTGGTGTCCACATACACGGGGTAAACCGGATCCATCACCGCGATCTTGTTCTGATGCCCCAGCACATCCAGAATGTTGCCGCAATCGCACTTTGAACCGTCGGAGACAAAAATCTCGTCATCCGCCACGTCCAATCCGTGAGCGCGGTAGTCGTTTTGAGCGATGGCCGAGCGCAGGAAATCGTAGCCCTGCTCCGGGCCATAGCCGCGGAAGGTTTCACGGGCCCCGAGTTCGTCGACTGCCTTGTGCATGGCGCTGCGCACCGCCTCCGGGAGGGGCTCGGTGACGTCGCCGATGCCGCAGCGGATCACGCGCTTGGCCGCCTCGGGGTTGGCATCGCAGAAAGCCTTCACGCGGCGGGCGATTTCGGGAAACAGGTAGCCGGCGCGGAGTTTTAGGTAATTGTCGTTTAGATAAGCCATCGGTTAGGGAAAGTTTAAATTGGGCAGCTTTACTTGCACACTGGAAGCCGGTTGCCAAGCCCACACCGCGGCCTGCACAGCAGAATTTTTGATTTGCCGCGCCCGCCCGCCCGCATAGACAAGTGCCCTTCCTCTCCATATGACCCCCGCCCCCCGCACCCGTTTCAGCCTCCTCACCCTGTGCACCCTCAGCCTGGCCTTCCACTGGGCGCACCTCCCCCAGACGGCCTTCGCCCAAACCCCCACCGCGAAGTCGCCCCCGGCCGGCATCGCAATCCCGCAGGCCGACCGCGATAAACTTACAAAAGCAGCCGCATCCCTCGCCGCCGACATCCGCAAAGCGGACTCGCCAAAACTGGCCCCCGCCCTGCGCGCGCTGCTTCCCGACCTTGAGATTTTCCCAAAAGCCGTCAGCTGGGCGGTGGAACTGGAGGAGTTCTACGATGTAAAACAGGTGGCAGCCGCCCGGGACCTACTCAAGGAGGGGCGCGCCCGCTTGGAATCCTTTCAAAAAGGTGAAACGCCTTGGACCAAGGCCACCGGACTCGTGGTGCGCGGATTCCGCTCCGCCATCGACCAGTCGGTGCAACCCTACGCGATGGTCATTCCCGAAACGCCGCTCACCCCTCCGAGACGGCTCGACATCTGGCTGCACGGACGCAATGACAAGCTCACCGAACTCGCCTTCCTTGCAGAACACATGAAAAAAGCGGGTGAATTCACCCCCGCCAACGCCATGGTGCTGCACCCCTACGGACGCTTCTGCAACGCATTCAAATTCGCCGGCGAAACCGACGTCCTAGAAGCCCTCGCCCATGCCACCCAGCAGTACGGCGCGGATCCTCAGCATACCGCCATGCGCGGCTTCTCGATGGGCGGCGCTGGCTGCTGGCATCTCGCGGGCCACATGACCTCCCGCTGGGCGGTTGCAGCGCCAGGAGCCGGCTTTGTCGAAACCGCCGAGTACGCTAAGGTGTTCGCTCCCGACAAGCCCGTTCCGCCGTGGTGGGAACAGGTCCTGTGGCGTCTCTACGACGTGCCCGGATACGTGCGCAACTTCGCCAACCGCCCCATCGTTGTCTACTCGGGCGAAGAGGACGCCCAAAAGCGGGCAGCCGACCAAATGGTCGCCGCCGCGGCCGCCGTTGGCATCACCATGCCGCATCTCATCGGTCCCAAGGTCGGGCACAAGTACCATCCCGAAACCAAGCTGGAAGTCGCCAAGCTGGTGGACGCCGCCGCAAACCAGGGCGGCCCGCGCCAACCCAAGCACGTCCATCTCACAACGTTCACCCTCCGCTACAACCAGATGGACTGGGTGCGCATCGATTCGCTCAAGTCACACTGGGAGGAATCTTCCGTTGACGCGCGCATCGAAGCGAATGGGTTGAAAATCACGACCAAAGGCGTCACCGGCCTCACGGTTTCTCCCCCCGAGGCGAAGCCCGGCAGCACGCTTAGCGTCAACATCGACGGACAGACCCTCAAAGCGGGCGCCGAGAAGAATGGCATCACGCTTACGCTGCAGGACGGCAAGTGGACGAACGCGCCGGCTAAACAGGGGCTCCGCAAACAGCACGCGCTGCAGGGCCCGGTGGACGATGCGTTAATGGCGCCGTTCGTTTTCGTGAAACCCACCGGCACCGCGAAATTCGCGAAGCCCGACGCTTGGGCACGCGCCGAAATGGAGCGCGCCATCAAACAGTGGAGAATCGTCTTCCGCGGCGAAATCCAAGTCGTCGACGACACCGCGGTGACGCCCGCGCTGATGGCTTCGCATCATCTCATCCTCTGGGGCGATCCGGGTTCGAACCGCGTGATCTCGGAAATGCTGCCCTCGCTACCGATGCGCTGGACTGAAAAAGAACTCGCCCTGGGGACAGGCACTTACTCGAGCGCCGAACACGCGCCGGTGCTGATTTATCCAAACCCAAAGGCGCCCGCGCACTACATCGTGCTCAACAGCAGCTTCACTTTCCGACAGGGCAGCGACACAACCAACGCGCTCCAAACCCCGAAGCTCCCCGACTGGGCCGTCGTGGATCTGCGCACGCCGCCGGGCATTCTCGCTCCCGGACTGATCCCAGACGCGGGCTTTTTCAACGAAAGCTGGAAATAGCCGCGGTGCGCGTCAAATGCCGGCGGCAGCAGCGAGACGGAATTGAGCCCAAAGACGGGCTCGAATAGCACTCTGCTGCACGCCGACTTTTCACCAACTTACAAGATGTCCGGTAATATTTGGCGTGTGCGTCAATGCCGAATTTTATCGATTCGTAGGAGACGGTTGATTGGGATGGCTTGATGGTTGTCATTGCCTTGAAGACCGCGGAATCTCGCGCCGCTCGACAACCTCATGTCATCTATCATTACTCGGTATCACGCGGTATGACCGCGGGGCGCGAGAGAGTGCTTGGAATCGAGTCGAACGCGTTTTCAAACGCCAAAATGTTCTGGCATCGTTGCGCGCGCCCGCTCCACTGCCGGCAGGGATTCGCAGAGTTTAAGCTTAATCCCCAGCTTCCCAGCAATGAGCCCAAGGGCGCGCATGGCTGAACTCTGGCAGAGTACAACGGTATTCGGGCGGGCATTGATTTTTGAAAGCGCATTCACCAATGCGCGTCCTGCAATGTTCTCGAGCGAGTCGGTTCCACTCTTGCCAATCTCTATACCCAAGACCATATCAGAGTTCCCATCGATGGCGATGCCAAGCTTCATAAACCAAGGACGCGGCCCCTGCCCAACGGTTGCGAATCCAGCAAAAGCATCAAGTTCGAGTTCCAGATCTGACTGAGGAAGATTGAGCAGCCGCGTCATGGTGAATTCGTCCAACTCAAAAATATCCACATCAGGTTCTGGAAGACTTCTAAATGGTCTCCATGTGATTTCATTCCAGCTCACGCAGTAAGATGCGGGCCGTTCCTCGGGCCAGACAGCGATGGCATTGGAAAAGTCGTAAAGAGCCTCCGCAGCAGAAGCCATCGCCTTAATCATGGCTGTAAATCGCGGCAGTAAGTCCAAGAAAAAAGCCGCATCATCTGCATCAGGCGGCCACGGAGCGCAACCGTCTTTCATCACCTCAAAGTACGGAAAGCAGGCACCGCTAGCTCCAGCCTGCGGCTTATAACCGAGCAATTTTAGACGGTCCTTGTCGCGTTTGGAGAGCTCGCTCTTTTTCACGAACTCGATTTTGCGCGTGCTCATCCGGTGAATATACTGAATCAGAAGATTCTCTTCACCTGTGAGGTGGGCTTTCATCAGCGCGTAATGCGCCCATGCTCCATCATGGAGCGAAAGTCCAAACAAGGTGTTCATGCTTCCCATCACGCTTGCATAAACAGCAGCACCGTTTTGCGGGTGCCTTGCCTCAAGAAAAATGTCCGGTGGAACGATTTCCCAAGGCTCAAGCGCGAACAGCGCATCAGCTGCCGCGTACAATCCCCTCCAAGTCTCTAGAGGAAGTTCCTTAGGGGAGGCCTTTTTGTTGGGGAGGTTTGGCATGGTTGGATTGGTAAATATTTAGGGGACGGTTAAAATGAAAAATACGAGGCAAACTCGGAAGCACCGGGACTCGATTAGCGTCTCTTGGGGTTTGCGGACGGTGCGGTACACTCGTGCGCAATCCGTGATGATGCGGCGGCTCGCGCGTCGAATCGCGGCGAACCTTTCGTTTCAGAAGAGGGGCCGTCTTGTACCGGCGATTCTCTTGTATCGGCCCTTCTCCTGAGATGGACGAATGGCCTTATCAGGGGTTGTTAGGGGCGCTATAGCCTGCACCCAGAAGAAGCGTTCCGAAAATCCAGCACGATACCCTCTATGCAAAGGGTACCTCCTCTCAACCGAGAACTTCCTTATGGAAGGTGCCCCAGTCGTCGAGATTGTTCAGGTCCACAGCGCCGGGATTCACGGAGCCGTCGTCTGGAAGTCCATTGGCTTCGAGAATGGCGTGTCGCGTCGCGTCTGTGTGGATATATCCGAGGATCGTCGCGTTATTTTTATAGATGGTTGCCTTGTCGAGCTTCACTCCAGGCTGTTGTTTGATCCAAGCTTCGAATTGTGGGTAAGTAGGTTTGGTTTGAATAAACGCACGCACGGCGGCTTCCTCGAGGTGGAGGGCCGCCAGCACCATGGAGTCGTACCCTTGGCCGATGCCGGGATAATCGTTGTGCAGCTTACCCTGAGCTTCGAGGGAAGCTTTTTGCCAGAGCCGGGGCAAGTGAAGAACGCCAATAGGGCCCGCAAGGGCAGAGCTGATCATCGGTACGTATTTCATGATTAGGGGTATGGCTTTAAGTTTAACTGTGGTTTCTAGGTTACGGATGGGATCGGGCAGCTGAGCTTTGCAATCCCGCTAAGGTTCGTCATCAGTTTGATTTAGACGCGTTCATATTGCTAGAGTCAACATTGTCAAAAAATTGCTTTTTACCGGACTTTCGCGGTTCGCGCGCGCGTCATCGCCGTGGGGCGCGTTAATTTCCTACAAAGTTTTCTAATACTTATGTGTTCGCTGGATGAGCTGGCTATGACAGCCCGTGAACTCGTTCCATATATGGAACACGGTGATTCCAACTTTGCTGGTGCGGGCTCCAGTACCGCGCCCGCTCTGAGTCGAGGTTTGCAGTTACTGGAGATTCTGGATGCGGCTCCGCAGGGGCTGAATCTCACCCAGTTAAGTGCCGCTATCGAGAGTCCCAAAAACTCTACGTCCCGGCTCGTGCAAACGTTGATCGACCACGAATACGTTGTGCGTGATGACACCACGATGATCATCCGGCTTACCGGAAAACTGCTGCGTATGGGCCAGCCTCGGTTACGGGAAGTGAGCCTTGTAGAATGTTCCCTCGATTCGATGCGTACCCTCAGGGACGCAGTGGGCGAGACGGTTCAGCTCGGGATTCCGAGTGGCGATGAAGGGATCATTATCGAACAGGTAATGAGCACTCGGGCGGTTCGTATCGGGGTCGATCTCGGATTGCGCTTCGGGTTGCACAATAATGCCCCCGGTAAAGTTCTCTTGGCATTTCGATCTCCAAAGGAACGGGAACGCACGATTGCGCGAATTAAGTTGGAGCGTTCTACCGATCGTACGATCACGGACAAACAGAGACTGAGAGAAGAGTGTGATTTGGTGCTGGAACAGGGGTATTCGATCGACTGGGGTGAGGCTGATGAGGGGATCCATTGTGTTGCCGCCCCGATACGGGATCGTTCAAATACATTAACTGCTGTGATTTGGGTCTCAGGCATCGCAGGGCGAATGCCAAAGACCGTCTTCCCTTCAGTCGCCGTGCACGTGATGAACGCCGCACAAGAAATTGAAAGGAAACTGCGTTTATGAAGCTGATGATTGCAATGGGACTGCTGTCGAGCGTTGTTGCATCCGGGGCGGATGAGTTCTTCTCATCCAAGATTGAGCCCATTCTCAAGGAACGCTGTTACGAGTGTCATTCCCACGCCAAGAAGATGAAGGGTGGGCTCACGTTGGATTCAAAATCCGGCTGGGAACAGGGGGGCGATAACGGAGCCGCCCTGGTGCCGGAAAAGCCGGACGAAAGTCTGCTCATCAAAATGGTCCGCTGGGTAGATGACGATCACCAGATGCCGCCCAAGGAAAAAATCCCCGAGGCAGAGATCGCCTTGCTCGAAGAATGGGTGAAGCGTGGGGCTCCTGATCCGCGTGTCCAACTTTTGAAACGCCCTAATTCGGAGAACTGGTGGTCCCTCAAACCTTTGGTGAAACCGCCTCTGCCGGAGATCGCGGACAAATCGGTGCTGCATCCGATTGATCGTTTTATTGGAGCTAAGCTTGCGGAGAAAAAGCTAACCCCATCGCCTCTAGCGGATGCCAGAACCTTGTTGCGCCGGGTCTATTACGATCTCCACGGGCCACCTCCCTCCTTTTCAGAAGTTGAGGTATTCGCCAAGGACACAACCCCGGGTGCGTATGATCGGTTGGTGGAGACTATGCTTGAATCGCCCTGCTTTGGAGAGCGCTGGGCGCGGCATTGGCTCGAT
>CAMDSZ010000158.1 GCA_945906945.1 Akkermansia muciniphila
CTATCCGTGCGCCTTCTTCGGATGGGCTCTGCAGGTGATGGAAGGCTCCGGAGCGGAGCGGTGGCTCCGCGCTCCCACGGAGGAGAAATAATTGTTTTCCAGCTACAGCTACAGCTACAGCTACAGCTACAGCTACAGCTTTGGGCAACAGCGGCGATGCGGGGCTTCCACCTCTAAACTAAACCTCTTCGGGGCCGCCCTCTTCCGGCTCTCCCTCGGTTGCGGGCTGGCCGTTTTCCTCGATCTGCCGCAACAACTCCGAGCGGTCCTCCACTTCATCCCACACCTCGCGCGCCACGTAAATCGGAGCTTTTTGGGAAATCGCCAGCGCAATGCAATCGCTCGGACGCCCGTCCAATTCGATGATCTTGCGCTCAAACAGCTCGTTTTCGCAACTCACGATCAAACGCGCGAAAAACGTCTCGCTCTTCACGTCGTTGACCACGACCCGCTCCACGCGCGCCCCCAGCGCCTTCATCATGTGGCACATCAAATCGTGCGTCAGCGGGCGCTCCCGCTGCACGCCCTTGAGGTACATCGCAATCGCTCCACCCACAGACTCGTCCACGTAAATCACGAAGGACTTCTCATCATTCCCAAGAAAAATCGCCCGTCCCTGATTGAACGGCCACACCGAACGCACATCCACCGGAACCACTGACTTATTCATACGCTCAATCTACTCGATCATCCGAGGTTCTCAAGTCCTTCAATCCCCCTCACGCCCCCTCCCCTGATGCCGCGGCGCGCTGCTCGGTCGCATGCCAGAGTGCCTTTTGCAAATGACTGAGCCGCTCGGAATCCGTCACCTTCTTTCCAAGCTCATCAGTGATGTAGAAACTGTCGAACGCCGCACCCTTCTCCGTGTTCACGCGCGACAGCGTGATTTCAAGCCCCTCATCTCCAAAGGCCTTCAACAACGAATACAACAATCCCAGCCGGTCCGGCGTCTGCACGTCCACCAGCGTGTACTTCGGATGCGCGCTGTTTTCCACCGCGATCCGCGTCGGGAAATCTATCGACTCGCTCAACACAAAACCGCGCTTCCCGATCGATCGCGAGAGCTTACCTGAAAAATCGTACTCCTCCTCCTGCAGTGCATTCCTGAGAATCTTCTCCGCCACCTGCATCGCATCCGGATCCGTCACAGCCTCGAATTCACGGGTGCAGATGCGGAAGATATCCAGCACCAAACTGTCCATCCGGGTGAACGCATCAGCACTCAAGATATTGAATCCGGCCGCAGACAACGAGCCCGCAATCCGCGCCAGCAGCGCGTGCCTGTCCCAACCGCAGACCCATAACTCTGTGTGGCCCCGGTGAGGGTTCGGGATCCATTCCATCACAGGCATGTCGGGAGATGCCGGAGACACGGACACCTGTTTGAAAAACCTCCGGAACATTCGCACATGCTGAACCACAACCTCCGCTGAGTAGGCCAGAAAATAGCGTTCAGGCATCCCGGAGAAATGCACCTCCACCTCGTCCTTGTATCCCTCGTTGAGTTGAGAAAGGACCGCTACGCGCAGCTCCTCCTGCTCAATCCGCCGTTGCCGGAAGAACTCCACGTCATCGGCTAGGTAGAGTTTTGTGGAGCGGTAAAGCTGCCACACGAGTGACTCCTTCCAATCCGACCAGGTCGCCTCATCGCCGACACCCATCCCGTCCGCGAGCGTCAGCAGCATGAGCGCATCCAAGTTGCGCTGGTTGTGGACGAGGCCCGCGAATTCCTGGACGGTTGCGGGATCCTCGAGGTTGCGCCTTTGGGCCGTGCTCGAGAGCGTCGAGTGATGATCCACCAGCAAGATCAGCGTCTTGCGCTGTGCCGAGGTCAGCTGCAGACGCGCAGCCACCCGCTGCGCCGCAATCGCGCTAGCCTCCGCGTGATTGCGGACATTCGCCGCCTTGCCCGTGTCGTGGAGCAGAAGAGCCAGGTACAACACGGCGGGATCTTCGAGCTGGCGAAACAGTTTTTTATACTCCTGCAGTTTGGGATCCTCGGTGTCCACCAGGGCATCGAGCTTTTCGATGCACACCAGCGTGTGCTCATCGGCCGTGTACCGGTGAAAGAACTCGTGCTGCACCAAGCAAGTGAGCTCGCCGAATTCAGGCAGGTAGCGCCCTAGAAAGTCCACCTGGTGCATCGAGCGCAGCACCGCTCCTGCCTCTCCCTTGTGGGAGAGGATGGCGAGGAAGCTTTCACGGTTCGCCTTGGCATACTGGAAAGTTCTGTCCACCAGCTGCAGCCTGCGGCGGACCAGCTGCTGGAGATCGGGGCTCAAGCGCTCATCCCGTTTTTGGGCGTAATGAAAAAGCCGCATCAAGCGGGCGGGGTCCTGGGCAAACACGCCGCGGTTTTCAGGGAAAATTCTTCCATCAAGGCTGTAAAACCCGTCAAAAAACTCTTTCTTCGGGGGCTTACTGAGCCTCAGGAGCTTGAGCAGCTGGGTCCGCTTTTTGACCGGCGGGGTGATCACGCACAGCCGCTCGCTCAGGATCTCGGTCATGTTGTAAATCACGCGGGCGTGCTGGTAGTAGTCGCGCATGAGCGCCTCGGTGCGCCTGAGAATGCTTTTCTGCGTGTACCCGAGGTGGTTGGCGAGCTTGAGCTGCTGGCTGATGACGATGACGTCTGCAGCCCGCTGGTTGAAGTAGTGCAACTCGTTGCGCACATGCAACAGGAAGTCGTAGGCCCGGTCGAGCTGGCGCCGCTCGGTCTCGTTCAGGAGTTTGCGCTCCACCAGTTCCGCCGTGGAGCGGACACCCTCCTTGAAGAAACTAATCCACATCAGATTCTGGTAGTCCCGGAGCCCGCCGCACCCGTTTTTGATGTTCGGCTCCTGCATGTACACGGTGCGTCCGTGCTTCGCATGACGATCCGACTGATCCGCCACACGCTGCCGGATGTACTCGCCCTCATGACCGGCGACGCATTCCTTCAAAAAACGCTTCTCAAAGCGCCCGAACAGCTCCTCGTCTCCGGCCACCAGCCGAGCCTCAAGAAGCGAGGTTTTGGAAAGCATGTCGACGTTGGCCTGCTCGATCGCCTCGCTGACCGAACGCGTACTGTGGCCGACCTTAAACCCGACATCCCAAAGCATGTACAAAATCTTCTCCACCATCACCCCGAGAGCTGCCGCCGCCTCCTGGCTGGACCCGTTTTCGTGCAAAAACATCAGGTCCACGTCGCTGTGCGGGCTTAGTTCCCCGCGCCCGTACCCGCCGATGGCCACCAGAGCTAGGCGCAATTTGCCCGGCTGAGGCATGTCGCCGAGACGCCCTGTGGACGCCAAAAGCTGCCTCAACACGATGTCCACCACCGTTGCCCGCTGCGAACAAATCTCCCGCCCGCCGCCGCCGCTCCCGTGCCGGAGCCGGATGCGGTGGTTCTCGAGTTTGATGAACTTCTGGTACAGCTTAAGCAGCTCCTCGGCACGCAGTTCGCCTTTGGAGAAGAGCTCCTGCTCCGCGTGAGCGAGCACCTTTTCGCGGTGCCGCATCGCGGTGTGAGAGGTGGAAGGATTTGCCAAGACGCTCAAGTGCCGGTGTGGTTGTAGTCGAAAGATGACACGAAGCGGCGCCTCTGGCTGCAAAAAGTTCATATTAGCTGGCATTCAATTTGCTCGGTGAGTCATGTAGGCAAGCCCCCATCCCCATGAACCTCGCCACACAACGCAGCGTCGATGCCCTTCCCATTCTCTTGGTGGACGACGACCGCAAACTCTGCGAGCTCATGACGGCAAGCCTTACAGACTCGGGATTCGCCATCACCAGCGCTCATTCCGGGGTGGAGGCCCTCGCGCAACTCGCCCAGCAGACCTGGCATGCCGTGCTACTCGATCTCATGCTTCCGGAAATGGACGGATTCGAGCTGCTGCGCAGGATCCGTGAAACCAGCGACGTCCCCGTGCTCATGTTGACGGCACGCGGCGAGGAGCATAACTGCATCCACGGCCTCAACCTCGGGGCCGACGACTACTTGCAAAAAACGCTTTCCCCCAACCAGATCATCGCCCGCATCAAGGCGGTGGCCAGGCGCGCCAACAGGTCCCTTGCCGCGGACACCGATACGATTGAAGTCGGGCCACTGCGCATTCACCTCAATGCGAGGATGGTTACCTTCAAAGGTCAGCACATATTCCTTACTTCCATCGAGTTTCTTGTGCTCAAGAGTCTTGCAAGCGCGAAGGGGCGCGTGAAAAAACGGGAGGAACTCCTCCAGGAAATTTGCGGTCGCAAATACAAGGACCTTGACCGTTCAATTGACGTCCACATTTCCTCGCTACGCCGCAAGCTCAACGATGATCCCCGCAAACCCAAATTCATCAGAACCATCCGCGCCGTGGGTTATTCGATGCTAGATCAAAATGAATGATGCCCACCCCAATCGCTCCCTCGCCTCATCCGCCGGCAAGCTTGAGAACGTACCGATAGGGCTACAGATTTTGGTGTGGTTTTTCCTGAACCTCCTTTTGGTCTGCCTGATCGGGAGTGCTGTGTTTCTGTCCAAATTCGGCTCCGGGCTCGACATGCTCGTTGACGGGAAAGCCGGCGAGCGCGTGGATGGACTACGGATCAAAATATTCCGCGGACTCAATTCGCATCCCATTAGTTCATGGGGTGAAACCCTTGGGGGGTTCGCACAAAAATACCGGATTGAGGTCGCCGTGTTTTCATCCAAAGGCGGCTGGATTGCGGGTGAGATAAAGCCACCGCCTGCTGAGATTACTGAGGAGATGTCACGGCTGCCCGCTCTATGGCCGGCGCCTCCGAATCCGGAAACCCTTCCGCAGAACAAAGCACAGAATCCAGTAAACGGCCTTAGTCTGAGCGCTACTTCACCGCTTTTTAAGTCTCGGGACAGCCATGTATTCCCGGGGACTCCTCGGCCCTTTATCAAAAAGGTGCAATCCACGTACTGGCTTGGCGTAAGATTACCGTCCATCACCCCGGCCGCCTCCCCAACCAATGACACACCAGTTCTGCTACTAGCATCCGACTCGATCCAATTCGGAGGGCTTCTCATTGAAGTAATGCCTCTGGCGCTTTCGATTCTGGTACTGGTGGGTTCGGCTCTTTTCTGGCTGCCGCTGGTGCGGAGAATCACCCGCCCGATTCGTGCGATGGAAAAAGCCGCCCACGCGCTAACCAGCGGCAATTTCAATGCCCGTGTGAATGTAGAGCGCGGGGACGAGCTCGGCCGGCTCGCGCACTCCATTAACACGCTTGCTGAACATTTTCGTGAGCGCCTCGAGAGCAGACGCCGCTTCGTGGGCGACGTCGCACACGAACTAGGATCCCCCCTGGCGCGGATGCAATGGGCCCTCGACATTCTTCAAAAACATGCCACGGAGCAGCAGAAAGGCGCACTACACGACCTCCGAGAGGAGGTGGACAACATGGTCGCCCTCATTCAAGAGCTGTTGAGTTTCAACAAATCGGTCTCCTCAACACGCTACCCACACGAGCCGGTTTGCATCGCCTCGCTGGTCCATGACGCGGCAAAACACGAAAGCATCCCCAGCGCCGCGCTCGATACTCAGGCGCTCACCCCGATCAGCGTCGAGGCCAACGCGCACCTCCTCAAACGCGCAATTTCAAACATACTCCGCAACTGCCTTCGTTACGCACCCAACGCGGGCCCCATCCGGATTCACAGCGTGAAATCCGGGCTCCACGCCACACTGCACATCACCGATGGCGGCCCCGGAGTGCCGCCCGAAATTATTCCGCGCCTTGGCGAGCCCTTCTTCCGCACCGACTCCCATCGCTCGAGGGACACCGGCGGCACAGGCCTTGGCCTTTCGATCGTCAAACGCTGCGTGGAGGCATGCAACGGGACTTTGCAAATTGCCAACGCCACGCCGCAGGGGCTAACGGTCAGCATTACCCTGAGGGTTTCCTAGGAGCGAGTCAGCGAGGTTTTGATCCACGCCATGCCGCAGGCCCCAATCACGGCGACCACGCCGCCGAAAATCGCGCGCGCACTGGGGCGGGTTCCCTGAAAAAACCACGCCATCCCCATGGTCACCAGTGGTGAGGTGGAAACAATCGGAAGCACAACCGCGCTGGGATTCGAGGAAAGCGCCCACTGAAAACATGCAACGCCAAGGATGGGCCCCGAAAGGGCGTTGCCCAGAACAAGCGGAAAGGCGCGACGCCATTCAGGCTTTTGGCTGGACTCGGCCGGCGCCCCCCCGCGAATGCTCAAGAGCCACCAACCAAGCAGCGTGAAAACAACGCCGGCAATGATGCGTTGATATGCGGCCGTGCCGCCGTCCAACATTTCTCCCGTAACCTGAGCAACCGCGTTGGCTTTGCGCGAAAGCACCGCGCCGAACGCCTGCCCCATCGCGGACCCCAGTCCAAATAGCAGCCCGACACGAAACCGGCCGGGCTCCACCTGCAGCTGCTGGTCGGGAGCAAGGGCGAGGGCCACCCCCATCAGAATTAATCCCGCGCAACCCAGCTCTAACGGCGTGGGCACGGTGCCCAGAATGAAATACTCCGCCACGCCCGCGATCGGGGCACCCAGACACTGCGTGATTAAAATCGCAAGCCGCGGACCGATCCTTGGCAGCGAAGCAAACATCGACATGTCCCCGATGCCGAACCCAACCGCGCCGCTCAAGAAAAACCAAGCCAACCCCGCGCCGCCCAATCCCCCTCCCCAGCCATGCGACCATATGCCGAGGATCAAGAGCGCAACCAACAGGCGCGAAACATTCGCTCGCATCCCTCCCAGCTCCCTGGCCGACCGCGACGCAAAGAGAATGGAGGACGAAAAAAGAAACGTGGTTAGAAACGCTGGCAGCATGGCCCCTGAGTCAAACCTGCATTCAAGCGGGCGCTGTGCCTAAGCAGCGCCACAAGAGGAGCGGCTTTGGAAAATTTTACCTTGAAATGAACCGCTCAAACTCGCCGCCGAGCAACCCGTGCACATCGCGCTGAATCTCCGCACGAGAGACCTGCCAGTTCGAGTCGGCAAGGTCTGAGTATTTCTCGGATAAAACCTCCGCAATGATCGGCCGGGAATGCGCCCATTTGTACGCAAGCTGATCCATGATCCGACAGTCGCTGTGCTGCGGGGTGACGCTGAGCCCGAGCAACTCGAGGCGCATCCGGGTCAACTCCTCAATGAGCGACGGGTTGTTCAAAAACCACCAGCAGCCGAAAACATGCAGATTCTTGAATTTGCGCGCCGCCACGCAGAGACCGTGCTGATTTTCACGAGCCAACATGGTGCACAAAAACTGATTGTCCGGATACTCAGCGCAGAGCCGTTCCACAGACTCCACATCGGCCTCACCGACGCTGTCGCCCGCCATCCGCAGCGCCGGATTCACCCCGCGGCGCACGCCAATCATCATCGCGAACGCCTGCCCGTGCTCGCGTCCATGCGGCAACACGGCCTCCTGAATCAGCCGGTTTGCCACCGACTCCTCGGGAAAAGCCCATTCGGGCGGAAGCGACACCATGCAGTACTGCGAATCAATCTTGCGGGTCCAATCCGCGAGGAAACGGCGCACCTCATCGATTGTTTTCCCAGAAAGATCCCCGCGTACATCATAACCCCACCCGTGCAGTTGAGCGGCAGTTTTGTCCCACTCCAAGAGGAGAGGATCCAACCGGAGCGCCGCGACAAACGCCGGATGCCGCTTCAGTCCGCGCTCCCACACCACACGCTCGGAATCATCGAAGGGCAAATTGGTCATACACACCTTGCGCACTCCCGCAATTTTGAGGATGTGGTCGGTGTAGGTTTCCGCGCTCCAGCTTTCGAAATGCTTGCGCAGCGCCGCCAAGTCACGCTCCTTGGGGTCGATTCCCAAAAGCCGGAGCGTGGTCACAACGCCCCTGCAGGCCTCCGAAACAGGAGAGCGCTCGATGAAGAGCTGTTTCCAAATCCAATCCGCCTGTTGGGTTTTGTTGAGCGCCCAGAAAAAATCGTTGGACCCCCGGGTCCAGCGGAGCGATTCGGCGATGAGGTAATGATAGGTCAGCAGATCGTCGATTCCCCAGGAAACCAGCGCACCAAACGCGGGATCGAACAAGTGGGTGTGGATATCAAAAACCGGGGTGTGTTCGACGACTTCGTGAACAATCTGACGGAGGGTGGCATGGCGCTCGGAGCTCATGCCTCAATCCAACGGAGGCGACGCCCAAAAAGAAGCCTATTTTCATTCACCGCGTTAAAACGCTGCGGAATTAGGTAGTGTTTTTGCAGAAAAAACGCCCTCCCAGCCGCTGATTTGCTCGGGCATCGAACAGTTTTTGCAGTCCGAGGAGTCGCATCGGCAGAACCCCTCGTAAAACTCCAACAGGCCTTGCTGCCCGACCATGCCCCGAAGGAGATCGGACACATCGCGGCGGCCCGCTAGCAGACGGGCGGCGGCCACCCGGACTCGCCGGCTTCGCTCGGAGGTAATCATGGTCTCAAGAGGCTGCCAGTCCCCAAACGCAGGCAGGAAAACGTTTACGAGCAAATCCTGGACGCGCTCGTGGCCCAGCAAAGCCATGCGTCGCTTGAAGGCCCTAGAGGCGAAAGTGTAATGCCAATCCCAGAACGGGTCGCTCAGACCCAGCAGCATGCGCCGCAGCGAGCGCCACTCCCGCGCAGCGGCCATGCGGCGGATGGCCCGCCAGTGACCGAGAATTGCAACCAGAGCGCCAAGGCGGCGTTGAGGGTGGTTGAGAGGACGCTGTCCACCGAGACGCCAGGCAGTGTGGGGAATTTGCAGACCATCCTCGGCGGAGCGGTGTGTCCACCACTGGCGCCAAAGACGGCGAATATAGGCACGCGCCTCGAGCCCGAGCTGCTGCAGGTTAGTGCCGGGGATGAATCCCGCCACGCCGAACAAAAGCGCTTCGCGGGAGTCTGCATCGGCCGCCAGCCGCCGCGCCGGCAAGCGCTGGGACAACAGGCGGAAGGGCAGTTCGTTCCCGGCATATCCCAGCCCGGCCGCAACCGCCTGAAAGATGGCCTCGCCCTCCCCATGCACCTCGCGGGTTCGCGAGAGGATAGCGGCCTTGCGGTTAAAACGCTGACGGGCCGCGGCGTGCAGTATCAAGGAAACTTGTTCCTGAGGGAGTTCGCGGATCAAGTGCGAACAGCGTCCGGGCAAGGCTGGCACCGGGCCACAAAACTCAACTTGCCCGAGAAGCGCTGCGCACGCCGTACCATCCAAGTGAAGCTGCGGGATTTGTCGGTGTGAGAGCGTGCGTGTGAAAAAACGGTCCCTTCCTTGGTTCAGGAAAACGTGCAGTACCACATGCTCGTAATTTGGGTTGCAGCCGTGACCATGGCGCTCCCAGTCACGGGCATCCATATCTATTTCAATCGCGCCCTTGACCGGTACCCTAGCCCCTACACGGACCACCGCCTCTG
>CAMDSZ010000159.1 GCA_945906945.1 Akkermansia muciniphila
CCTGTCCGTCATGCCAAGCAACGCGTAGCCATCGAGTGCCGCCTCGGTGAGCGTCACGATCCCGCCGGTTAGCGCTGACAACGCCTTTCCGTCGCCCGCGTCTTCAATGGTTGCAAGTCCCGTAGCGCCGTTCTCCAGCGCGACGCGCATCCTGCGCGTCCAATCGGCATCCGCCGATCCCGCCAGAAGCCAGAGCGCCACCTCTGCATCACGCCCGGCAGGGAGTGAAGCGGCCGTCATCATCTCAACCCGACCGGTGCCGAGGGCGGCAAGAGCGCGTTCCAAGAAGTAGCGTGACCCGGTTCGCTGCTGCGACTCCTCCACACCCGCCACCGCAACCAAAGCCCGTTTCTGAGGCACTCGTGCGACCCATGCCCCGGCCCCAAAATCCTGCGACCCATCGACGCGAATGTACCCCGAATCCACAGGCGGAGCAGGCACCCCCAGCGTAGTCACACGTCCCGCCTGAACTGCGGCCGACCACTCCATCGCATTCGCCGATTCCATTCGCAGCTTCAGCCTGTCGCCCTTGAACGCGGGATCTACAGACACCTGTATTCTAAACGGTGCCTCCGGATTCGCCTCCTGCCCCTCCGGAGAAAGCCAGTGCACAAAAGTATCACCCTGCTTACCACCCTCCGTATCACCCTGAGCTTTTGTGGAATTCCCAGCGGGAACATACTCCAACCGGACAACAACCCCTTTTGACCAATCGAATCCCTGCAGCCCCGCAAGCGAAGTTCCCTCCTGAAAATCCGACACAACCACCACCTCTGTTTGGATCCGCTCCGAAACAGCCGAGTGCTCTTCAACCGCAAACCGCAAAGCTTCATCCAAACGTGCATGATCAAAGCCCGGCTTTAATCCCGCCAGCAACCCCTCCACCAACGCCGGACGTTCCGCGCGGGCTGTCTGCGCCCAGAGCTCGCTCCCGAGAAGGATCTGCGCCTTCCGGTCAAACCACGCAATTTCCAGTTCGTCGCCATCAGATAAATTCGCAGCGATCTCCCGCACCTTTGCCAAAGCCTCGGTAAACGCGGAGCCGCGCTGCATGCTTGCGCTCCGGTCCAGAAGAACCACCAGACGTCTCGTGCGTCCCGCGGCTGAAGCATCCACTCCGCCGGCAGTCTTGAAATACGGGCGGGCAAAAGCCAGCGCCAGCAAAGCCAGCGCGAGAATACGCGCGATGAGTAGCGCGATATCCTCCCAACGTCGCTTGGCCGACTGTGGCGGACGCGGTTGCAGGAAATCAACGGCGCTGAACTGGACCCGGTCTTGCACGCTCAAACGACGCAGGTGCGCGATCAACGGCCCTGCCACCGCGAATAGTCCGAGTAAAAACCAGGGCGAAAGAAAAGCCATTTACCGATTCTCCTTTTCCAAAGCCCCACCGGCGAATGCGCCGGATCGCCGGTTCGCGACACCCGATAGCGCGTTTCTTAACAGCGGCTCAATCGGCATGTCCGTCCGGGCCTCGAACAACGCGGCACCCTGGCTTGCCGCCACCGAACGAACCAAGGCACGGTGCGCACGAAGCCTTTCTAAATAGCCCTCCCTCACCTGCGTCGCATCCACGTCCACCCTGCGGTGTCCCTCAAGCATCTCGAAACGTTTGTCACCCTGATAGTCAAAATGAATCTCCTGCGGATCGAGCACCTCGAACAACACCACCTGATGGCGCGCAGCCCGCAGCATCCCCAGCGGTTCCCTCCAGCCCTCAGGCCTCGCGAGAAAATCGCTCACCACCACAACAAGACCAGGCCGCCGCATAAGATGCTGCGCGGAATCCAAGGCTGCCCCAAGACCCGTGCCGTCGCCTCCTGGCGCCGCCGCAAGCAGCGACCACCAGCGCGACATCTGCCGCTGCGTGCGCCGCACAGGAACGGCATCCCCAGTGTCAGCGGCAAATCGCAAGAGCCCAACGGCGTCCCCCTGACCGTGCAAAAACGCGCCAAGCGTCCCGGCAAGCGTCCGCCCGTAATCAGCCTTGCTGTACGACAACGAACCGAACGCCATCGAGGCGCTCAAGTCCATCACCACAAGGCAGCCCCATTCGGACTCGTCCTCGTACTGCCTGAGGTAAGGCCGGTCGGTACGGGCCATCCTGCGCCAGTCCATGTGCCGCAAGTCGTCGCCCGGCACATACGGCCTGTACTCACTAAACTCATTTGAATAACCGCGCCTGACACTGCGATGGATACCACGCTGCAACCCCTGCACAAGCCGCCGCACGCGCAGTTCTAGTGATTGA
Source organism: Akkermansia muciniphila (assembly GCA_945906945.1). Lineage (GTDB taxonomy): Bacteria > Verrucomicrobiota > Verrucomicrobiia > Chthoniobacterales > Chthoniobacteraceae > Chth-196. The sequence goes on from CAMDSZ010000159.1 coordinate 2,252, forward strand.
ATCGACATCAGGGTTGGCAGGTCCAGCCAGGGCCTCGGAGCAGCATCATCGTCGCCGCGGCGCGGTGCACCAGCGAATCCGACCGGCCCGGAACCCGCGCTGCCACGGGATCCGAACGTCATGTTCGCCAGACGCGTCCACCAGCGTTTGATGCGGCCGTCCATCGTCTTAAATACCTCCCCGCAGCAACCGTTGAATAATCGACTCGACGGTCACCCCCTCAGCCTCCGCCTTGTAGTTGAGTTGAATGCGGTGCCGCAGCACCGGATGCGCCAGTGCCATAACATCCTCCTCGATCACGTGTGAGCGGCCGCCCCAAATCGCAAGCACCTTCGCCCCCATCACAAGGCACTGTCCAGCGCGCGTGCCAGCGCCCCAATTCACAAACTTTTTCACAAAATCAGGGGCGTCATTATCCTGCGGCCGCGTCCTCTTCGCCAACCGCACCGCAAAAGACACCACCTCCCTGGAAACAGGAACCGTCCGCACCAACCGCTGAAACGCGAGCACGTCCTCGCTTCCAAACAACCCCTCCACCGCCTCGCCCGCCGGAGAAGTCGTGCGCTGCACCACATCCACCTCGTCCGCCTCCGGCAGGTAGTCAATCACCACATTGAACATGAACCGGTCCAACTGCGCCTCGGGCAACACATACGTTCCCTCCATCTCGACCGGATTCTGCGTCGCCAGCACAAAGAACGGACTCGGCAGCGAGTAACGCTTCCCAGCGACCGTCACCTGCTTTTCCTGCATCGCCTCCAGCAGAGCCGCCTGCGTCTTCGGTGGCGTCCGGTTGATCTCGTCCGCCAGCAACATCTGCGCAAAAACCGGTCCCTGCACAAATCTCAGCGCCCGGCCCTCCGGTGTGTCCTGCAAAATCTCCATCCCCGTGATGTCCGCAGGCATCAAATCGGGGGTAAATTGAATCCGGTTGAAATCAAGCCTGAACACCTGGGCGAGCGATTTAACAAGGAGCGTCTTTGCGAGCCCGGGCGCCCCCGTGATGAGGCAGTTTCCGCCCGTAAGCATCGCGATCAAAATCTGCTCGATGACGTTCTTCTGCCCGATCACGACCTTCCCTAGTTCGTGGTGGATCCGCTCGCGCGCGCCGAGAAGAGTTTCAAATGTGGAGGCTTCGTCTTTTGCGGTCATGGGTTGGGCTTCGGTAAATGCGTGGAGTGAACTGGAGCGGCTCGACTGGATTAATGGGTCAACACCCAGAACAGAAGGTTGATCATCAGGGGGTACGCTTTCTTTTCGGAGAACTCTCGGAAGTAATACTCGTTCTCTCCCTCGCGCTCCCAACCGTCGCCGTTGTCGGTGTTGTGCATGGCAATCGAGCACATGCGGCCCTTGTCGTCGTACCAGGCGCGGACATGCATCTCCTGAGCATCCGGTCGCTCCCACGTCACCCCGTTGAACTGACTGAGCGTGCCAAGGCGCACATTCGGGCACTGCAAATTCAACGATTCCGGCAAATCAAAAACACTGTGAAATAACGCATGCGAGCGCGGCACCTCTTTCCACTCGCGATCCGGAAAAATCCGCCGCATCTGAGCCTCAAATCCAGCCCATTCATCCTCCCCCCAAAAGTCGTCTGCCATCATGAAACCGCCATTCAGCAAATACCGCCGCATAGCCTCAACCTCTGCATCCTCTAAAAACCAGTCTCCCGGCTCCACCACATACACGAAGGGATAGCGGAAAAGCTCCGAATCCGTCATCCGCAAAACCCGCGCATCCGGATCCACCTTCAGCGAGGTCATCTGCTGCAACCGGAACGAAAGGTTCAAGTCTGCATCCGGATAATCCGTTGCCCAGCGATGCACATTGTAGCGACCCGGACGACCTGTTCTCCCGCCGTTCTGATACCGCAGCCTAACAAAGGTAAAAACGTCTTTCTCGTACCCCGGAGGGTTCTTCCAATTCGGAACCTCGTTCGGATCCGACAATGCTTCCCGCGCGGTTTTCGGGTTTGGCGGCGGCACCCCGTCAGAGAACAGGAACCCCGCGGATGCGCAACTCAGCAGCATCGCGCACCCAATAGACCTCCGAAATTTGGACAATGCGCGCCTCATTTGCCCTCGCTCTCCTTTGACGCGGGCGCCGCCGGTGCTGTCGGTGCCACAGGTCCTGCCGAATCCTGCTTTTGATCAACGGGCGTCGTCGCCCCCGAATTTCCAACCGCGCTTTTCGGCGCTTTGGACGCGATGCGCGCGAGCGCTTCCAGCGCGGAACGGTCGCGCGGGTTGACTTCTAGCGCATCCAATAAATGCCCCCGCGCAACTACCGGATCCGTGCCCTGAAGCAGCGTCCCGATTTTCGAATGCCAGCGCGGGGCCCGCTCCGGATCAAGTTTGAGCGCCCGCTCAAATGTGTCCACCGCCGCAGACTGATTACCCATCTGCTCGTGCGCCCTGCCGAGCCCCTCCAGCACCCGCACCGACATCGGGCTCACGCCAAGGCAGCTTGCTGCGGTTTGCGCAAGATGCGGCCAGTCTTCTCTCTTTGCGTAAAGTTCAATCAAACGCTCGTGCGCACCACCAAAGTCGGCACTGGACTTCAGTGCACTTTGAAGGGTTTCAATCTCCCGTTCCTCCAACCCAAGCGCTCGATAAATTTTCACAAGCCAATACAACGCGCCCTCGCTGTCATGCATCCTTGGCGCCCCGCTTAAGACCGCCTCAAACCGAGCCCGGGCCGTCTCCAGATCTTTGGAAGCAAAGGCCCGCTGCCCCTCGCGCATTAGATCCTCGTATGTTTTCCGAGCAGATTTCCCTGCACTGTCCCGATCCGCACCGACCAACTTATCGAGTGCCTTCTGAGTTGCCCCTTTTTCATCCCCCTCCTTCTCCTCAACCGCCTTCGTCGACACCTTCCATGCGAGGGTGCCAGCCACTTCTTGCACCCACGTTGCGGCGTATTTTGAAAAGTCTGCGTTCACCTGCTCCATCGGCCCGTAAACTTTCGTGATCGCCGCGTTGATTTCGGCGCCTTTGCCTAGGTCATCAAGCAGGCCCCTGAGCTTCTCGCCCCCTGCCTTGCTGACCATCCAGTCCACGATCAGACCCGCTTGAAAATACGCAAAATCAAGCTCACCACCGTCTCCGGTCCGAAACGCCTCGGACATGCGCTCAACCGGGGTAAACTGACCCTTGAGCAAACGTCCCGCGTGGCGGGGCCGGAAGCGCTGGCCCCACGCGGGATTCGCCTGCTGTTCCTCATGGACGGAGATGCCCTCGCTCAACCAGCGGGGCATCCGGTTCCGGGTGAGGGTCAGCGTCAGGGTGTGGGTGAACTCATGCCAAAGCGTCGCCTCCCAGCTGTGTCCTGCCGCCCGGGGCGATGCCGGGCTGGGAGCGGTGATCACAGGCCCGAAACACACGCCCAGATAGCCATCCCCGCCCGGAACCCCAAACGTGCGCACCGCAAAATCTTTTTGCTCCGGAAAAATCTCCACCGTCGTGCGAGTCGCCAGCTTGAAACGATACTTCGCCGAGAGCTTGCCGTACGCCCGTTCGAGCAGATTTGTGACCCGATCCCCGTACACCGCCGCCTCCGCCGGAGCCATCCAAACCTCGAAGTGCTCGGACTCCACCCGGGTGAACCCCGCCACCCTGTCGCGCAATTCCAGCAAGTTGAATGCAGTGATGTCGTATCCGTCACGGCGATGGACTTCCTCGAGCATCGGCCAAGCCTCCGCCGAGCGACCGAGCCGCAGCAGATCCTCGGCAAGCGCGCGCTTTGCCGGCAGCAGACCCGGGTCAAGCGCCAGCGCTTTTCCTTGCAAATCGGCCCCTTCCGAAAAGCGGTAGCGCGCTGAAAGCAACACTCCCGCCCGATGGAGCGCCCAAGGGTTTTGCCCAATTAATTTTTGCACCTGCCCGGGTGTTTGCTGGGTGGAGCCGGTGTAGGAGCGCGCCAATCGGAGCGCCACGGCTTCGGCGTCCCATTCAGGCAAAAGGCTCAGATGTTCCTGAAGCGCAGCCGCGTCTTCCATGATGAATGCGGTCTCAGCAAGCGAAGCGCGGGCCACTGGCTGATTTGGATTTGATTCCAAGGCCATACGCCACTTGTCAGCGGCCTCCTTTGGAGAACTCCATTGGAGCGCCCTTCCCCAAAGGGCCATCAAAGTCGTATTCTTTGGAAACCGTTTGAGCCCGTCTTTCACGCGGCTTGATGCAAGCTCGGCGTCCCCGCAGCTCAATGCGAGCTCCACCGCGAACACGCAGGCCTCTTCGCAGTTGGGGTCATCTCGCAACGCACGCTCAAAGCAGGTCTCCAATACCACTTTTGCATCGACCCCTGCCGCCTGCTTCAGCTTTCCCAACAACGCCCAGTCCAGTGCAGAACGCCCCCACCAGTATCCGGTGACATCAGGTCGGTTGATCCGTTCCGTTGCAATTTCACGCGCTGCGCCAGTGCGTCCAGACTGTTCCGCCTCCCGAAACCGCAGAAACGGCCCGACCATGCCACGGGGAAAAGCAGTCTCCATTTCAGCGGCCAAGGCCAGCGCATCTGCCGAACGGTTGCATGCCAAAAGCGCCTCGCCCGCCAGATAAGCTTCCAGAGGCTGCGCAAGAATCCTGGAGCGCAACCCTGACGATGCCAACTCCGACAATTCGGCAATCCGCCCGGCCTGAAAGAACTCCCGTGCCGCCTTTCCCGACTCCGGCACCTCGCCCTTCAAGGTCTGCCAGCCCATCCCAGCTATCAGCGCATAAAGCGCATAGAGCGCATCAATCAGGGGGGATTTGCGCATGTAACTTGGGGTTTGCTCGCGAAAGCGTGTTTTTTGAGGGAGAGAACGACTTCAGGGGAATCAAAGATTCAGGTCATTTCTCAACCCGGATCTTCAATCAACCAACCCCCGGACACCGCTTCCTTTAGAAACTAACCAGCCACCCGCCGCATGAAAAGGACCGACTGCCGCGGCAGCCACCAATCCTCTTTTCCACGACTCCCCCGATCCCCCTGAAATCGAGACGAAAGCACCCAAACCCAAATCTATCAATCCACCCGCTCGAACATCCCCAGCACCGCCTCCCAGCTCAGGAACACCCCGGCGTCCTCCGCCTTTTGGTTGCTCCACTTCAACTCCACCCCCGCGCCCGACTTCCCGTCGTGACCACTCAAAAGCGCCGGCGCTCCGTACACCGAAGCGTCCCCTTCCACCGCAGGCACACCCGCCAAATCAAACGACTCCCACGCTGACAACGCCGACTGGCTCGCACGCGAACCCATCACGCTGAACTCTCCGCTCGCGGACAATGCCGCCTCCTCCACCAGCTGGTCCGCCGTCTCCCAGCGCACCACCTCGCCACCGGCCGCACTGATCCACGCCGAACGCTGCTCCTCACGGTCGTACACCCAATGTCCGACCACCTCCACGCCGCCCTTCGCGTACACCTCGTACACCCACCAGCGTCCCTGCAGCTCTCCGCTCACCTGGCCGCCCGTGCCCACTCCCGTTCCGCCAGTTCCACCCGCACCTCCTCCAGCGCCACCCTCCACGGCGAGCGCAAGCGACGCCTGCGCCTCCACACTCCCAACCCCGTTGCTCACCTCCACCACGTACACTCCGGCATCCCTCACACTCATCGACGTCACCTGCAAGGTCGATTCCCGCGCCCCCGCAATCAGCAAACGCGCCGACCCATCCTTGCGATACCACTGGTATTCGATAGTCCCCGCGGCCTGCGCCACCACCGTCAAATTCACATTCCCATTCGCGCTCACCACAGCAGAACGCGGTCCCTCGACAATCTTCGGCTTCGCGTTCACCCCGACCACCACAGGCGCGCTCAACGCGCTCCCGGCCGCATTGCGCACCTCCACCTGATACACCCCGGCATCCGAGGCTTCCACCTTCGCAAACGCCAGCCTGCTTCCGCCCGCTCCGGCTCCATTCAACAACACCCCGTCGCGCAACCAGCGGTACACCAGCGTCCCGCCACCCTCGGCTTTCACCTCCAGCGCAAACGCCGATCCCTCGTTCACCACACCACCCACGGGCTCGGTCACGATCCGCGCAGGCGCGAGCACTTCCATCCGCGCAACCTCACTCAACGCCTCGCTTAAATCACTGCGCACACGCACCCGGTACTCGCCGGTGTCTCCATCTCCTGAATCCCCCGCTGCAGCCGCCTTCAGCACCAGCGCTTCGCTCGTGCCGCCCGATATCGTTTCCGAATCCACCACAGCCACAAACGTCCCGCCCGCCCGCCGCCGCTCCCACTGGTAACTCAGCGTTCCGCCCGCCGACACCGCGCTCACCTGCATCCGCACGCCATCACCCGGATTCACCACGCTCGGAATACTCACGCTTTCAATCGTCGGATCCATCACCAACTGCGCTCCGGCGCTCGTCACAAAACTCACCCCGTTGCTCACCAGCACATCGTACACCCCGCCCGACTTGTTCCCCAACTCGGCCAGCACGTACTCCGCTCCCGTCGCTCCCTCAATGCGTTCGCCATCCTTGCGCCACTGATACCCCAACACCCCGGATCCAACCGCCTGCACCGCCAGCTTCACATTCTTTCTCCCGTGCACCCCGGCATTCGCTGCAAACTCGGGCGCCTGCACTATCGCAATATCCGCCGGCAACACCGTGAGCCGCGCCGCGCCGCTTCTCACCGTTCCAAGACGACTGCTCACTTCCACCTCGAACCGAGCGCCATCATCATCCATCACAAGGCTCGCAACCGACAACGCCGATTCCGTTGCATCCCTTAACAACACCCCGTTGCGGTACCAAGCGTACCCCAGCGGACCGGCCCCGCTTGCTCCCACACGGAATGTCGCAGCCGCGCCAACCCCCGCCGTCACCGCCAGCGGTTGCGACACGATGACAGGCTTCAAATTCACCCCAACGGTCACACCCGCACTCACCGCGCTTCCAATACTGTTGGTTAATACCAAATCATACTGGCCCGCATCACCGGCCGACACCGGATCGAACACCAATTCCACCGCGTACGGTGCGCGCGCAATCGAGCCGGACTTGCCAACCAGCGCCACCCCGTTCTTGCGCCACTGATAACTCACGCTCCCCTCCACTCCCTGCGCGATCCCCGCCTTCAGCACAAACCGGCTGCCTTCATCCGCGCTAAACGCCGCCTCCGTCTGACGG